>NZ_JARGZF010000002.1:0-307713 GCF_029222705.1 Knoellia sp. p5-6-4
CGACCGGGCCGCCGACCTCCGCGACGCTCCGGTGAAGGAACTGGTCCAAGGAATCGCCGCACTCGCCGACACCTCCCTGCACGATGACGTGACCGTAATGGCCGCGCGACTGCGGTGACGGCCCTCCTCGGACAACGACGCGCTCATCGGTGCGGGTTCAGGCGGTCAACGCAACACCTCGGCCAGTGCTTGTGATGGTGTCTTGAAGCCCAGAGTCTGTCGAGGGCGTTCGTTGAGTTCTTCGGCGATGGCGTCGAGGTCGGCCTGGGTGAGGGTGCGGAAGTCGAGTCGTCTAGGGAGGTATTGGCGGAGCAGGCCGTTGGTGTTCTCGTTGCTGCCGCGCTGCCAGGGTGACTTGGGATCGCAGAAGTAGACCTGCATGCCGGTGGCGGTGGTGAACCGTCGGTGTTCGGCCATCTCATGGCCCTGGTCCCAGGTCAGGGACCGTGCGAGCTGGGTGGGCAGCGTGGTGACCGCTGCTGCCAGCGCCTCGGCCACCACATCGGCTTTGTGATTGCCGCCCGGCAGCGCGACGAGGATCAGGAACCGGGTGGAGCGTTCGACCAGCGTGGCGACCGGGCTCATGTTCTTGCCGAAGACCAGGTCGCCTTCCCAATGTCCGGGTACCGCGCGGTCTTCGGCCTCGGGGGGCCGTTCTGAGATGTGCAGGATGCCCGGGCGCCCACCGCGGCCATCGGGCAGCCGGACCCCGCGGGGACGACGGATCACCCGGCCCGTGCGCAGGTACGCGGTGAGTTCTCGACGCAGCGCGCCGCGGGACTGGACGTAGAGCGTGCGGTAGATGCTCTCGTGCGACACCTGCATCTCCGTGTCGTTGGGGTAGCTGAGCTTGAGCCAGCCGGCGATCTGCTGCGGCGACCAGCGGCGCCGCAGCTTCTCCTCCACGATTGCACGCAGCGCCGGGTTGGTCGCGAGCTTGCACGCCTTCGGACGACTCGCCCGCGACCATGCCTGCCGGCCTGACCCGTGCGCCCGATACCGTCGCCGGCCGCCATTCGCGGCGACCTCGCGGCTCACCGTGGAGGGGGCCCGGCCCAGCTGGGCTGCGATCGCCCGCAGCGACAGGCCCGCGGCAACTCCGCGGGAGATCTCCTCACGCTCCTCCAAGCTCAACCGGCCCTCGGTCCGGCGGCGCGGAACGGGACGGATTCCGCCACACCGCAACAGGTAGGTCCGCACCGTGCTGGTCGGCAATCCCAGCTGCCGAGCCGCGGGCTTGGCCGCATGACCAGCACTAAGCCGGACCCACACCTCATCAATCGCCTGCGGCGACAACCTCTGGTACCCACGCGCCACGACACCTCCTCGAGTCAAGGAAGTGTTGCGCTGACCCCTTGAGAGCGCCGGCACGACCGAGCGGATCGCGGCATGAGCGGACGGCCGCGGTGAAGCCCACGGCGCCCCCAGCAGCTCTAGGAACTGAATAGGGCCTCGGCCTGCGCCATGCCCTCGTGGGTGGCGGCCCTCTTGTTCCTATAGACCTGCGAGCAGACCACTGAGTCGCTTCCGCGCTCGGTCACAAGAACACGCCAGCGGCCTCTGCCCACCACGAGCCGCCACAGCCCGCCTGCTACGCCCGCCACGACTTCGGTCACCGGGGAGAGTCCGTATGGGTCGCCGCCGAATGATGGACCAAGTAGGTCGACCTTCCCCACTGGCTCGCACCGCACCCAAACCTGCTCTCGCTTGAGGGGCTCACCGCCCTGCTCGGGGTGCTGCACCGTCATGGCGCGCATCCTCCCACGAGCCGTCTGGCCGGAGGCTGTGGTCCACGCCGTCGTCTTGTCATCGGCAGTTGCGGTCTTCCTCAACGCGGCATCACCAGACGTCGCTCGCTCAGCGGGTGACCTAGTAGTCCGGACGATGGCGGCCACTATGCGGGCTGCGCCCAAGACGTCTACCTGAGAACACACACCCGGTCAGGCTGCTGTCTCGCTGCCTGCCGCGGTGGAGACGCGCACGGTGGAGCCGCTCTCGGTCTTGTGCACGGTCACCTGGCAGGGGATGCGGGTGCGCAGCTCGGCCACGTGGCTGACGACTCCGACGGCGCGGCCTCCCTCCTGCAGGCCGTCGAGCACACCCATCACATGCTCCAGGCTCTCGTCGTCGAGGGTGCCGAACCCCTCGTCGACGAACAGCGTCTGCAGGTCGAAACCGCCGGACTCCTCGCGCACCGCGTCGGCCAGGCCGAGCGCCAGGGCGAGGGAGGCCATGAACGCCTCGCCACCGGACAGCGTCGAGGTGTCGCGGGTCTGGCCCGTCCACAGGTCCTGCACCCTGAGGCCGAGGCCGCTGCGGGCGCCGCGAGCCGCGAGGTCGTCGGAGTGCTGGAGACGGTAGCGGCCGTCGCCCATGACGGCCAGCCGCTCGTTGGCGAGCTCGGCGACCTTCTCGAGGCGGGCGGCCAGCACGAAGGCCGACAGGCGCATCCGCAGGGCGTTGTTGCCGCCCGTGCCGGCGAAGGTGTCGGCGAGGTCGCGCACCAGCGCATGGCGCTCCGCCAGGGGGCCGAGCTCCTCGCACTGACGCACGAGGTCTGCTGCGAGCCGGGTGACGGCGGCTAGGGTGCGACGTGCCAGGGTCTCGGCGTCCTTGGCCTGGAGCAGCTCGCTGTGCGCCTGGGCGGCCAGCCCGCGCAGGGACTCGACGTCGGGCGGCTCGACCTCAGCGGCTGCCTGCACCGCGGGGTCGGCGAGCACGGCCTGGGCTTCGGTGCGGGCGCGGACGTAGTCGTCGCACAGTCGCTGCAGCCGGGTGGTCTCGTCGGCCGGGAGGGCGGCTGCCCGCGCTTCACCCGGGTCGGTGAACCCGTCTGCGGCCAGGGACGTCTCTGCCGCGTCGGACGCCGCCTGCCGGGACTCGGTGGCGGCAGCGAGCACCCGCAGCGCGTCCACGTGGCGTTGCGCGGCAAGCGTCGTCCTCCGGTGGGCGGCGAGGGCGACGGCGGCCTCGGCCTCGCCGACCTCGTCGGCACCCGGTGTGTCGGCCGTGGACGCGGCGCACGGGCAGAGTCGGGTGTGCGTCTCGAGCAGCGAACGCAGCGTCTCGAGCTCCTCGGTCTGCGCCCGCTCGAGCTCGTCGAGCGTGGCCCGAGCGCCGACCGCCTCGGACCGCAGCGCCTCCACCCGGCTTGCCAGCGACGCGCGCTCGGCGCGCGCCGATGACAGGGCCTCCTCGAGTGCGGTGGCCCGCCTCGCCAGCAGACCCATCTGCTCCACCTCCGAGCGGGTCACGGCCACTGCCTCGCGGAGGGTCTCGACCGACGGCGGCGGCGAGCCGAGCAGCTCGAGGCGGGCTGCAGCCGCCGTGTCGGCGGCCACCAGCTCCCGCTCGAGGGCGGCGTGCTGCCGCTGCGCTGCGGTCCAGGCCGCCTCCGCCACCGCGACGTCGTCGGGCGTGACCTCGACCGTGCGGACGGCCGGGCTCGGGTGCTCACCGGAGCCACACACCGGGCAGGGGTCGCCGGAGGAGAGGTGCTCGGCCAGCTCGCCGGCCATGTTGGCCAGCCGGGCCTCGCGCAGGTCGAGCAGGTGCTCGCGTCGCTCCTGCTCGTGCGTCCGGGTCAGGCTGACCCGCTCCGCCAGCCCGACGCGAGCAGCCGATGCCTCCTCGTGCTCGAGGCGGACGCGCAGCACGTGCTCGGCGTCGCGCAACCGCGACGCCAGGCCTTCGAGCGCTGCGGCCGCCGCCCTGGCCTCGGCGAGCCGGAGCTCGGCCTCGACACACGCCTGCTCCAGCCCAGCCTCGGTGCCGGCGAGCGTGGTCGCCGACGTCTCGGCCGCGATGGCCTTGGCCTCGAGACCCGACCGGCGCCGAGCTCGCTCGGCCACCGCACGCTCGAGGCGCACGGCCTCGGCGAGGCCGTCCTCCTGGGCGACGAGCCGGTCGGTCCAGGCGGCCACCCCGTCGAGACCGCGGTCGTTCAGCCCGAAGGGGGCAAGGGACACAGCGCTCTGCTCGGCCGCGGCTGCTGCGGAACACAGGGTGGAGTCGGCCCGCTCCAAGGCCCGCAGCTCTCCTCCCACCGCCGCCGCCCGCGCGGCGGCGGCCAGGGCGTCGCGGGCCTGCTGGTGCAGGGGACCGCCGGCGTCGAGCTCGGCGAGCCTCGCCGAGGCGGTGCAGGCGCGCTCCTGCAGGGCGATGGCCTGCTCGGCCTCCTGCAGGCGGGTGGTCGCCGCGGTCGCCGAGGTCGTCGCGGCGTCGAGGGCAGCGAGAGCCTGCGCGGCGTGGGCTTCGAGCACGGCCTGCAGGCGCGGGCACTGCTCGCCCACCTGGTGCGGCTCGAGCTCTCGCCAGTCGGGGAGGTCGGCCAGGGCCTCGACCGGCGCGTCGGCCACGGCGTCGGCGAGGCGCGCCAGGTCGGTGGCCAGCCCTCGCTGGTGGCCGGCCAGCTCATCGGCGGTGCGACGGCGCTCGGAGGCCAGCCAGTCCTCGACCGCGGCGTAGGACGAGACGTCGAAGAGGCGCTCGAGCACCTCGCGTCGAGCCTCCGGCGTGGCCCGCAGGAAGGCGGCGAACTCGCCCTGCGGCAGCAGCACCACCTTGCTGAACTGCTCGAGGCCCATGCCGAGCACCTCGCGCAGCACCGCGGCCACGTCGTCGTGGCGGTTGTCCTTGCCGACCCACGTGCCGTCGACCTGCTCGTGCAGCACCACCCGTGCGGGCGACTTCGTCTCGCCGTCGCCGCGCCGCTTGGGCCGCATGAACTCCGGTGAGCGGGTCACCCGGAACCGGCGACGGGAGGCCGTGAACTCCACGGTGACCTCGGGCACGACGTCCCGTGGCGCATGGTCGCTGCGCAGCGACCGGCCCGACGGGCGGGCGCCGGGGACGTCGGCGTACAGGGCGAAGCAGATCGCGTCGAGGATGCTGGTCTTGCCGGCCCCCGTGGCGCCCCGGATGAGGAACAGGCCGGCGGAGGAGATCTCGTCGAAGTCGATGTCGACCGTGCCGGCGAAGGGGCCGAAGGCGGTGACCGACAGCCGGTGCAGCCTCATGCCACGCCCTCCCCTCGCGCCCCGGCAGGCACGGCGGCAGCGCCCTCGTCGTCGTGGTCGGCGCGGGCGAGCCGGGCCGCCTCCACCGCGCCGGCGATGACCTCCCGCTCGGCCGCGGTCGCCGCGTGCCCGGACCGCACGTGGGCGAGGAAGTCGCAGCAGACGTCCACCTCCGAGCGGGCCGCGACGCGGGCGGCATACGAGCTCACCGGCACCGGGGCGCCCTGCGGGTCGAACTGCAGCGACAGCGTGTGGGGGAAGCGGCGCCGCACCTGCTCCATGGCGCCGAGCGGGCGCACCGCGTCGGTGAGGGTCACCTGGCACCAGGCCTTCTCGGCGTGGGCGTGCTCGGGCCGCTCGAGCAGGTCGGCGAGGTCGCCGCGCAGCAGGGCGAGGGGCCGCAGCACCGGCGCCTGGAGCTGCTCGCAGCGCACCCCTGAGGAGTCGAGGTCGACGACCCACGAGCCTTTGGTGTGCGACGCCTCGCTGAAGGACATGGCCACGGGGGAGCCCGAGTAGCGCACCGTCTCGTCGATCTGCTGCCGGCCGTGAAGGTGGCCCAGGGCGACGTAGTCGGCGCCGTCGAAGACGCGGGGGTGCACCATGGCCACGCCGCCGACGGTGATGTCGCGCTCGGAGTCGCTGGTGGCCCCGCCGCCCACGAACGCGTGGGCCATCACCACCGACGGTCCCGGCCGCTGGGCGAGGTCGGCGCGCACCCGCTCCATGGCGGCGGCGAGCACGCCGGCGTGCGTGCGCTCACCGGCCCCGAGGGGTTCGGCGGCGATGGAGGGCTCGAGGTAGGGGAGCGGGTAGATCGCGACGCCGTCGACGAGCACGGGTCGGCCGATGGAGCCGACCGACGAGCGGATGTGCAGACCCGACCGCTCGAGCAGCCGCGCGGCGAAGCCGAGCCGGATCGCCGAGTCGTGGTTGCCGCTGGAGAGCACCACCTGGGCGCCCGTGTCGATGAGCCGGGTGACCGCCTCGGACAGCAGCTCGACCGTGTCGGGGGCCGGCAGCGCCCGGTCGTAGACGTCGCCGGAGACCAGCACGGCGTCGACCGACTCGGCCCGCACCGTCTCGACGAGGTGGTCGATGAACGCCGCCTGGGCGTCGAGCAGCCCCACCTGGTGGAACGAGCGCCCCAGGTGCCAGTCGGAGGTGTGGATCAGGCGCACGACAGCGAGGTTAGGAGAGGGCGCCGACAGGGCCGCTGATTTCGCCGGGCGTGCCCCGGATCCGCCCGAGAGAATGAGCACACCGCGACCGCAGCGCAACCGGTGGCCGCGGTGCCACCGGTGTGGTTGGGTCGATGCAGCGAAGGCACGTCCGTCAGCGAAGGCACGTCGTCACGTCAGGGAGGTTCCCCTTGGGCGAAGAGGTCACCGCGCAGAGCTACACGCGCGAGCAGCGTCAGCGCTACCGCGAGAAGGTGCGCCAGAACCTGGACGTCTTCGAGCGGATGCTGTCCCACAGCCACTTCGAGTTCGACCGGCCGATGACCGGCCTGGAGATCGAGCTCAACCTCGTCGACGAGCACTTCCAGCCGAGGTTCGCCAACGCCGAGGTGCTCGAGGCCATCGCCGACCCCAACTACCAGACCGAGCTCGCGCGCTACAACATCGAGCTCAACGTGCGGCCCCGGCCGCTGCCCGGCGACGAGGCCCTGCACCTCGAGGAGGAGCTGCGGGGGTCGCTGAACCGCGCGGACGAGGCGGCCGCCCGGCACGATGCGCACATCGTGGCGGTCGGCATCCTGCCGACGATCATGCCGGAGCACTTCCAGGGCGAGTGGATCAGTGCCAACAACCGCTACACCGCGCTCAACGACTCGATCTTCGTCGCCCGCGGCGAGGACATCTACCTCGACATCGAGGGGCCGACGGGGGAACGAGTCGCGACCTACTGCGACACCATCGCGCCGGAGTCGGCCTGCACCAGCGTGCAGCTGCACCTGCAGGTGGCGCCGGGTGACTTCGCGGCCCACTGGAACGCCGCCCAGGCCCTCGTCGCCCCGCAGATCGCGCTGGCCGCCAACTCGCCGTTCTTCTTCGGGCAGCGGCTGCACGCCGAGACCCGCATCGAGCTGTTCAGCCAGGCGACCGACACCAGGAGCGTGGAGCTGAAGAACCAGGGTGTGCGGCCACGCGTCTTCTTCGGCGAGCGCTGGATCACCTCGATCTTCGACTTGTTCGAGGAGAACGTGCGCTACTTCCCGGCCCTGCTGGCCGAGGTCTCGGACGAGGACCCGGTGGCCAAGCTCGAGGCGGGCGAGGCGCCCTCGCTGGCGGAGCTGAGGCTGCACAACGGCACGGTCTACCGGTGGAACCGCCCCATCTACGACATCGTCCACGAGCGCCCCCACCTGCGCGTCGAGAACCGTGTGCTGCCGGCCGGCCCGACCATCGTCGACGTCATGGCCAACGCCGCCTTCTACTACGGCGTCATCCGCAAGCTCGCCGCCGACGACCGCCCGGTGTGGACCAAGATGAGCTTCGGGGTCGCGGAGCAGAACTTCCACAACGCGGCCCGCGACGGCATCGAGGCCACGCTCTACTGGCCGGGCTACGGCCAGGTCAGCGTCGACGAGCTCGTGCTGCGCCACCTGCTGCCGCTGGCCCACGAGGGTCTGAAGGAGTGGGGGGTGTCGGACCAGGTGCGCGAGCGCTACCTCACGGTCATCGAGGGCCGGTGCAAGACCGGCAGCAACGGCGCCACCTGGCAGACGCAGGCCGTCGAGCGCCTTCAGGCGCAGGGGCTCGACCGACAGGCCGCTCTGGGCCGCATGCTCGAGCTCTACCACGGCCACATGCACAGCAACGAGCCCGTGCACACCTGGCCGCTGCCCTGACGGGCAGGGCGCGTATGCCGGGGGCCTCAGGCGGGCCGGTTCCACATGCGCACGGCGGGCAGCCCGCGCTCGAACTCCAGCACGCTGAGCGCGCCGGCGTCGAGCAGCAGCTGCGCGCCGAAGCGGGGCTCCTTCTGGAGGAAGACGGCGGTGAGCACCCGGAGCAGGTGCCCGTGGGCGACGAGGACGACGTCACCGGCGGTCATGGCACTCGTGGCGCGGCGCACGACCCGTGAGGCCCGCGCAGCCACCTCCTCCACGGACTCGCCGGGCGTCTCGCCGGGGGCGACGCCATGCTCGAAGACGGTCCAGTCGTAGCCCAGGTGCTCACGGACCTGGGGCGTGGTCAGGCCCTCGTAGGCGCCGTAGTCCCACTCGACGAGGTCGTGGTCGAGCTCGGGCCGCAGGCCGGCCAGCTCGGCCGTCCGGCGGGCCCGCTCCAGGGGAGAGGACAGCACGAGCGTGAAGTCGAAGTCCTCCAGGGCCCCGGCGAGACCGCTGGCGGCCTCCTCCCCGGCCGGGGTGAGCGGCAGGTCGGTGACGCCGGTGTGCTGGCCGGTGCGAGACCACTCCGTCTCGCCGTGTCGCACGAGCACGAGCCTCCCCTCCGGCTGCCTCAGGGTCGTCGTCTGCTCGGTCTGCACCTCTGCGGTCTCCACCCGCGTCACCCTACGGTCTGCCACAGTGGGCCCATGAGGCTGCCGTTCCGCTTGCTGAATGTCTTCGCCAACGAAGGCGACCCGTTCTCGGGCAACCCCCTCTGTGTGTTCGAGGACGCTGCCGACCTCGACGAGGAGCAGATGCAGGGCCTGGCCCGGCAGTTCAACCTCTCCGAGACCACGTTCGTCATGCCGCCCGACGGCCACCACCACCCGAAGGCGGACGCGCGGGTGCGGATCTTCACGCCCCACTACGAGATGGCCTTCGCCGGGCACCCGACCCTCGGCACGGCCCACGTGGTCCGCGACCTGCTCGACACCGGGAACCGGGTGCGCCTGTCCATGGCGGCCGGGGTGGTCCCGGTGCGGGCGAACGGCAACGAGTGGGTCCTCACCGCCAACGAGGGCAGGGTCGAGCGCGACCTCGAGCCGGCCGAGATCGCCCGGACGGTCGGGCTGGCCGAGGGTGACCTCGTGGGTCCCGTCCAGCAGGTCAGCACCGGTAGCGGCCAGATCATCGCCCAGGCCTCCTCGGTGGAGGTCGTGCGGCGCGCGGTGGGGGAGGCCGCCCTCATGCGCCGGTATGCCGGCATGGGCACCCGGGGCGGGGAGACGCTGGTCTACCTCTGGGCGCCGACGGGGCCCGACACCGTCGAGGCGCGGGCGCTGTTCACCCAGGGCCCGGCCGTGGTCGAGGACCCGGCCACCGGTTCGGCCTGCTCCAACCTCGGGGCCTGGCTGGTCGCGCAGGGTCGCACGGGCGTGTCCTGGCGGATCAGCCAGGGCGCCCAGGTCGGCCGTCCGTCCACGCTCGACCTGAGCGTCTCCGAGGAGGGCGTCGTGCAGGTGGGCGGGCTGGTCGTCGAGGTCGGCGAGGGAGTCGTGCACCTCTGACATGCCCACCTACGTCGTCCTGCTGCGGGCCGTCAACGTCGGCAAGCGCATCCTCAAGATGGAACACGCCCGGAAAGTCTTGGAGGACAACGCTTTCCTGGACGTCGCCTCGCACATCCAGACCGGCAACATGCTCGTGACGACCCCGATGCGCAGCCTCGCGAAGGTGGAGCAGGCGGTGGGGGAGTGCCTCTCCGCTGCCGCAGGGTTCGACGTCGTCGCCATGGCCCGGAGGCCCGCAGAGCTGAGCCTGCTGGTGGAGGCCGCCGACGGCATACCGCCCTCCTTCGAGGGGGAGGTGCGACGCTACGTCGCGTTCTGCCAGCAGGACGTCGCCGAGGAGGCGGCGGCCCGGCTCGCGGCCTGGGAGGTGCCGGGGGAGCGGGCACACGTCATCGGCCGGGACGTGCTCGTCGAGCTCGGCCGGGCGTTCCACGAGGCGCGCCTCGGCAACGCGGAGGTGGAACGGATCACCGGGGCCGCCGCCACGACCCGTAACCTGACCGTCGTGCGCACACTGGCGCAGAAATGGGGAACCTGACATGACCGACATGGCCGAGGAGACCGGCGGCACCGGCACGGGGCACCGGTCGGTGACGCTGACCCGGGTCGAGAAGGGCGTCTTCGACGTGACCAACGAGCGGGGCGGCTCCATGCGGATCGGCGGGGGCGGCGAACAGTTCAGCCCGGTCGAGCTGCTGCTGGCGGCCATCGCAGGGTGCACGGCCATCGACGTCGACTACATCACGACCAAGCGGGTCGACCCCGAGACGTTCACCGTGGAGGCGTCGGGGGAGAAGCAGCGCGACGACAGCGGCAACCACATGGGCGACCTGCGGGTCGAGTTCACGGTGACCTTCCCCGAGGGGGCGGACGGCGACCAGGCCCGCGACCGCCTGCCCGGGGCCATCGCCCGCTCCCACGACCGGCTGTGCACGGTGAGCCGCACCGTCGAGCGGGGGACGCCGATCACGACGCGCGAGGCCGGCGCCGGCTCCTAGCGCAGGTCCCTCACCCCACGCGGTCACGCGCCGCCACGAAGGCGGCGACGCAGGCGCGCACGTCCTCCTCGGAGTGCGCCGCCGACAGCTGCACGCGGATGCGCGCCTTCCCCTTGGGCACCACGGGGTAGGAGAAGGCGATCACGTAGACGCCGTGGGTGAGCATCTCGTCGGCGATCTGGGCGGCGCGCCGGGCGCCGTCCTCGCCCGGGAACATCACGGGCGTGATCGGGTGGTTGCCGGGGAGCAGGTCGAAGCCCTCGGCCGCCATCAGCTCGCGGAACAGGGCGGTGTTGCGCCGCAGCGTCTCGCGGCCCTCGCCGGAGGCGCGGGCCAGCTCGATGGCCTTCAGGGAGCCGGCCGCGACCACCGGCGCGACCGCGTTGGAGAACAGGTAGGGGCGCGAGCGCTGGCGCAGCAGGTCGACGATCTCCTGGTGCGCGCTGACGTAGCCGCCGGAGGCGCCGCCGAGGGCCTTGCCCAGGGTGCCGGTGATGATGTCGACCCGGTCCATGACACCGAAGTGCTCGGGCGTCCCGCGGCCGCCGTCGCCGATGAAGCCCACGGCGTGCGAGTCGTCGACCATGACGAGGGCGCCGAACTCCTCGGCGAGGTCACAGATCTGGTCCAGCGGTGCGAGGTAGCCGTCCATGGAGAAGACGCCGTCGGTGACGACCACCGTCCGGTGCGCCCCCGCGGCCTTGGCGGCCTCGAGCTGGGCCCTCAGGTCGGCCATGTCGGCGTTGCGGTATCGGTAGCGGGCGGCCTTCGAGAGCCGGATGCCGTCGATGAGCGAGGCGTGGTTGAGCTCGTCGGAGATGATCGCGTCGCCCTCGCCGAAGAGCACCTCGAAGACACCGCCGTTGGCGTCGAAGCACGAGGAGTAGAGGATCGTGTCCTCCATCTGCAGGAAGTCCGAGATGGCGTGCTCGAGCGTCTTGTGCAGCGTCTGCGTGCCGCAGATGAACCGGACGCTGGCCATGCCGAAGCCCCAGTCCTGCAGCGCCTGGGTGGCGGCCGCGACCACGTCGGGGTGGTCGGCGAGCCCGAGGTAGTTGTTGGCGCAGAAGTTGATCGCCTCCGCCTTGGCGGTGGTGATGTGGGCGTGCTGGGGGGAGGTCAGCTCCCTCTCGTTCTTGGTCAGGCCGGCTGCCTCGATCTCCTCGAGGGTGGCGCGGATCTCGTCCTTCACGGTGCCGTACATGCGTGTCCTCTCAGCTCCAGTCCATGACGACCTTGCCGCACTGACCGGAGCGCGCGGCGTCGAAGGCGTCCTGCCACTTCTCGGCAGGGAAACGGTGGGTGATCACCGAGGCGACGCGCTCGCGCAGGACCGGTGAGGTCTGCAGCATCGAGCTCATCGCGTACCAGGTGTCGTACATCTCGCGGCCGTAGATACCCTTGATGGTGATCATGTGCGTGATGACCCGGCCCCAGTCGATGGGGAAGGGGTCCTTGGGCAGGCCCAGCATCGCGACGCGTCCGCCGTGGTTCATGTTGGCGAGCATGTCCTCGACGGCCGAGGGCACGCCCGACATCTCGAGCCCGATGTCGAAGCCCTCCTTCATGCCCAGCTCGGTCATGGCCTCGCGCAGGTTGCTGCGGGCGGCGTTGACGACGAGGTCGGCGCCGGCCCTTCTGGCCAGCTCGAGGCGGTAGTCGCTGACGTCGGTCACGACCACGTGCCGGGCTCCGACGTGGCGGGCGATGGCCGCGGCCATGACACCGATCGGACCTGCCCCCGTGATGACGACGTCCTCCCCGGCCATGGGGAACGACAGCGCGGTGTGGGTGGCATTGCCGAAGGGGTCGAACACCGCGCCGAGGTCGGGGTCGAGGTCGTCGGGCTGCACCCACACGTTGCTCGCCGGGATGACGACGTAGTCGGCGAACGCGCCGTCGCGGTTGACCCCGACACCCTTGGTGTGGATGCAGACGTGCCGCCGTCCGGCCCGGCAGTTGCGGCACGTCCCACAGACGATGTGGCCCTCGCCCGACGCGCGCTGCCCGACCTGGACGCTCGTGACGTCCTCACCCACCTCTGCGACCTCGCCGTAGAATTCGTGCCCGATGACCATCGGCGGCTTGACCGTCGAGGCTGCCCAGTCGTCCCACTGCTCCAGGTGCAGGTCGGTGCCGCACAGGCCTGCCCGCAGCACGCGGATCTTCACGTCGGTGGGGCCGACCTCCGGCTCGGGGACGTCCAGCATCTCCAGCCCGGGGCCGGCGGTGGTCTTCACGAGTGCTCGCACGCGCCCAACATAGTGGCACCGCCTACAGTCACTCCCATGGCCAGGTACTTCGACGTGCACCCCGTCGACCCCCAGCCGCGGTCGATCCAGCAGGCGGTGCAGATCCTCCGCGACGGCGGGGTGGTCGCCTACCCGACGGACTCCTGCTTCGCCCTCGGCTGCGCCCTCGGCAACGCGGAGGGCAAGGAGCGGATGCTGCGGATCCGCCAGCTCGACGACCGGCACCACTTCACGCTGGTGTGCCGTGACTTCGCCCAGATGGCGCACCTCGTGCACCTCGACAACCGGGTGTTCCGGGCCGTCAAGGCGGCGACGCCGGGGCAGTACACCTTCATCCTGCCCGCGACCAAGGAGGTGCCCCGCCGGCTCCTGCACCCGAAGAAGAAGACCGTGGGGGTGCGCATCCCCGACCACCCGGTCGTGCACGCGCTGCTGGCCGAGCTGGGGGAGCCGATCCTGTCCACGACGCTCCTGCTCCCGGGGGACGAGGAGCCGATGAGCCAGGGCTGGGAGATCAAGGACCGGCTCGACCACCAGGTCGACGCGGTGATCGACTCGGGCGAGTGCGGCCTGGAGCCGACGACGGTGGTGGACTTCTCGGAGGGCTACCCCGAGGTGGTCCGTCGTGGGGCCGGCGACGTCACGCCCTTCGAGTAGGCGGTCAGGGGCTCTCTCGCCGGAGCGCCTCCAGCACCCGGGCGTCGATGCCCGCGTCGGTCAGGCGCATCTCGAGGTTGCGCTCGCCGGCCCACGCGGCCAGCGCGGCGGCGGTGTCGTCGTCTCGGTGGCCGAGCCGACCGAGCCGCTGCGCCACCTCGCCGGCCAGGACGCCTTCGAGCGGCCGCACGTCCTCGGGGGCGCCGAAGACGAGCTCGTGCTCGTCGAGGAGCCTCGCCAGCTCACGCGTGGCGTCCGGGTGGTCGTCCACCCGCAGGTCGGCGAGCACCCCGGAGGCGTCGTACCCCGCACCGGGCGCCACGGCATACAGGGCGGCGCCCTGGCGGCCGCGCGAGTCGCCGCCGGACGCGTCGCCGGCGAGGAGCGTCTCCACCAGCCGGCGGGGGAGGGGGAGGCCAGCGCGGGCCAGCCACGTCTCCTGCATACGCTCGACGACCTCCGGCCCGGTGAGGATGTTGCCCTGGATCGCGTAGCCGCCGGTGTCGTCGCGGCCACTGGCCCCGCCGGCCCAGTGGAGGCAATCGTCGCCGGTGTGGCTGGCCTGGGTGTGCGCCGCCACGACCCCGAGCTGCCGGTGGGCCGCGCCCTCGTCGGCAGCCGTCACCCGCGCCACGGCGTCTGGTGCGCTCGCTCCCGACGCCAGCAGTTCGAGCACGTCCTCCTTGTAGGACACCTTCGCCATCGCCTGGGTCGCGACCGCACCGACCCCGACCCGGGCGGCCGGCACGACCGACCCGACGGCGATGAACCGGCTCGCGACCGCCACGCCGAAGGCGTCACCGACCTGGCCGACGACCGAGAACGTCATGAATCCATCCTCTCGATGAGTGACACCGCGTCGTGGGGCGCGTGGCCCTTGGCGTCGTTGTCGAAGTACACGTAGACGTCGTGGCCCTCGTCGCGCCAGTGGAGGCACTGCTCGGCCCACCGGTCGAGGGACTCGGGGGTGTAGCCGCTGGCGTAGAGCTCGGTGGCGCCGTGCAGCCGCACGTAGCGGAAGTCGGAGGTGCCGTCGCGCATCGCTGGCCACCGGCCCGCGCTGTCGGCGACGACCATGCAGACGTCGTGCGAGGCCAGCAGCGCGTGCGCCTCCGGGGTGTCGAAGCTGGTGTGCCGTGGCTCGAGGGCGTGCCGGATCGGCACGTCCTCCTCGGCGGTGGTGAGCACCCGGTCGTCGGTGAGCTTCTCGTCGTGCCGCTTGGCCAGCTCGCAGGCCTGGCCGGTGGTCCGTGGCAGGAGGTCGAAGAAGGCGGCCAGCTTCCCGGGCTCGAAGGGGACACGCTCCGGGAGCTGCCACAGGACGGGTCCCAGCTTGGGCCCCAGGGCGAGAACCCCCGAGGCGAAGAAGTTCGCCAGTGACGCCTCGACGCCGACCAGCCGCTTCATGTGCGTGATGAACCGGCCTCCCTTGACCGCGAAGACGAAGTCGTCAGGGGTCTGGGCCCGCCACGCGGCATACGAGGTCGGCCTCTGGAGGGAGTAGAAGGAGCCGTTGATCTCGACCGACGACATCCGCTCTGCCGCGTAGCGCAGCTCGTCGGCCTGGCGCAGGCCCCTGGGGTAGAAGTCGCCGCGCCACCCCGCGTAGCGCCACCCGGAGATCCCGACGCGCACCCTGGCCATGCCGCGAGCCTAAGGGTGCGCGTTGGCCCCCGCAGGCTGCGCGGCGGGTGTTCAATCGGCCCATGGGTCACTCGTCCCCCGGGCTCGCGCTCGCACAGGAGGCCGCCTGCCGCCGGCTCGGCAGCCTGTCGCAGGCGGAGCAGGAGACCTTCCTGCTGCGCCTCGAGCGGTGGTGGGCCGACCTCGTGGCCGGGCTCGAGGGTGCCTACGCGGGGGATGACACCAACGCGCTCGCGGTGCGCCTCGTGGAGCTCGCCGCGGATGCCTTCGCCGAGCGAGACCCCGACCTGCGACGGCTCGACCAGCGCAGGGTGCTGCGGCCCGACTGGCTGCAGGAGCCGTCCATGTTCGGCTACGCCTGCTACGCCGAACGGTTCGCGGGCAGCCTCCCCGGCGTCGTCGATCGCGTGGGCTACCTGCGCGAGCTGGGCGTGAGCTACCTGCACCTCATGCCCCTGCTGCGCCCACGCGACGGCGACAACGACGGCGGGTATGCCGTGCAGGACTACCGGGCCGTGCGTGCCGACCTCGGGTCGGTGGAGGACCTGCGTGAGCTGACCCGCGTGCTGCGGGGACAGGGCATCTCGCTCGTGCTGGACCTGGTGCTCAACCACGTGGCGCGCGAGCACGAGTGGGCCGTCCGTGCGAGGGCGGGGGAGGGGCGCTACCGCGACTACTTCCACGTCTTTCCCGACCGGGAGGTGCCCGACGCCTACGAGCGGACGCTGCCCGAGGTGTTCCCGGACTTCGCCCCCGGCAACTTCACCTGGGACGACGAGCTTCAGGGGTGGGTGTGGACGACCTTCAACGAGTGGCAGTGGGACGTCAACTGGTCTAACCCCGAGGTGCTCGTGGAGTACGCCGACATCGTGCTCTTCCTCGCCAACCTCGGCGTGGAGGTGCTGCGGCTCGATGCCATCGCCTTCACGTGGAAGCGGATGGGCACGAGCTGCCAGAACCAGCCCGAGGTGCAGGCGCTCACCCAGGTGCTGCGGGCCGTCGCGCGAATCGCTTGTCCCGCAACGGTCTTCAAGGCAGAGGCGATCGTCGGGCCCCGTGACTTGGTGCAGTACCTCGGGTTGGGGGAACACACGGGGCGGGTCAGTGACCTGGCCTACCACAACAGCCTCATGGTGCAGGTCTGGTCGATGCTGGCGGCCGGGAACACCGTGCTGGCCAGGCACGCGCTGGAGGCCCTGCCCGCGACGCCACCCAGCGGCACCTGGGTCTGCTACGTGCGCTGCCACGACGACATCGGCTGGGCGATCGACGACGACGATGCCCGCGCGGTCGGGCTCGACGGCTTCGCCCACCGACGCTTCCTGTCGGACTGGTACTCCGGCGACTTCCCCGGGTCATGGGCGAGGGGGCTGGTCTTCCAGCACAACGCGTCCACGGGGGACAAGCGCATCAGCGGGACGGCCGCGTCGTTGACCGGTCTCGCCGACGCCGTCACCGCCGGCGGCGAGAACACCGCGCTGGCGCGGATGTTCCTGGCGCACGCCGTCGTGGCGGGGTGGGGCGGCATACCGGTCGTGTGGAGTGGTGACGAGCTCGGGATGCCGAACGACCCGGCGTGGAACCACGAGCGCGGCCACGAGGACGACAACCGCTGGGCCCATCGGCCCCGGCTGGACCGGGTGCGTGCCGGGCAGCGCGGCGACCTCGGCACGGTTGCGGGCAAGGTCTTCCAGGGGTTGGACCACCTCGCCACGGTGCGGACCCGTCTGCCCCAGCTGCACGCGGGCGCCGACAGCACCGTGCTCCTCGACACCGACGACGGCGTCCTCGCCACGGTGCGGCAGCACCCGAGCGGGCCCATGGTGTGCGTCTACAACGTCACCGACACGTGGCGCCCCTTCCCGTTCTCCCGGTTCGCCGACGCCGGCATCGACGCACCACACAACGCGCTCGGTGACCACGACGTCTACGGCGGCGCCGACGGCCAGGTGCTCCTCAGCCCGTATGCCGCGTGGTGGGTCGTGGATGGACAGCGCTGAGGAGCTCTTCGCCGACCACGCCGACGGGCTCGCCGTCTACCACGCTGTAGCGAAAGCCATTGCTGCCTTGGGTGTTTCGAACATCCGCGTGTCCAGGAGCCAGATCGCGTTCCGCAGGCGTCGCGGCTTCGCCTACGTCTGGCGGCCGGGGCAGTACGTGACCTCCTCGGTGCCTGCGGTGCTGTCGATCGCGCTGCCCCGGCGGCTGGAGTCCGGCAGGTTCAAGGAGGTCGCGCACCCGGCGCCCACGGTGTGGATGCACCACCTCGAGCTGGGCGACCCGGGCGAGGTCGACGACGAGGTCGCCGGGTGGCTGGCGCAGGCGTGGGCAGCGGCAGGCTGACCTGTGGCGCGGAAGGCTCAGCCCCGCCGCTCGAGCAGGACCATGACCTCGTGGTGCGAGGTCTGGGGGAACATGTCGAACAGCCGGGCCGCCCTGACCCCGAGCCGGGGCATGGCGTCGAGGTCGGCGGCCAGCGACCGCGCGTTGCAGCTGGAGTAGACGACGTGCTGGACGTCGGACCTGTCCAGCCACGCAGCCAGGTCCTTCCCGATGCCGCGCCGTGGCGGGTTGACCACCACGGTCTCGGGCGCGTCCGTGGGTGCCAGCCCCACGGCATACGTCGTGGCGTCGCCGACGTGGAAGCTCGACCTGCCGGCGCCCGGGGTGACCGCGAGCTCGGACAGCGTCCGCCGCGCGCTGGCGACGGCCTCGGCCGACACCTCGATGCCCGTGACCTCCTGGGGTGGGTGGTCCGCGGCCACGGAGTGGAGGGCGAACCCGCCGACGCCGCAGTAGAGGTCCCACAGCGTCGTGGGCCGGACCCGGGAGAGCCACTGCTGGGCCTGGCGGTACAGCCCCGCTGCCACGGTGGTGTTGGTCTGGAAGAAGCTCCGGGGGCGCAGGTGCAGCGGGATGCCGTTGACGCGCATCAGGAGCGCCTGCTCGGTGGTGAGGACGTGCTCCACGTCGCCCTCGAGCAGGGCGGTGTGGTTGGGCAGGATGTTGGCGCTCACCACGCGCAGCCCGGGGAGCGCCGTCAGGAGGTCCGGCAAGCCGCGCTCGAGGCGCGCGAGCTGGCCGGTGGAGCGCAGCACGAACCGCACCATGAGCTCGTCGTCGGGGGAGTGCGTGACCAGCACGTGCTTGAGCTCGCCGGTGCGCCGTGGGACGTCGTAGGGAGTGAGCTCGAGTGCCCCGACGAGGTCGGGCAGCGCCAGGACGGCCCCGTGCAGGCCGGGTTCGTACAGGCCACAGTGCCGTAGGTCCACACCCGCGCCGGCGGCGTCGAGGATGCCGAGGGTCGGCGCGCCGCGGGTGCCGCCGACGACGAGCTTGGCCTTGTTGCGGAACGCGGACTCGGGGCCGGTGAACGGCTCGAGCCACACGTCAGCGGGTGCGTGGTCGGCGAGCAGGGCGCGAACGGCGGCGTCCTTGTCCGCCAGCTGCGCGGCATACGGCACTCCCATCAGGGCGCACGAGCGGCACCGCCCCGCATCGAAGTAGTCGCAATGCACCGGACAAGGCTAGAAGGGCGCCGGCGGCGCGTTGTCGGTGGTCCGGTCCAGGTGACACCGACGGGGGAAGTGGTCACGGCCAATGAGTTGACATAATGTCGATTATCGGCGTTGTGTACCACCCACGGCAGCCCACCGAAGAGGGGCTGACGCCCTCTTGCCTCACGGCTAGAGCGTCAGCCCCTCTTCGCTCTGCGTCAGGGGGCCGGGAACACCGAGCTCGACAGTGCCTCGCACGCCTCGTCGAGGCTGTTGGCGCGCACCATCGTCACGCTCGGCGACGCGACCTCGAGGTCCTCGGGCCAACCCGGGCCTCCGACGACGAGCTTCAGCGGCCGCTCCACCGACGACAGCGCGGCCCACAGCGGGTCGTTCGCCGGTCGGCCGATGGAGGCCCACAGGAACACGACGGGCGGTGAGGCGCGGCCCACGAGGTCGATCAGCGCCTCCACCGGCACGCGTGGGCCGAGGAACACGCAGCCGATGCCCTGCAGGGACAGCTCGGCCTCGATCGCCACGAGCGGCAGGTAGTGCTGCTCCTCGTCGGCGCTGGCCAGGACGACCTCTCGTCGACCGCCGACACGGGCCCGGTTGGCCCTGGTCAGCGACCGCAGCTCGGTGACCAGCAGCTCGCTCGCGAGGTGCTCGGAGTCGACTCCCAGGGAGCCGTCGCTCCAGCGCTCGCCGATCCGGCGCAGGGCCGGCGCGAGCACCGAGGTCCAGGCGGAGACCAGGTCGCTCTCGCGGGTCACCCGCTGGTAGATGCGGGCGAGCCCGTCGGCGTCGAGGGCGGCTGCCGATGACACGATCGCCTCCACGGCTGAGTTGGAGGCGCCCTGGCCGGCAGCCGGGAAGCCTGTGCCCGGGCCGAGTGCCGACGCCAGGCCGGCGGCGTCCACCGAGGTCGCCACGCGGGCTGCCGTCCCTGCGGGCACGCCGCGACCGGTCAGCTGCGCCATGAGCCGCACGCGTTGGATGTCCACCTCGTCGTAGCGGCGGTGCCCGCCCTCCGTGCGCTGGGACGGCCCGATGCCGTAGCGCCGGTCCCAGGTGCGCAGTGTCGACGGCGCGAGGTCGAGGCGCTCGGCGACTCCCCCGACGCTCCATGTGAGCGCCACTCTCGGTGCGTGCAGCTCGGGGCCCGTGCCGTCCGGGGAGTCCTTCGTGCCTCCAGCTCCCTCGTGAGCGGCGACCAGGTCCTCCGTGTGATCTCCCGAGCGGTCTTTGGTGTCCATGACATCCTCCTCCAGCTCGACCTTGGAACGTACACCTGCTTGCCGGAAAGAATAAACCTGTTCAACTCATCTTGCGCGATGAACAACATTCTGAATAGGTTGTGAACCAGTTCGGTGCCGGTGGGGCATCGACCCAGGGTTTGAGAGAGGTTCGCCATGGCTTACATCAAGCGTCTCCCGATGCCTGTGATCGAGAGCTACGAGTGGCAGTTCGAGGGAGCGTGCAACGACGCCGACCCGGAGACCTTCTTCTCTCCGCAGTCGGAGCGCGGAGCGCGCCGCCGGCAGCGGGAGGCCACCGCCAAGTCCTTCTGCGCGCGCTGCCCCGTCGTGGACGCGTGCCTGAAGCACGCGCTCGAGGTGCGCGAGAGCCACGGGGTCTGGGGCGGCCTCAACGCCGACGAGCGCCGGGCGCTGCTCAGCGAGGGCCCCGACACTGGCAGCATCGCCAGCTGATCCGGCCGGTGGTCAGGTGCGTGCCCTTGTAACCGACGAGGCTGCGACCTCGTAGCGGCTGGCCGCTGCACCGCCAGCCCTGAAGAACCGGCGGTGCAGGGAGCCTGACACCTCTGCCGCATCGCCGTCGTGGAGCCTCAGGGCGGCCCGCCTCGCGCGCAAGCCCCAGCACGCCACGTCGATGGTGTCGACCGACGGCCCCCTCGCCGCACCGCGCCCCGCCGCGGTGCGGCACACCGGGGACCGCCGCACCACCAGCCGGAGGAGCACCACAGCGTCCCCGCTCGGCAGGGACCGTTCCTCCGGCGCGCCGCTGACGCGGCCGACCAGGTGGACCTCGTTGACCCGGGCCGCCGCGTCACCTCCCGGGGCCGCCTCGTGGGCCTGTTCCTGTGCTTGCCGCGTTCGCTGCGCCTGTGCCACGTGGGCTCCTTCCCGCTGGTGCCGTGCCTGTGCCCGATCGTGGCGCGCGCTCGGGGGCCGTGGGCAGGTCCGCGAGCTGTCTGTGGACAGCGGGGGCGGAGCCGCCCGTCCTGTGGATGCCGGTGACGGGGCCGGGCCGGCGATGCTGGACAATGTCAGGCATGCGGCCCGCTCCCCCGAGCCCCACGTCCTCGCACCCCTCTCCCCTGCTGCGGCCCATCGCGGGCCGCGACGTCGACGACGTGCTGGCGCTCAACCAGGCCAATGTCGAGCTGCTCGCGCCCATGGACGAGGCGCGGCTCGACCAGCTGCGGGCCTGGTCGCTGCGAGCCGACGTGGTGCAGGTCGGCGGCGAGTTCGCCGGCTTCGTCATCACCATGGGCCCGGGAACCGCCTACGACTCCGCGAACTACCGGTGGTTCGCGCAGCGCTACGGAACCGGGTTCCACTACCTCGACCGCATCGTCCTCAGCGAGCGGTTCCGTCGCTGCGGCCTCGGCTCGGCCGTCTACGACGTCGTGGAGACCGACGCCGCCCGGGTCGGCCTGCTCACGCTCGAGGTCAACGCCGACCCGCCGAACCCGGCCTCGCTCGCCTTCCACGCCGGGCGCGGTTACTTCGAGGTCGGGCGCCTGGGGGCGCCCGGCAAGACGGTGGCAATGATGGCCAAGCACCTGACCCTGTGATGGCCGTTCGGGGGATTCGCCTCCGAGCTGCAGGATTTACCGTCTCTTTACCAGAGTCACCGGCGTGTCGTGCGCCGGTGGGGTGGACGACGGAAGCGGCGGGCGGAACGTGGTCAGAAGGGCAGGGGCGGTCTGCGCCGTGCTGTTGACCTGTGCCGTCCTCGGCGGCACGACGGCCACCGCTTCGTCCGCAAAGGGCCGCCCCTCCCCCGCGCCCGCCAGTCGCGCCCTCAGCGACGCCGGTGTCGACTCCTCGCTGGATCCCGCGCAGCTGCGGTCCCAGATCGCTGAGGCGAGCCGGCTGCGCGACGAGCTGACGGCCTCCAACGCGAAGATCGCGGCGGCCACCACCCGCCTCGAGCGACTCTCCCTGGAGGCCAACCAGCTGCTCCAGGAGTACGCCAGGGCCCGGACGGCCGAGCGGGAGGCCCGCGCCGAGGCCGACCGCAACCTCAAGCTGTTCGAGGAGATGAACGCCCAGGCCACCGACGACCGGCGGGCCGTGGGCGCGTGGGCTTTCCACGTCTACACCGGCGGCGGCTCGATTGCCGACCTGACGGCCATGTTCGAGGCGCTGAGCATGCCCGCTTCGGAGGCCAGCGACCCCGTGGCGCACCTGGCCTACCTCAGCGACCAGAAGGTGCACGCGCTCGAGCGCATCCAGAGCCTGGCAGCCGAGCAGCGTGGTGTGGCCCTCAAGGCGGTCGAGGCCCGCTCCGCCGCCACCGTGGCGGCCCTTGCTGCGGCCGACGCCCGCAAGAGGCTGGACGCGGTCATCGCGAGGCAGAGGCGCGAGCTGGAGTCCACGCGTGCGCTGCACGCGGAGCAGGTCCGGCGGGTGGGTCCGATCTCAGGGCTGTTGCTCGGCTCGGAGAACAGCCATGCGCTGGAGGTGACGCGCGAGCTGCGCAGGGCCCTGAAGCTGCCGGACGTGTTCGTCGACGGCTCGGCCAACGCCTGTGACGGGGACGAGCGGGACTACCCGAACGGCCACATCCCGGCCAGCGCGCTGTGCCCCCTCCAGGGAGCGCCGGGTCACAGCCTGCGCCCGGGTGCGGCGGCTGCGTTCAACGCCCTGAGCAGGGCGTACGAGAAGGACGCCGGGGTGCCGCTGTGCGTCACCGACTCCTACCGGTCGCTGGCGGAGCAGGTCTCCGTGAAGGCCAGCCGGGGCAAGTGGGCCGCAACTCCCGGCACCAGCGAGCACGGCCTCGGCATGGCGCTCGACCTGTGCGGTGGCATCCAGAGCTTCGGGAGCCCGGCGCACCTCTGGATGCGCCAGAACGCCCCCCTCTACGGCTGGTACCACCCCGCCTGGGCCGGGCCGGGCGGCTCGCTGCCAGAGCCGTGGCACTGGGAGTACGCGGGCTGAGCGGCCCGCGAGGCGAACACGCCGGAGACTGAGCACGCAGACGCATTCCTCCGCGGCCGCCGTGTGCCACTCTGCCCCCATGACGTCCTCCGAGGTCGCGGCGCCGGCCGACCCCTACGCGTACACGGCGCAGTACCGCAGGTCCTGGTACTGGTACGACTGGGCCAACTCCGCCTTCGTCACAACCACCGGCACGGTGCTGTTCGGCCCCTACATCACGGCCGTCGCGAAGGAGGCCGCGTGCCCCGGAGGGGACGGGAGCTGCACCGCGACCCTGGACGTGCTCGGGGTCCCCATCGCCCCCGGCTCGGTGGCCCCGTACACCGTCACGGTGGCCACGATCCTCGCCGCCGTGGTGCTGATGTTCGTCGGCGCCATCGCCGACCGGTCCCCCCGGCCCGCCCGGCTCCTCGGCGTGTTCGCCTGGACCGGTGCCGCGGCGGCCTGCGCGATGTTCCTCGTCGCCGGCGACAACTGGCAGCTCGGTGTCGTACTCATGGTCCTCGCCACCGTCGCCTTCGCCTCGTCCCAGGCGGTCTACGACTCCCTGCTGTGCCGGATAGCCAGTCCTGACGACCGTGACGCCGTCTCCTCGCGCGGGTGGGGCCTGGGCTACCTCGGGGGCGGCCTGCTGCTCGCGCTCAACCTCGGGTTCATCACCATGGGCGACTCGCTCGGCATCGACGCAGGCACGGCGGCCCGCATCAGCATGCTCTCGGCCGGCCTCTGGTGGGCGGTGTTCACCGTCATCCCGGTCGCCGGCATGTGGCGGCTGCGCGGCGTCGAACGGCCCGAGGTGGCCCGCGAAGCGGGGGCGGTCAGCGGCAGCCTGCGCCAGCTGCGCGACACCTTCAGCGACCTGCGACAGTACCCCCAGACCGTGCTGTTCCTGGCGGCCTACCTCTTCTTCAACGACGGCATCCAGACAGTCATCGGCTCCTCCAGCCTCTACGGCAGCGAGGAGCTGGGCTTCGAGACCGACCAGCTGATGATGCTCATCCTGCTGGTGCAGTTCGTGGCCTTCGGCGGTGCGCTGCTCTTCGGGCGCCTGGCCGGCCGCTTCGGCGCCTGGCGCACGATCCTGGCCTCACTGGTGCTGTGGTCGGGAGTGGTCGCGATCGCCTTCTTCGTCCCCCGGGGCGCCTTCTCGGCCTTCCTCGCCCTCGGGGTGCTGATCGGGGTGGTCCTGGGCGGCAGCCAGGCGCTGTCCCGCTCCCTCTACAGCCAGATGGTGCCGAAGAACCGGGAGGCGGAGTTCTTCAGCTTCTACCAGGCCATGGAGCGCGGCACGAGCTGGTTCGGCACCCTCATCTTCGGCCTGGTGCACCAGTTCACCCACTCCTACCGCTGGGCGATCATCGCCCTGCTGGTGTTCTTCGCGGTCGGGGGTTTCCTGCTCTCGCGGGTCAACGTCCGCCAGGGGATCCTCGACGCCGGCAACGAGCTGCCCCGCGTCGTGTGAGCGCATGCGCGAGGGCCGCGTCCCGGGTCGGACGCGGCCCTCGCGTGCCGGCGGTGTGCAGTGCTCAGGCTGAGCGCTTGCCGTTGCCCTTCTCGCCGCGCGAGGCGCGCAGCAGGGCGAGCCGCTCCTCGAGGAGCTCCTCGAGCTCGGGGATGGAGCGCCGCTCCAGCAGCATGTCCCAGTGCGTGCGCTGGTGCTTGACCTGCTTGGCCTCGGGCTCGGGGCCCTCGCCGACGAGGCGTGCCTCCGCGCCGCAGCGGCACTCCCACGTGGGAGGAATCTCCGCCTCGACCGAGAAGGGCAACTCGATCTTGTGCCCGTTGGGGCACTCGTAGGTGGTGATCTGGCGCTCGCTGGGCACGACGTGCTCGTCGGTCTCCAGGCTCAACGCGCCCAGACGGGTGCCTCGAAGTGATCGTTCTGCCATGGGGGTTCTCCCAACGTGGTGGATCCCGGGCGCGCCGACGCTCGTCGCGCGGGGTACACCTGTGCCAACGCGGCGGTGGGGCGTGTTGTTCCTGTCCCCCGAGCGCGCCGGGGACGTCGGGGGTTGTGTGATGTCTCACACCCTCGGCGTGTCGCAGCGCTAGAGGACCTCACCCTCGATGACGTCGCCCTCCCCCGGACCGCCGCGCCCTCCGGGGCCGCGCGGGGGGCCGAAGAACCCGCCCAGCAGGCGCCGTGCCACGACCCTCTCGAGCACACCCCGGGCCAGCGGTCGGGTCAGTGGGAGGATGAAGAAGAACCCCACGACGTCGGTGACGAACCCCGGCGTGAGGAGCAGCGTGCCGCCGACCAGCACCAGGGCCGCGTCGGCCAGCTCGCGACTGGGCATGCGCCCGGTGTTCAGGGCCGTCGTGAGGGCCGACCAGGCACGCGCGCCCTCCCGGCGCACCAGCCAGGCGCCCAGCAGCGACTCCAGCACGAGCAGCAGCAGGGTCTGCCAGCCACCGATGACCCGGCCCACGGCCACGATGACGGCGATCTCCAGCACCGGCACCACGAGGAGCAGGACGAAGACCACCGCGAGCCAGCGGGGGCGGCGGCGGGCGCGGGGCGCGCGTCCTACAGGCGGTGCCACTTCGGCTCCCGGCAGCCGAGCGACCGCAGCTGGCGGGCCCGGTGCTCCAAGCCCCAGACGGTGATCCGCTGCAGCGACTCGCGCATGATGTCCCTGCTCATCTTCGAGTCGCCGATCTCGCGCTCGACGAAGGTGATGGGCACCTCCACGACCCGCAGGCCCCTGCGCACCGCCCGGTTGGTGAGGTCGACCTGGAAGCAGTAGCCCTGGGAGGCGACGTCGGTCAGGCCGATCGCGCGCAGGGCCGAGGTGCGGTAGGCCCGGAAGCCGGCGGTTGCGTCGTTGACCCCCATGCCCAGCAGCACCCTCGTGTAGAGGTTGCCGCCGACGCTGAGCGCCTTGCGGTGCAGGGGCCAGTTGCGCACCGAGCCACCGGGAACCCAGCGCGAGCCGATGACGAGGTCGGCGTCGCCGAGGGCGGAGAGGAGCTCCGGCAGCTGCTCGGGCTGGTGGGAGCCGTCGGCGTCCATCTCGACGATCGCGTCGTAGTCGCGCCCGAGACCCCAGGCGAACCCGGCGAGGTAGGCGGCGCCGAGGCCCTCCTTGCCGGCGCGGTGCAGCACGTGCACGCGCGCGTCGTCGTCCGCGAGCTCGTCGGCGACCTTGCCGGTGCCGTCCGGGGAGTTGTCGTCGAGGACGAGGACGTCGGCGTCCGGCACCGACTCGCGCACCCGGCGCACCACGGTGGGCAGGTTGTCGCGCTCGTTGTAGGTCGGGATGCAGACGAGGACCCGGGTCACCGGTCCTCGGTGCGCGGTGGCCGCGGCGGCATGCTCAGACAACGACAGCTTCCTCTTCCTCTCGGTGCTCGGCCTGAACCCTAGCGGCACGCCCACCCCGGGCTCGGGAGGTGGCGGCCGCGGCGGTCACGAGGAGTGCCGCGAGCGCTGCGGCGGTGTACTCGGGCAGGTCGCCGATGCGGTCGGAGACGGTCAGTGAGGAGCGCACGACCGGCTCGCCGTGGGCGGCGACCCCCGTGAACAGGCGCGTCTTGTCCTCGTAGGAGCCGTCGGGGCGGATGAAGGCGCTGACCCCGACGGTGGAGACGTGCACCACCGAGCGTCCGTGCTCGATGGCGCGCAGCCGCGAGATGGCGAACTGCTGCTCGGACTCGGCGGTGTAGCCGAACGTGGCGTTGTTGGTCTGCACCACGAGCAGGCTGTCCCCACGGCCGGGCGCGAGCGTCGCCTCGCGCATCAGGTCGTCGTAGGCGACCTCGAAGCAGATGGTCGGGATGGCCGAGTACGAGCCGCCGGAGGCGACCGGAACCTCGAAGGCAGCGGGGTCCTCCCCGCCGGTGAAGTCGGCCGTGACCAGGTCGACCTTGTCGCTGAAGGTGCGAAAGAACGAGCGGTACGGGATGTACTCGGCGAACGGCACGGGGTGCTGCTTGACGTAGCGCTCCGGATCGCCGCCGCCGGGCCGGTACAGCAGGCTGACGTTGGACAGGTTCGGCGCCGGCTCGCGCAGCACCGCCCCGACGAGGACGGGCACACCAGCGGCCTCGACCGCCGACCGGATGGCGGCCTCGGCGTCGGCGTTGCGCAGGGGGTCGATGTCCGAGGCGTTCTCGGGCCAGACGACCAGGCTGGGCGCCTCGCCCTCTCCCGCGGCCAGGCCGCGCAGCGTCTGCTGCACGTGGTTGTCGAGCACCTGGCGGCGCTCCGCGTTGAAGTCCAGACCTGCCCGGGGCACGTTGCCCTGCACGAACATCACCGGCACGCCCCGGCCGCCCGTGGGCGCAGTGGCGGCGAGGGCAGCCATGGCCGGAACCACGGCGAGGAGCACCAGCGCCAAGGAGACGGCCCGGGCCGTCAGCGAGCCCGGCACGGCGGTGCGGCGGCCGGCCGGGCGCCGGATGCGCCCCAGGACGACCGCGACGGTGGCGTGGAGCAGCGCCCCGAGGGCGGCCACGGCTGCCGTGACGCCCGGGGCCCCCACGTATGCCGCCAAGGGCGCCAGTGGGCTGTCTGCCTGGCTGAACGCGAGGCGGGCCCACGGGAAGCCGCCGAACGGCGTGTGGGAGCGGGCGGTCTCCTGCAGCACCCAGAAGAGGGGGACGGCGGCATACGCCAGTGGTTGCAGGCGGGTGCCGAGCAGCGGGCGCTGGACGGCCGCGGTCACCCCGGCCATGACGGCGATGTAGAGCGCCTGCAGCACACAGAGGGCCACCCACGGCAGGGCGCCGACGTAGACCCCCGACCACGACAGAGTGGGCAGGAAGAAGGCCAGCCCGCCCGCCAGGCCCGAGCCGAAGGCCACCCGCCAGGAAGCCCCCAGCACGGCGGCCGACAGCAGCGCGACGGCCACCGGCGCGAGCCAGAAGTGGTCGTAGGTGGGAAAGGCCAGCACCAGGACCAGCCCGGAGGCGACGGCCAGCACGAGCCGGTGGCCGGCTCGCAGCGTCTGGCCGCGTACGGCGTGGTCGGTGGGCACGCCACCACGGTAGGACACAGCACGGCCCGCGCTGCCGTTGGGACCAGCCAGGCGTCGATCGGGTACCGACGGCGGGCTGTTGTCTACTGAGCGCGCGGGCCGTGCGGGCGTCCACCACCACTGCTCGGCCCGACAGTGACCGGGTCGGTGCCAGACGGCTGGCTCAGCGGTGGCTGCGCGCGCTAGCCACCGAATGCCGTCGATCTTCCCCTGCCTCTGTCGTCCCGCACCGTGGCGCTCGGTGGACGACCGCCGGCCAACTTACCGTCGCGTCGCTCGCTGTCAAGCCCCCGTTCACCTGCGCTTTCGTGTGTCGTCGCAGGTCAGCGCGACGAGCGAATATTCCTGCCGCACAGTGATTTTCGAGAGCCTTCGGCGTGTCACGCACGACACGCCGAGGAGCTCTCCTCCGTTCGGGGGATGGACGCGCGGTGGCGCGGTGCTCAGGCCTGGCGCGGGGGCACCACGACGACGCCGCGGGCAGTCGTGGCGACCACGGGCGGCTCGAGGATGTCGGCAGAGGACTCCGAGCGCTCGGGTGCGCCCCGGCCGACCACGCGCACCTCGAAGTCCATCTCGCGGCTGCGGGAACCGACCCGGACCAGGCGCGCCTCGATCTCGATGACGTCGCCGGCCCGGACGGGCGCCTTGAACTGGACGTCGGAGTACGACGCGAACAGTCCCTCGTCACCGTCGGTGCGGATGCACATCTCCGTGGCCACGTCACCGAAGGCGGCCAGGGAGTAGGCGCCGTCGACGAGGTTGCCGGCGTAGTGGGCGTGGCTGTAGGGGACGTAGCGGCGGTGCACGACGCTGAGTCCGACCTTGGCTCGGGTCATGGGACAGGCCTCCTGTGGGTCAGGGACGGGGCGTGGTCAGGGCGTGGACGAGGTAGCTGGCGACCTCGCCCGGGGTGGTGCCTCGGCCGAAGATGCGGTCGACGCCGAGCCGCTGCGCAGAGCCCTCCTCGAAGCGGGGCCCGCCGACCACGAGCAGAGGCACCCTGCCCGCCGGGTACGCCTCGCGGAAGGCCGCCGACATCGTGGTGGTGTTGTGGATGTGCGCGTCCTTCTGCGTCACGACCTGGCTCACCATCACGGCGTCGGCCTTCTCGGCCCGCGCCCGGGCCACGAGGTCCGGGACGAGCACCTGGGCGCCGAGGTTCACGACCTTGATCTCGCGGTAGTACTCCAGGCCCTTCTCGCCCGCGAACCCCTTGATGTTGAGGATCGCGTCGATCCCCACCGTGTGGGCGTCGGTGCCGATGCACGCGCCGACGACGACGAGCTTGCGGCGCAGCCGGGTCTTGATCGCCCGGTTGACCTCCTTGGGGCTGAGCAGCGGGAACTCCCGTTCGGTCACCTCCACCTGGCGGAGGTCGACGAGGTGGTGCACCCGGCCGTAGACGACGAAGAAGGTGAATTCGGGCCCCATCGGCTTGGCGTGCACGAGCAGTGCGGGGTCGAGCCCCATCTTGGCGGCGAGCTGCAGGGCCGCGCCCTCCGCGCGCTTGTCGTGCGGGACCGGCAGCGTGAAGGACATCTGCACCATGCCGTCGCCCGTGGTGTCGCCGTACGGCCGGATGATGTCGGGCTGCCGGCTGTCCTGTGCCGCCGTCGTCTCGGTGGTCATCGGGTCTCCCCCGTCTCCAGCAGGGTGATGGCTGGGTTGTCGTAGTCGCGGGCCCGCCTCACCACGCCGTCGCGGCCCTTGCCGGCGTTGGCCGGGCGCTTCATCAGGCCGAAGGTGCCGTCGGCGATTGCCGCGAGGAGGGGCGGGTCACCCGCGTCGTCGCTGTCGTGGACGATCGCGTCGAGCAGGTCGACGGCCTCGCCGAGCACCTGGCGGGCCCGGCTCTGGATGAACCCGTCGCGCGGCGGGTGGAAGTCCTCGGTGAGGCCCCCGGCGGCGTTCATGACGTACCGGACGTTCTGCAGCGCGAGGTCGCGGTCGGACAGGAACGGCGTGACGACGGCCTCGGTCATCATGCCGACGAGCAGGATGCCCTGGCCCGTCATGGCCCCGACGAGGTTGAAGAACCCGTCGAGCAGGTAGCCGCGGAAGATGTCGCCGGTCATGTGCTTGGTCGGCGGCATCCACTTCAGCGGCGCGTCGGGGAAGAGCTGCCGGGCGAGCAGGGCGTGGGCGAGCTCCATCCGGAAGCTGTCGGGCAGGTCGGGGTTGACCTCGAACGCGTGACCGAGCCCGAGCTGCCAGTCCTGCAGCCCGGCCTCCTTGGCGAAGTACTCGTTGAGCAGCTGGCTGACCGTGACCGTGTGTGCCGCCTCGACCGCGTCGGCGGTCGTGAGGTAGTTGTCCTCGCCGGTGTTGATGATGATCCCGGCGCGGGCGTGGATCTGGCGGCTGAACCGCTGGTCCACGAACGTGCGGACCGGGTTGATGTCGCGGAAGAGGATCCCGTACATCGAGTCGTTGAGCATCATGTCGAGGCGCTCGAGGCCCGCCAGCGTGGCGATCTCGGGCATGCACAGGCCCGACGCGTAGTTGGTCAGCCGGATGTAGCGCCCGAGCTCCTTGGACGTCTCGTCCAGCGCCGCCCGCATGAGGCGGAAGTTCTCCTGGGTGGCGTAGGTGCCGGCATACCCCTCGCGCGTGGCGCCCTCGGGCACGTAGTCGAGCAGCGACTGGCCGGTGGAGCGGATGACCGCGATGACGTCGGCGCCCTCGCGCGCGGCCGCCTGGGCCTGCGGGATGTCCTCGTAGATGTCGCCGGTGGCGACGATGAGGTAGATCCACGGGCGCTGCTGCGGGTCGCCGTGCCGCTTCACGAGGCGCTCGCGGGCGGCCCGCTGGCGGTCGATCGTGCGTAGGCCGCGGCTCACCTCACGGCGCGCTGCGGCCTGCGCCCTGGTCGCCGCCTTCCCCTCGGGCAGGTGGAAGGAGACCGAGCCGCTGGCGGCCTTCTGGGCCAGGGTCAGCAGGTCCTCGGCCTCGCCCCGGCGCAGGGCGTCGAAGACGGGCGTCGTGACGCCGTGCTCGAGGCCCACCTGGTCGCGCACCTGGTCGACGAGGTGGTTGACCCACGGGACGCGCTCGTGGTCGGCGCCCGCCAGGCCGGCGAGCCGCAGGGTGGCCCTCTCGACGGAGACGGTGGTGTGGCTCTGCGCCAGCCTCACCACCGGGCGGCCGGCCTTGCGGGCCAGGGTGCGGGCCTTGCGGACGACGGTGGGGTCGAGTTCGAGCACGGGTTTCACGCGGGAAGGCACCTTCCAGAGACTAGCAGCGGACGGCGGCGATCTTACGGTCAGAGGGGCTGCTCGCCGGAAGATCGACGGCGTTGGCGAGCTCAGCCGAGCGCGCCGGCGTCGAAGACGGTGGCCCCGCGCACCACGGTGCGCAGGGCGGTCGGCAGCTCGGCGCCCGGGCTGAGGTCCGGCAGGCCCGGGGTGCCCGACCGGGGGTCGGTGCTCCAGGTCTGGATGCGGTCGTCGGGCGCCTGCACCACGAGGTCACCGACCTTCCACACGGCGAAGGTCGCGGGCAGGCCCAGGTCGAGGTGGCCGCGGTCGTCGAACCCCGCCGCCCGCCACCCGCCGCGGGTGTGCGCCAGGAACGCCGAGCGCGCCGACACCCGCTGCTCGACCGTGTGGTGGAACGCGGCTGCCCGCACTGCCTCCCACGGGGCGAACGGCGTCACGGGCGAGTCCGACCCCAGCGCCAGGGTCATCCCGGCCGCCAGCATCGACGCGAAGGGGTTCATCGCGGCGGCGCGCTCGCGGCCCAGCCGCGCGGCATACATGCCCTCTCCCCCGCCCCAGTGCGCGTCGAAGGCGGGTTGCACGCTGGCGGTGACCCCGAGGGAGACCAGCCGGGCGATGCCTTCGGCGTCGATCATCTCGAGGTGCTCCAGCCGGTGGCGGGCTCGGCGGACCCGGTCGGCGCCGACCAGCTCGGCGGCGGCCTCGATGCCCGCGACGACGGTGTCGACGCCGGCGTCACCGATGACGTGGAAGCCGCCCTGCAGGCCGGCCAGGGAGCAGGCCGCGACATGGTCGCGGACCTGCTCGACGCTGAGGTAGCCGTTGCCCCGGTGGCCGTCGGCGTCGGCGTAGGGCTCGCGCAGGCAGGCGGTGCGCGACCCGATCGAGCCGTCGACGTTGAGGTCGCCGGCGAGGCCGTGCGCCCCGACCAGGGATGCCACCTCACGCGCCTCCTGCTCCGTGGCGACCAGCTGGGCCCAGTAGCCCAGCGTCTGTGGCCCGTCACCCCGCTCCCCCGCGGCCAGCACGTCGGCGAAGTCGTCTGCCGACGACAGGATGCGCCCACCGTTCTCGTGCACGAGGCCGATGCCCGCCGCGGCTGCCGCCTGCAGGGCAAGGTCGATGTCGGCGCGGCGCTGGGCGGGGCTGATGGCGGCGTTGAACGCCTCCCGCGCGACGTGGTGCGCCTCTCGCGACACCACGCCGTCACCCTGCCAGCCGGGCTGCTGCGGCGCCCCGCTCGCGGCTGCGAGCGCGGAGGAGATCACGGCGGAGTGGCCGTCGACGCGCGGCATGTAGACGACCCCCCCGTAGGTGGCCCGGTCGAGCTCGGCGGCCGTCGCCGGCCGCCCCTCGGGCCAGTGCCGCTCGTCCCAGTTCGGGGCGTAGACCGGGCGTCCCTGCTGGGCCCGGGCCGCGTCCGCCACCCGCGAAAGGGCCACCGCCAGCGAGGGGGCGCCCGCGACGTCGACCCCCCGCAGGGCTGCGCCCGTGTGCGACAGGTGTGCGTGGGCGTCGACGAAGGCAGGGGTGACCAGCGCGCCGTCGAGCTCGACGACGGCGTCCACGGAGTCCTCGTGGACCGTGGCCGCGTCGTCACCGCCGATCCAGGCGATGGTGCTGCCGTCGACGACCATCGCGTTGGCGAACGGGTCGACCGGGCTGTAGACGAATCCGCCGCGGTACAGGGTGGTCACCGCAGCACCCTAGAGGGTGCGCCCGGCGGGCTCGGCGTCTGGACATCCGGGGGCCCTCTACGCACCTAGGACGAGGGGGCTGCACGCAGGAGTGTCCGAAAAGACGAGTCACGCCATGCGCCCGCGCAGACGATACTGGCGAGGTGATCGGCGCGGAGTTCACGGGGGTTCTCCACGCTGCCCAGCAGGGCAGGGTGGCGGCCTTCGTGCGCCTGTGGTCCGACGTCAACCCCGCCCTCACCCGCTACCTGCGCGTCGTCGCCGTCGCGGACGCGGACGACATCGCCTGCGAGAGCTGGGTCGCGGTGCTCCGCCGGCTGCCGACGTTCGAGGGGGACGAGACCGCGTGGCGCACCCTGGTCTTCTCCTGCGCCAGGATGCACGCCGAGGACGAGAACCAGCGCCGCGTGTGGGACGCGATGGTCGAGGAACCCGAGGTGACGGCCGTGGTGGCCGCCCCCCTGCCGCCGGGCGAGGAGCCCTTCGAGGAGGACGAGGCCGAAGGCGGCCCCGCCCACGGCCTGCGGATGGCCCTCGAGGCGGTCCGGGACCTGCCGCCCGAGCAGGGCGAGGTGCTGATGCTGCGGCAGGTCGGCCTCCTCCCCGCCGAGGAGGTCGCCGAGCTGGTCGGCTCCGACGTCGGCGCCGTCCACGCCCTGGAGCAGGAGGCGCTCGACCAGCTCGGCCTCGATGCCGAGCTGCTGACGTGGTCCATGGGGGGCGAGCCGCGGCCCGTGGAGGTCGCGGACGAGGCCACCCTCGTCGCGGTCTTCCGCGCCCTGGTGCCCGAGCAGTCACCTTCGTCGCCGGCATCCTCCCGGGGCGTGTCGTCCGGGGGTGCCAGGGTCATCTCGCTGAGGCGACCCACGTGGCGGACCCGCGCAGGCGCCGCCGCCGCGGCATCCGCTGCGGTGCTCGGGATGGGCGCCTTCAGTGCGGCCGCCTACCAGGGCGTGCTGCCCGACCCGGTCCAGAACGTGATGCACGTCGTCATCGGCGCCCCCGAGCCCGCGCCCGAGTCCCCCGCGGCCACGTCTGCCGCGCCGCCCGGCCGCACCCGCACCACGACGGCGCCAGTCCCCCCGGCGCAGGCTGGCACCCGCTCGCAGAGCACGTCGACCCGCGCCGGGCAGCCGCCCATGACGGCCGCGCTCGACCTGTGCCGCACCTGGGAGGCCGAGCGCGAGAGCGGTGTCACCGAGGACCGCTCGACCAGCTTCCGCAGCCTGGCGCAGGCAGCCGGCAGCGGCTCGCGGGTCGGCGCCTACTGCGCCAAGAGCGGCGTGCCGCTGGCCCCGCTCACGACCGGGCCCAGCGCGCCGATCCCCGCGACGCCGGAGCCGACCGTCACGTCCCCGACCACGGAGCCGACCGTCACGTCCCCGACCACGGAGCCGACCGTCACGTCCCCGACCACGGAGCCGACCGTCACGTCGCCGACCACGGAGCCGAACGTCACGCCCCCGACCCCGTCCCCGACCACGGAGCCGACCACGACCCCGCCGGAGCCCACCCCCCCGACCACGGGCACTGGCAGCGGGTCGACGGGTGCGGGCACCGACACCGGGACCGGCACCGGCACGGTGGGACGGGGCACGAGCACCGGCAAGGGCCGCGCAGGTGGCGCAGCCGGCACGCCGACCGACGACCCCGCGACGGACACCTCCGGCACCGTGGCCGGCAAAGGGCGCCTGAAGGGCTGACCCAGCAGGTCGCCTAGGGCGCGTGCTCCTCGAGGCGGCTCTCGAACAGGGTCCGCACCGCGGCATCGCTGCGCACGAGGTCGAGGGCGTATGCCGCGTGCCCGGGCACGTACCCGTTGCCGACGAGCATGCGCACGTCTGCCGCGACGCCCTCGGCGCCGAGGGCGGCCGCCGCGAAGTTGGTCGCCATCGAGAAGAAGATGATCGTGCCGCCCTGCGCGGTGGAGAGGATGGCCGGCTGCTCGCAGCCGGGCACGTCGACGCACACCACGGTGATGTCGGCGGGGCCGCCCGCACCCGCGACCGCCTCGGACAGCCCGAGCGGGCTGCGGGCGTCGGCGACGACGACGGCGTCCGCGAGCCCGGTGCCGTCGAGCAGGGCGGCCTCGCGATCGTTGGGGACGACTGCGATCCGTCGCCCCGCCCCGCTGGCGCCCGCGGCGGCGAGCGAGAGCGAGCCGGACTTGCCGGCCCCGCCCAGCACGCAGACCGAGGGCGCTGCCGCACCGGCGCGGGCGGCATACTCCCCCACCACCCGGGCCACCAGGGCAGGGGCGCCGCACACGTCCATGACCATCAGCGCCAACTCGGGCGAGAGGTCGTCGGGCAGCACGGCCGCGATGGAGCGGCCGAACAGGATGGCGTGCCCGTCTGCGGGGACCCGCTCGGAACGCCCGTCCCACCGGGCCAGGCCGTCGGTGACCACCAGCGGGGTCAGGGACAGCGACACCAGTGTGGCCACGTGGTCGCCGACGTGCAGGCCCAGCGGACTCTCCGGTCCGACCTCCTCCACGGTGCCGATGAGCATCCCGCCGGAACCGGTCACCGGGTTCTGCATCTTGCCTCGCTCGGCGACGATGTCGAGCACCTCCCGGCGCAGCGCCTCGCCGTCGAGGACCCCGTCGCCGGTCGTGTGCTTCTCGGCGAGCTGTCGGTAGGAGGCGGCGTCGAGGTTCAGGGTCTCGACCCGCACCCGCACCTCGTCGGGCCACAGCTCGGGGCGCGGGTCGAGGCGCCGGGCGGCCTGGGGCAGGGACGCCCCAGCCGGCTCGAGCACACGGTGCAGGCCCACGGGCGAGGACTCGGACTGCGGCAGAGGCACAGGATCTCCCTCGATAGACGACACGAACCGGAAATCCTCCGGCTCGATGCGGTAAACAACGGACGCATTGCGTATCCTGCCACCTATGAGCACGCAGATCGAGCAGCCCTACATCTACCGCCGCCACGAGTTGGCCGAGCCGGACTGGACGCGGTTCCCCGGATGGCGCGAGGTCACCGCGCAGGACTGGGCCAGCGCCCAGTGGCAGCGCGCCCACTGCGTCAAGAACGTCAAGCAGCTCCGCGAGCTCATGGGCGACCTGCTCACCGAGTCGTTCTACGCCGACCTCGAGCGCGACCAGGCCGAGCGGGCGACGATGTCGATGCTGGTGCCGCCGCAGATGATGAACACCATGGTCAGCGAGGTGACCTGGTCCGACGGCACCATGCCCTCGGCGGGGGTCGAGTTCACCCGGGCCTTCTACGCCGACCCAGTGCGCCGCTACATGCTGCCCGTCTTCTCCGACCGGCGCACCGACTGGCCGTCGCACCCGCACGCCACCCGGGACAGCCTGCACGAGCACGACATGTGGGTGGCCGAGGGCCTGACCCACCGCTACCCCACCAAGGTCCTGGCCGAGATGCTGCCGACCTGCCCGCAGTACTGCGGCCACTGCACCCGGATGGACCTCGTCGGCAACTCCACCCCACAGGTCGCCAAGCTCAAGCTCGCCGGCAAGCCGGTGGACCGGTATGCCGCGATGCTGGCCTACCTCTCCTCCACCCCCTCGGTGCGCGACGTCGTGGTCTCCGGCGGCGACGTGGCCAACATGCCGTGGAAGAACCTTGAGGGCTTCCTCGACAAGCTGCTCGAGATCGACAACATCCGCGACATCCGCCTGGCCACCAAGGCCCTCATGGGGCTGCCCCAGCACTGGCTGCAGGACGACGTCGTCGAGGGTGTCGGCCGGGTGGCACGCAAGGCGCGCGAGCGCGGGGTCTCGCTGGCGATCCACACCCACGTCAACGCGGCGCAGTCCGTCACCCCGTCCGTGGCCCAGGCCGCCAAGGCGATGCTCGAGGCAGGGGTGCGGGACGTGCGCAACCAGGGTGTGCTCATGCGCGGGGTCAACGACACCACCGAGCAGCTGCTCGACCTCTGCTTCGCCCTCCAGGACGAGGCGATGGTGACGCCGTACTACTTCTACATGTGCGACATGATCCCGTTCAGCGAGCACTGGCGGCTCTCGCTCGCCGAGGCGCAGCACCTGCAGCACGCGATGATGGGCTACCTGCCCGGCTTCGCCACGCCGCGGATCGTGTGCGACGTGCCCTTCGTCGGCAAGCGGTGGGTCCACCAGGTCGAGTCCTACGACACCGAGCGCGGGATGTCGTTCTGGCGCAAGAACTACCGCACGTCCATCGAGGCCGCCGACACCGACGCCCTCTCGCGCGACTACGTCTACTACGACCCGATCTACACGCTCCCCGAGAGCGGCCAGCGGTGGTGGCGGGAGCAGGGCGACCACGCGGCCGCCCACGAGCTCGCCGTGGAGCGGGCCCAGGCCAGCAGGGAGGCAGCCGAGCGCGACGCCGCGCTGGTCTGACGGAGCGCCCCGCGAACGCGCCACACCCTTGCAGGTGTGGCGCGTTCGTCATGAGACACCGGTATGCCGCGGTGGGCCGGGTTCGCTAGGTTGCTCCCGTGACTGCCATCGCTCTCCCCCGCAAGCGCGTGCTCGCCGACGTCATCCCCGGCGGCCTCGCCCGTGACGCCCTCCTCGTCGCCAGCGGTGCGGCCTTCGTCGGCCTGCTGGCACAGTTCAGCATCCCGCTGCCGGGCACGCCCGTGCCCCTGACCCTGGGCACCTTCGCCGTCCTGTTGACCGGTGCCGCGCTCGGTCCCGTGCGCGGCCTGCTCAGCATCGGTATCTACATGGCCGCCGGCATGGCCGGGGTGCCCTGGTTCGCCGGTCAGACCAGCGGCTGGGGCTTCCCGTCGTTCGGCTACATCGTCGGCTTCGTGGTCGCCGGCGCCCTCGTCGGCTGGCTCGCCTCCCGTGGCGGCGACCGCACGCCGCTGCGGACGGCCGGCACCATGGTGCTCGGCAACGTCGTCATCTACGCGTTCGGCCTGCCCTACCTCATGGCGGCCACCGGGATGGACCTGCCGGCCGGCCTCGCTGCCGGTGTGACGCCCTTCCTCGTCGGTGACGGCATCAAGATCCTCCTCGCCGCCGGACTGCTGCCCGGCGCGTGGAAGGTCGTCCAGCACGTCGAGTCCCGCTGAACCCCGGCTGACCCAACGGCACACCGTCCATGGCCCGTCGCAAGGAGGCGTCGGCAGGAACCCCTGCCACCACGGCGCTGACCCGCGCCGGCGTCGACTTCAGCGTCCACCCCTACGAGCACGACCCCGCTGCACCCTCCTACGGGCTCGAGGCCGCCACGGCCCTCGGTGTCCCGGCCGAGCAGGTCTTCAAGACCCTGCTCGTCGAGGGCGAGCGGGGTCTTGCCGTCGGCGTCGTGCCGGTCAGCTCATCGCTCGACCTCAAGGCTGTCGCCGTCGCGCTGGGCGTGAAGAAGGTGGCGATGGCCAGGCCCGAGGACGCCGAGCGGGCCACCGGCTACGTCGTGGGCGGCATCTCGCCCGTCGGGCAGAGGCGCTCGCTGCAGACGGTCGTCGACGAGTCGGCGCTGGGGCTCGAGCGCGTCTACGTCAGCGGCGGACGCCGCGGACTGGACCTCTCACTCTCCCCCGCCGACCTGCTGCGGGTGACCGGCGCGGTCACGGCCGTGATCTCCCGCTAGCTACTCCCAGGGCGTCGAGAGCACCACCGTCGTGCGGGTCGCCACGTTGGCGGTGGCCCGCACCCGGGCGAGCAACTCCTCGAGGTCGGCCGGCGTACGCACACGCGCCTTGAGGATGTAGTTCTCGTCGCCGGCCACCGAGTGGCACGCCTCGAGCTCCTGCAGGTCGCGCAGGCGGTCCGGGATGTCGTCCGGGGCCGACGGGTCGAGCGGCGTGATCGAGATGAACGCGGTCAGCGGGAGGTCGAGCGCGGTGTGGTCGACGACGGCCTCGTAGCCCTTGATCACGCCCCGCTCCTCGAGGCGCCGGACCCGCTGGTGGACCGCGGACGTCGACATCCCCATCGCCTTGCCGAGGTCGGTGTAGCTCATCCGCCCGTCCTGGCGGAGGAGCTCGACGATGCGGCGGTCCTGGTCTTCCACGCTGCCACCCTACTGAGGCGCGCCGCCCCGGGGTGGGAGCATGGGCCCATGACCGACGGCCGCCTGATGCTCTTGGATTCCGCCAGCCTGTACTTCCGCGCCTTCTTCGGCGTGCCGGACCAGCGCAGGGACAAGGCTGGGCCCCCGACCAACGCCGTGCGCGGGTTCCTCGACATGGTCGCGTCCCTCGTCACCACCTACCAGCCGACGCACCTCGTCGCGTGCTGGGACAACGACTGGCGGCCGAAGTTCCGCGTCGACGCCATCCCCACGTACAAGGCGCACCGGCTCGCGGACGGCTCTCTCGAGGAGGAGCAGGTCCCGGAGGACCTCTCGCCGCAGGTGCCGGTGATCCGCGACGCGCTGCAGGCCGTCGGCATCGCGCGGGTCGGTGCGGACGGCTACGAGGCCGACGACGTGATCGGCACCCTCGTCCACCGCCACCGCGGGGGCATGCCCGTCGACGTCGTCACCGGCGACCGCGACCTCTTCCAGCTCGTCGACGACGCCCACGGCGTGCGGGTCGTCTACACGGCGCGCGGCGGGGTGCGCGACCCCGACCTCGTCGACGAGGCGTTCCTGGCGGCGAAGTATGCCGTGGCCTCCGGGAGCGCCTACGCCGACATGGCCGCCCTCCGCGGCGACACCAGCGACGGCCTGCCGGGAGTCGCCGGCATCGGCGAGAAGACGGCGGCCATGCTGATCGAGCGCTACGGCGACCTCGCCGCCCTCCGCGCGGCCGTGGAGGGCGGCGACCCCGCGATCAAGGGCGCCCAGCGGGCCCGGCTCGAGGCAGCGCTGCCGTACCTTGAGGTGGCCCCCCTCGTCGTCAGGGTCGCCCACGACGCGCCCGTGCCCGAGCACGACGGCGCCCTGCCGACCCAGGTCGGCGACCCGGACCTCCTGGGACGGCTCGCCGAGGACTACGGCCTGACCAGCTCGTTCACGCGCGTGCTGACCGCGCTCGACATCATCTGAGGCCTGCGCCAGCCCGAGGGCGCGCCCTCAGTCGAGGCGGTCGGCAGCCACCACGCCGCGCATGACCGCGTCGGTCGCCTTGCGGGCGGTGGCGCGCAGCGCAGGCTCCGGCGCGGCGTCACCGATCTGGTCGAGCAGGTCGACAACCTGCTTGCACCGCCGCACGAAGTCACCTGCAGCCATGTCCTGTCCGCGCAGCACGGCCTCGAGGCGCTGGCCACTGGCCCAGCGGTGCATCATCCACGCCATCCCTGCGTCGGGGTCGCCGGTCAGCGGGAGCCCGAGGTCCCTCTCCCGGTCCTCGAGGTCGCCCCACAGCCGCACCATCGCCCCGACGGCCTCGGCGACGGCGTCGGTGGGGAGCACCGGGTTCGGGTCGACCTCGTCGCGGCGCGGCTCGTGCACCAGCGTGGAGACCACGGCGGCCAGCTCAGCCGGGTCGAGCCGCTTCCACAGGCCGAGCCGCAGGCACTCCGCCGCCAGCAGGTCCTTCTCCGTGTACAGCCGGCGCAGGTGCTCGCCCTGCGGGGTGACGCTGTCCCCCTGGGGGGACAGGTAGCCCATCTCCGAGAGCAGCGTGCAGATGCGGTCGAACGTCTTGGCCACCGAGTTGGTGCGGCCCTCGACCTTGCGCTGCAGACCGACGGTCTCCCGCTTGAGCCGCCACCAGCGCTCCGCCCAGCGGGCGTGCTCCTCCCGGTCGGGGCACTGGTGGCACGGGTGCGCCTTCATCCGGCGTCGCAGCTCGGCGACGCGGCCCTCGTCCCCCTCCGCGGCCTCGCGGGCCTGCTTGCGGGGCGGCGGCTCGTGGGGCACAGCGATCCGCAGCGTCGTCGCCAGGTCGCGCCGCGCCTTGGGGCTCTTCGCGTTGAAGTGCGAGGGCACCTTCACCCGGGTGAGCGCCTCGACCGGCACCGGCACGTCGACGAGGGTGAGCTTGCGGATCTGCTTGTCCTCGGTGAGCACCGTGGGCGACGCCGGCTCGCCCCGGTAGGACCGGCTGGGCTGCACCACCACGGCGTACCCGGCACGGCGGCCCGCGGGGATGCGGATGACGTCGCCGATCCGCAGGGCCTCCAGGCTCAGGGCTGCCTCGGCGCGCTTGCTCGCGGCGCGGGCCTTGGCCCCCTCCTTCTCGACCTGCCTGATCTGGTTGCGCAGCGCGGCATACTCGCTGAAGTCGCCGAGGTGGCACCCCATGGCCTCGGCGTAACCCTCCAGCCCCTCCTCGTTGCGCCGCACGGCTCGCGCGAGGCCCACCACGGCGCGGTCGGCCTGGAACTGCGCGAACGACGTCTCGAGGATCTCGCGGGCCACCTCCCGGCCGACCTGCGCGACGAGGTTGACCGCCATGTTGTAGGTGGGCCGGAAGCTGGAGCGCAGTGGGTAGGTGCGCGTCGAGGCAAGGCCGGCGAGGGCCAGCACGTCCATCCCGCGGTTCCACAGCACGACGGCGTGGCCCTCGACGTCGATGCCCCGCCTGCCGGCGCGTCCGGTGAGCTGGGTGTACTCGGCCGGCGTCACGTCGGCGTGCGTCTCGCCGTTGAACTTCACGAGCTTCTCGAGCACCACGGTGCGCGCGGGCATGTTGATGCCGAGCGCCAGGGTCTCGGTGGCGAAGACGGCCTTGATCCGCCCGGCGGTGAACAGCTCCTCGACGACCTCGCGGAAGGTCGGCAGCATGCCGGCGTGGTGCGCCGCGAAGCCCCGCGTCAGCCCCTCGACGAAGTCCCAGTAGCCCAGCACGGCCAGGTCCTCGTCGAGCAGGCCCTGCACGCGCTCCTCGACCAGGCGCCGGATCCGCTCCCCCTCCTTCTCGGGAATCAGGCGCATCCCGTCGAGCAGCAGCTGGCGCACTGCGGCGTCGCAGCCGACCCGGCTGAAGATGAAGGTGATGGCGGGCAGCAGGCCCTCGCGGTCGAGCCGGGCCACGACCTCGGCACGGGTGGCCCCGCCACCGGGCCGCCCGCCGCCACGGGGTCCTCCCCCGGCGGGCACGGCTCCCCTGGCCATCCCGCGGCCGCCGGGACCACCGCCGGGACCCCGGGGCGCCCGCCCCCGCGACCCGCCGGACCGCCCGCGGCCTCCGCCTGCGCCACCGAACCCCCGGTCGTCGAACCGTCCCCGCTGCTCGACGTGGCGCACGGCCGCCAGCAGGTCCGGGTTGACGCGGGTCGCGTCCAGGGAGGCGGTGGGCGCCGACGTCTCGTCGACGAAGAGGTCGTGCATGGTCTGCCCGATCATGACGTGCTGCCACAGCGGCACCGGCCGGTGCTCGGACACGATCACCTCGTGGTTGCCGCGCACCTCCGCCAGCCAGTCGCCGAACTCCTCGGCGTTGCTGACGGTGGCCGACAGCGAGACCACCTGGACGTCCTCGGGCAGGTGGATGATGACCTCCTCCCAGACGGCGCCGCGGAAGCGGTCGGCGAGGTAGTGCACCTCGTCCATGACCACGAAGCCGAGGCCGCGCAGGGTCGCGGACCCGGCATACATCATGTTGCGCAGCACCTCGGTGGTCATGACGACCACGGGAGCCTCGCCGTTGACCGAGGAGTCGCCCGTCAGCAGGCCGACCTTGGCGGCTCCGTGGACGCGCACGAGGTCGTTGTACTTCTGGTTCGACAGCGCCTTGATGGGCGTCGTGTAGAACGCCTTGCGCCCGGTGGCCAGCGCCAGGTGCACCGCGAACTCGCCGACGATCGTCTTGCCGGCGCCGGTGGGGGCGGCGACGAGCACGCCCCTGCCCTCCTCCACCGCCTCGCAGGCCTTCAGCTGGAAGTCGTCGAGGGGGAAGTCGAGGCCGGAGAGGAAGGCACCGAGGTGGCTGCGCTCCCGCTGGCCCCGCCTCGCTGCGGCGGCGTAGCGCTCGGCAGGGGTGGACATGCCGTCAGGCTATGCCAGCGCCGGTCCCCTCACCCACGCGCCACGGCCGGCACCATGACCGTGAGCGCCGCGGGCACGACCTCCAGGGTCAACGGCAGCGGGGCGAACCGCTCCCCGTCCGCGTAGGCCATGATCCCCTCGGCCTCGAGGGTGACCTCGCGGCCACGCAGCACCTCCACGGCCGGGTGCCGGACGTGCGTGCCCTTGAAGACGGTCGGGAACACCTTGAGGAACTCGAGGGTGCTGATGTCGTGGAGCACCATGACGTCGAGGAGTCCGTCGTCGAAGGAGGCGTCCGGGCAGACCCGCATGCCGCCCCCGTAGGAGGGCCCGTTCCCGACGGTCACCAGCATCGCGGCGGTCTCGTGGCGCACCCCGTCGACGGTCACGGCATACGGTATCGCCCGGAAGCCGGGCAGCTCGCGGGCAATGGCCAGGTTGTAGCGCATCCGGCCCTTGGGCCACGGCCACGTGTTGGCGCGCTCGTTGACCAGCGAGTCGAAGCCGGCGCCGAGCACGCCGGCGTACCACCGCACGTCGCCGCGCGAGTCGACGTGGCGCACCACGTCGATCTGGCGCGGTATGCCGGTGCCGACGACGTCGGTCGCGGTGATGGGGTCGTGCACGGGCAGCCCCAGCCCCCGCGCGACGTCGTTGCCGGTGCCGGCCGCGATGATGGCCAGCGGCGTCTTGGTGTCGGCGCACAGGTTGACGCCGAGGTGGACCATGCCGTCGCCCCCCACGACAGCCAGCACGTCGATGCCCTGGGCGATGGCGCCGATGGCCCGGTCGCGGGCCGCCGCCGCCGTCTCGTCGGAGAGGTCGAGCACCTCGTGGCCCCGGGCCCGCAGGCGGTGGGCCACCTCGAGGCCGAGGGTTCCCCCACGGTTCTTGCCCGAGGTGGGGTTGACCACCAGGCCGATGCGCTTGCCCACGGACGCGAACGCTACAGCGTCGAGGCCTGGTCGTCGGGAAGCTCGGCCCACTCGGGCTTGGCCTTCTCGCGCCGGCGGTCGATGAGGAAGGCGACGCCGATGGCCGCGAAGTAGAGCACCGTCAGCGGGGCGGCCAGCAGGAACATCGTGAACGGGTCGGGCGTCGGCGTGGCCACTGCCGCGAAGACGAAGATGACGAACACGGCGGGGCGCCAGGTGCGCAGCATCCCGCGCGCGGAGATGACGTGCGCGACGTTAAGGGCGACGAGGAAGACCGGCAGCAGGAAGGCGAGGCCGAACACCACGATGAACCGGGTGACGAAGCCGAAGTAGTCGGACGTCTGCTGGATGTTGGAGGCGCCCTCGGGGGTGAAGCCGTAGAGCAGGGTCAGGGCCTTGGGCATCGTCACGTAGGCCATCCAGCAGCCCGCGAGGAACAGCGGGACGATGGCCGCGACGAAGGCCAGCGAGACCCGCTTCTCCTTCCTCGTCAGGCCCGGGACGATGAAGGCCCACAGCTGGTAGAGCCACACCGGGCTCGACAGCAGCAGGCCGACGAAGATGGAGATGCTGACCTGCTGCGAGAACGCCGCGGTGGCGTTGCTGAAGTTCAGGCTCACCAGCTCGTTGCCGCTGGCCTCCTTGTAGGCGTAGAACGGCGAGGCGAGCTGCTGGTAGACCTCGTCGTAGTAGATCCAGCCCACCACGGCTCCGGCCACGAGGGCGAGCGCGGAGATGAACAGCCGCCGGCGCAGCTCGCGCAGATGGTCTCCCAGTGACATCCGCCCCTCGGGGTTGCGGGGACGGCGGAACGCTGCCATGTGGGTGCTGTCGGTGCCTGCGGGGTGGGCGGTCAGGAGATGGGGCCGGACGTGCCCGTGCCGGTGGAGCCGGTGGACCCTGGGGTGGTGGTCCCGGGGCTGGTGTGGCCCGGGGTGGTGCCCGCACTGCCGGGCTGGTTGTCCGTGCGCGGGGCGTCCTCGCGGACGGTCTCCCCGCGCACGGTGTCGGAGCTGGCGGCGGACTTGCCGTCGTTCTTCATCTCCGACACCTCGGACTTGAAGATACGCATCGAGCGGCCCAGGCTGCGGGCGGCATCGGGTAGCTTCTTCCAGCCAAAGAGCAGGACGACGACGACCGCGATGATGATGAGCTCGGTGGGACCGAGGTTGGGCATGTCAGGCGCCTTTCGATGGCGGTGGGGCTAACGGCTGTCAGTCTACGTCGCGGGCCCAGAGCGGGAGCCGCTCCGCCCGGCGGGCCGTGCGCTGGGCGCGAAGCTCGGCCCGGGTCGTGGCCCTGTGGTGGCGCAGGTCGCGGGGGTCCTGGAACACGGCCAGCGGAACGGGCGGCGTGGGCTCCCCCAGCCGCTCGACCTGCGCCTCGAGGGCGGCGAGGGTCGAGCTGGCCCGCTCGGTCTCGGCGGCGAGCTCCTTGACCTGGCCCCACAGGCCCCACAGGCGCGCGACGAGGTACACCCCGGCGATCACCACCAGGAGCGTCCAGATCAGCACCCACCACCACACGGGCGACGACCCTACCCGCCGTCGCCTGCGGTGGGCACCTCGGTGCCCTCCCGGTATGCCGCGAGCGCGGCTTCCGCTCCGTGGCGCACCTCCTCGGCGACCCCGGGCGGGGAGAGGACGACACCGCGACCGCCGAGGCGCCACAGCAGCCGGCGCAGCCAGGCGGTGTCGCTCGTGCGCAGGCCGACCGTCTGCGAGCCGTCGTCGTGCGCCTCCACGGACTCGACCGGGTAGTAGTCGCTCACCCAGGTGGCCCCGGGCAGCAGGCGCAGGCTGACGAGCAGGTCGTCGGGCCGGGCGCTGAACGTGCCGGCGTCGAGGTCGCGCAGCTGGGCCTGCTCCGGGGGCGTGCCGTCCGCATCGAGCACCTCGAGGCGCTCGATGCGGTCCATGCGGAACAGCCGGGTGTCCTGGGCGCGGTGACACCAGCCCTCGAGGTACCAGTGGGCGTCGAGGTTGACGACGCGCATGGGGTCGACGTCGCGCTCGGTGGCCTCGTCGCGGCTGGGCACGAGGTAGCGCAGGTGCACGCGGCGGCGCTGCTCGAGCGCGCGCCGGGCGTCGGCGAGCAGCTCGGCGGCAACGCCCTCGTCGATGGCCACGTCGACCCGCGCGGCGGCCTCCGCGCTGGCCCCGGTGGCCTGCTCGAGCTTGGCCAGGGCTCGCTCGATCGCGTCACGCTCGCCGATGCCGGGCACCGCGGCGAGCGCGCGCAGCCCCACCATCAGCGTGAGCGCCTCGTCGACGCCGAGCCGCAGCGGCCGGGCGATGGTGTCGGCGTTGGAGACGAAGACCCGCCCGCCCTCCCACTGGGCGTCGATGAGCTCGTCGGGCATCTGTCCGTAGCCACACATGAAGAGCAGCTGCAGGTCGTCCTCGAGCTGGCGCTCGGTGACGCCGAGCCCCGCGGCCGCCTCGGCGAGGTCGATGCCCTGCCGGTTGACCAGCCACGGCACCATCGTCAGCAGCCGGGAGAGCCTGTCGGTGGCAGACTCTGCGGTGCGCCTCGTGCCCGGTCCCCCGCTCACGCGTCCTCCCCCACGAGCGCGCTGGTGTGCGCTGCGCCGGCCGGCAGGTGGGCCCGGGCCGCGCCGGTGAGGCGTCGCACCACCGCCTCGCGGACCTCGGCAGGCTCGATGACGACCACGTCGGGTCCGTAACCGGTGACCTCGTCGGCGAACGCCTCGGCGTCGGTGAGCTCGACCTCCAGCTCCCACCAGCCGTCCCCGGCGTCGGTGGCGGCGGTGGCGCGCCGCCGCAGCGACAGGCCGCGGCCGTCGCGCACCCGCAGACGCGCCTGCTGCGGGCGCTGCTCGCCCACGGTGGTGCGGATCATGTCCCGCGGCCGGTGCTCCGCCGGCACCTCGAAGGCGTTCGCCGGGCCCTTGACCCGCACGGTGCCGCTGATGCGCGAGAGCCGGAAGACGCGCGGGGCGTCGCGGTCGAGGTCGTGCCCGGTGAGGTACCAGCGCCCGTGCCAGGAGGCCAGGCCCCAGGGCTGCACGTGCCGCTGGCGCGTCTGCCCCTCGCCACCGGTGCGGTAGTCGAACTCGACCTGTCGCCGCCTCACCACGGCGTTCTTGACGTCGTCGAAGGCGGGCTCGGTCGTGCGCAGCCGCGGCTCGATGCCGATGAGCGACTCGCTGTCGCGCTCGATGCCGGAGGCCTTGAGCTTGCGCAGGGCCTGGGCGGCCGGCCCGGCCAGCGACGCGTGCGCCCACGTGCGGCTCGCCAGGCCGAGGACGGCCAGCTCGTCCGGCTCGAAGGAGATCTCCGGCAGCGCGTACTCGCGCTGGTCGATCCGGTAGCCGGTCTCGTCCTCCCAGATCGTGCTCGTCTCCTCGGTGACGAGCGGGATGCCGAGCTCGCGCAGCTCGTCCTTGTCGCGCTCGAACATCCGGTCGAAGGCCTCGTCGGAGGCGGCGGCGCCGTACTGCGGCACCATCGTGCGGATCGTGGACTTCGTCAGGGGCCTGCGGGTGTAGAGCAAGCAGAGGACGAGGTTGAGGAGCCGCTCCGTCTTGGCGGCAGGTCCTCCGGGGGCACTCACCCGCCCGACGCTACCCGACGGCGGGGCGGGCAGCGTGGATAGTCTGCCCGTCGTGATGCAGTGGCGCGCCGGGACGGTCGAACGCGAGCTCCAGCGGTGGTCCGGGGCGGCGGTGTATGCCGTGCGCCTCGAGGGGGCGGCGGGCGCCTCCGGCCCGGTCAAGGCGTTGGCCTACACGGCCATGGTCGGCGACCCTCACCCGGGTGACCGGGTGCTGCTCAACGCGTCTGCGCTGCTGCGAGGCCTGGGCACCGGCGGGCTCGCCTTCGTCGTCGCGGTGCCCGACCGCCTGCCCGCCGATCCCCGCCCCGGTCCCGGTCACATCGTCAAGGCGCGCTACACGCCCCAGCAGCAGATGTTCCTCGCCGTCGACGAGCAGGAGAGCCCCCACCACGGGGTCCTCGAGCACGCCGACGACCTCGGGGGCGTGCCGGTGGTGGTCGCCGACCTGCACTCCGCCCTGCCGGCCGTCGTGGCCGGCGTGCGCGCCGACGAGCCGGGCGCCCGCGTCGTCTACGTCATGACCGACGGCGGCGCCCTGCCGGCGGCGTTCTCCCGCACGGTCTCCACCCTGCGTGCCGCGCACTGGCTGGCCGGCACCATCACGGTCGGCCAGGCCTTCGGCGGCGACCACGAGGCGGTCACGGTGCACAGCGGCCTGCTCGCCGCCGTCCACGTCCTGCGCGCCGACGTCGTCGTCGTCGCCCAGGGCCCGGGCAACGTGGGCACCGGAACCACCTGGGGCTACTCCGGCGTGGCCGCCGGCGAGGCCCTCAACGCCGCCCACGTGCTCGGCGGTCGCCCGGTCGCCTCCCTGCGCGTCTCGGAAGGCGACGCGCGCCCGCGCCACCGCGGCGTCTCGCACCACAGCCGTACGGCATACGGACGCGTGGCACTCGTGCCCGCGACGGTGCCGGTGCCGGCCCTCGACGGGGAGATCGGCGACCTCGTGCGGGACCAGGTGCGCGAGCTCTGTGAGGACAGCGGCGGCCGGCTCAGTGCGGTGGAGGTCGCTGTGGACGGCCTCGACGCGGCGCTGCGGGCTGCACCGACGCGCCTGTCGACCATGGGGCGGGGCCTGGACGAGGACCGCGCCGCGTTCGTTGCCGCGGCCGCGGCCGGCCGGTACGCCGTGCAGGCGGCTCCCTCGCAGACGCACTGAGCCGCCCCGCGCGTGGCGGGGCGGCCCAGGGTGGAGCAGGGAGGGGTCGGCTCAGGCCACGTCGACCAGGTCGACCACGAAGACCAGCGTCTCGCCGGGCTTGATCACGTTGCCCGCGCCGCGGTCGCCGTAGGCCAGGTCAGCGGGGATGGTCAGTCGGCGGCGGCCGCCGACGCGCATGCCGACGATGCCCTCGTCCCACCCGCGGATGACCTGGCCGACGCCGAGCCGGAACTCCAGCGGGGCGCCGCGGTTCCAGGAGGCGTCGAACTCCTCGCCGGTCGAGTGGGCGACGCCGACGTAGTGCGCCTTGATGGTGTCGCCGGCACCGGCCTCGGCGCCGTCACCCTCCTTGAGGTCCTCGACGACGAGCTGGCTGGGGGCCTCGTCGCCCGGGAAGTCGATCTCCGGCTTGGTGGTGTTGGGGTCGAAGCCCATGGGGTTCCTCTCGGTGGTGGGGTTGCTCAGGGGGATGGCGGCGGCCGGTCAGTAGGCCGCGAGGATGTCGACCACGAAAACCAGCGTGTCGGTGCCGCTGATCTTGGGGGGCGAGCCGGCGGCGCCGTAGCCGTCCTTGGGCGGCACGACCAGAAGCACGCGGCTGCCGACCGGCTTTCCGACGAGCTGGGTGTCCCAGGCCGTGATGACCTGCTTCTGCCCGATGACCGTCTCGAAGTAGCCGTCGGGGCTGTTGGCGCTGCTGTCGAAGTTCTTGCCGTCCTTCCACAGCGCGCCCGTGTAGCTGACGCGGATGGTCTGGCCGGCCTCGACCTTCTTGCCCTCGCCCTCGATGAGCACCTGGGAGACGGTGTCCTTCGGCGGCTCCTGGCCCTTCGGGATCGTGATGGTGGCCGGCTTGCCCTCCTCGACCTTGGCGGTCGGCAGGTCCTTGGGCGGGTTCACAGCCTTGCCCTTGGCGCTCTTGAGCGGGGTCGTGGCCGAGACGACGTCGAACAGGAAGACCACCGTGTCGTCCTTGGCGACCTTGATGTCGGCGTTGCCCTGCTCGCCGAAGGCGTCCTTGGGCGGCATCGCGACCAGCAGGCGGGAGCCGACCTTCTGGTTGGTCACGCCCTTCTTGATGCCGGGGAGCAGGTTCTCGTCGCCGAGGTTGAGGCCCAGGTTCTGCTTGCCGAAGTTCGTGTCGAGCTGGCTGCCGTCCTTGCCGTTGAGCAGGACGTACTTCAGGCTCACGATCTCGGAGCCGTTGACGACGGGGCCGTCGCCCTCCTTCAGGACCCGCGTCTGGGTCTCGGTCACCGACAGCGGCTTGGGCTTTACCTCGACCTTGGGTGCCTCGCTCGCGCTGCCGCCCGAGACCGTGGTCTGGTCGAGAGCGGTGGGCTTGGCCTCGCCCTTGCCGTCACCACAGGCGCTGAGGCCGCCGACGGCAACGACCGCCGCGAGGGCGGCGGTGGACAGGGTGCGGGTACGTCGTTTCAGCACGAGGGATCTTTCGGTGGACGATGGAGCACGGGAACGTCCACCATAACTGCTGCGGCGCGACGGGGGTTCCGACGGTCTAGCCGCCCATGCCCTCGATGAGGCGGTCCACCCGGGCGTCCACAGCGGCGAACGGGTCCTTGCAGAGCACCGTGCGCTGCGCCTGGTCGTTGAGCTTCAGGTGCACCCAGTCGACCGTGAAGTCGCGCCGGTGCTCCTGCGCCGCCCGGATGAAGTCGCCGCGCAGCTTCGCGCGAGTGGTCTGCGGTGGCCGGGTCTTGGCCTCGAAGACCTCGGGGTCGGTGCAGACCCGCGCAGCCCGGCCATGCTTCTGCAGCAGGTAGAACAGGCCCCGCCGGCGGTTGATGTCGTGGTAGGCGAGGTCGAGCTGGGCGATGCGGGGGTGTTCCAGCGGCAGGCCGTGCTTCTCGGCGTAGCTGGTGATGAGGCGGTGCTTGATGACCCAGTCGATCTCGGTGTCGACCATCGACAGGTTGCCGGTCTCGACGGCGGTGAGCGTGCGCTCCCACAGGTCGAGGACCTGCTTGTGGATCGGGTCCTCGAGACCCTCCCGGTCGGCGAACGCCTGGGCCCGTTCGAGGTACTCCCCCTGGATCTGCAGGGCGGACAGCTCGCGTCCGTTGTGCAGGCGCACCGTCTTGCGGCCGGTCATGTCGTGGCTCATCTCGCGAATGGCCCGGATCGGGTTCTCCAAGGTGAGGTCGCGCATGACCACGCCGGCCTCGATCATGCGCAGGACCAGGTCGCACGAGCCGACCTTGAGCATGGTCGTCGTCTCGCTCATGTTGGAGTCGCCCACGATGACGTGCAGCCGCCGGTAGCGCTCGGCGTCGGCGTGCGGCTCGTCACGGGTGTTGATGATGGGGCGCGAGCGGGTGGTCGCCGAGGAGACGCCCTCCCAGATGTGGTCCGCCCGCTGGCTGACGCAGTAGGTGGCGCCCTTGGACGTCGTGACGACCTTGCCGGCGCCGCACGTGATCTGCCGGCTGACGAGGAACGGGATGAGCACGTCCGAGAGCTGCTGGAACTCACCGGCGCGCCCCACCAGGTAGTTCTCGTGGCAGCCGTAGGAGTTGCCGGCCGAGTCGGTGTTGTTCTTGAAGACGTAGATCTCGCCCTGCACCCCCTCCTCGACCAGTCGCTCCTGGGCGTCGGCGACCAGCCCCTCGAGGATGCGTTCCCCGGCCTTGTCGTGGATCACGAGCTGGCGGACGTGGTCGCACTCCGGGGTCGCGTACTCCGGGTGCGACCCGACGTCGAGGTAGAGCCGTGAGCCGTTGGAGAGGAAGACGTTGGACGAGCGGCCCCACGAGACGACCTTCCGGAACAGGTACCGCGCAACCTCGTCGGGCGTGAGCCGGCGCTGCCCGTCGAAGGTGCAGGTGATGCCGTACTCGTTCTCGATACCGAAGATCCGGCGCTCCATGAAGCCACTCTAGGCCGGTGAGCCCCGCGGAGGTGTGGTACGAGGCAGGTCCCGGCATCTGAGAGCATGTCGCCCATGCGTGATGTCGCTGTCTCCCCCGAGCAGCAGGCGGCGCCCCCCTCCTCCCCCGGCGGGGTCGGCGACGTGACCCGGCACACCCAGTCGATCCTCGAGCGGGCCCAGGCCTACGCCGATGCGATGCGGCAGGAGTCCGACCGGGTGCTGGCGGACGCCCGGTCCGTGGCCGAGGCGCTCCGCAGCGACGCCCAGCGCCTGCACGACGAGGCTGCCCGCCTCCACGCCGACGCCGAGCACGCTCACGTGAGGGCCGCCGCGACCCTGGCCGAGGCCCGAGCCGACGCCGAGAGCCTGCTCGGCGACGCCGCCGAGCAGGCCGCCCTCCTGACCGAGCGCGCCACCCGCACGAGCGAGGACGCCGTCGCGACGGCCCGGGACGAGGCCGACCGCCTCCGCAGTGCTGCCGAGGCCCAGGCAGCCGAGCTGGCGGAGGCAGCCCGCGCCGACCACGACGCGGCCCTTGCCACCGCCCGGGAGCTGGCCGCCGCGCGAGACGCCGAGCACGGCCGCCGTCTCGAGGCCCTCGAGGCCGAGGAGGCCCGCCGCCTCGACGCTGCGGACGCCGAGGCGGAACGGGTGGTCCGCGAGGCGGCAGCAGCGGCGACGTCCCTGCGAGAGGGGGCCGAGCAGGAGCGCGCCCGGTCGCTGGCCCTGGCGGAGCAGGTCTCGCAGGAGGCGGCGGCGGGGGCCGAGGTGACCCGGGACCACGCGGCCAAGCACGCCGCATCGGTGGTGGACGCGGCGCAGGCGGAGGCCCAGCGGCTCCTCGCCGAGGCCGCCGGCCAGCTCGACTGGGCTTCGGCGACCGTGGCGCGCATCGTCGCCGAGGCGGAGTCCGAAGCGGCGCGCAAGCGCACGGAGCTGCACCGTGAGCTCACGGCACGGGCCCGCGCCCGGCGCCAGGCGATCCAGAGTGCCCTCGCCCGGGCGGCGCACCGGGCCCGCACCGGGCTCGAGGTCGCCAGGGCCGAGTCGGATCGCCTGCGCGCCCAGGCGGAGGCGGTGCTGGTCTCCGCCGAGACCGCTGCCGAGCGCACGGTGCGACAGGCCCAGGAGGAGGCCGACCGCGTCCTCGCCGGCGCCCGCGAGCAGGAGCAGGCGGCTGCCCAGCGGGCCGGCCGCCGGCTGGAGGAGGCCGAGCGGGGCGCCCGACTGGTGCGCCAGCGCACCGCGGACGAGGTCGAGCGCCTGCAGCGTGAGGCCCACGCCACCAGCCAGGCGGCCCGCGCGGAGCTGATGCGCGTCACCGACGAGGCCCGCGCCGACGCCGACCGCGTCCGGGTCGAAGCACGGGCGATGCTCGAGCGGGCCCGGGCCGAGGTCGCCGTCCTCGCTGCGCGCCGCGAGGACATCACCCAGCAGCTCGGGCACCTGTCGGGGGTCATCGAGGCCCTCGCGGTGCCCTCCGACAACCCGACCGCAACCACGATTCATCCCACCGCCACTTCCCAGGAGAGCACGGACCCACGATGAGCCAGACCCCCACCTTCCGCACCGTCCTGCGCGGCTACGACCCCGCCGAGGTCGACAAGCGCCACAACGAGCTCTCGAGCGCGCTCGTGGGGGCCCGCCAGGAGGCCGCCGACCGCACCATCGAGGCCAGCCAGCTGCAGCAGGCCAATGGCAGGCTGCGGGAGGAGCTCGCGGCCCAGGCCGAACGCCTCAGCGCCCTCGAGGACGAGCACCGCAGAGCCGCCGCTCCGACCTACGCCGACCTCGGCGAACGGATCGGCACGATCCTCGCGCTGGCCGACGAGGAGGCCGAGGAGATGCGCCGGGCGGCCACGGCCGAGGCCGAGACGCTGCGGGGCACCGCCACCATCGAGGCCAACGAGACGCGCACGGCGGCTGACCGCTACGCCGAGGAGGTGCGCACCAAGGCCGACGCCGAGGCGAAGCTGGTCGTCGAGAAGGCGCGTCGGGAGGCCGACGCCATCCTCGACGACGCCGACCGCGAAGCCTCCGCGCGACGCGAGGAGGGCGAGGCCTTCTACGAGAGCCAGCGCGCCCGGGCAGCCGCAGCCGCCGCGGACTTCGAGTCCACCCTGGGCCAGCGCCGGGAGACGGCCGCCCAGGAGTTCGCCGCGCAGATGGCCCAGCAGGAGCAGGCGCTCAGCGACGCCCAGCAGCGCGCCCAGAGCCTCTCCGCGGAGTCCGAGCAGGCGCTCAGGCAGGCGCGCGCCGAGGCCAAGGCCCTGGTGACCGCGGCCCGCGAGGAGGCCGAGGGGTACGTCGTCGCCGCACGGGAGCAGGCCGAGCGCATCCGCCGTGACTCCGAGCGCGAGCTCGCCGCGGCCACCGCGCGCCGCGACAGCATCACCGCCCAGCTGAGCAACGTCCGGCAGATGCTCTCGACCCTCGGCGGGGCGTCGATGGCCGAGTCCCTCGTGGGCGAGGTCCCGGCCGAGCCCTCTGCCCCCGGCGACGAGCCGCAGGCCGAGGTCCCGGCTCCCGGCGACGAGGCACAGGCCGAGGTCCCGGCGTCCGCCGACGAGGCGCAGGGCGCCGACGAGCCGAAGAAGGGCGAGGAGCAGCAGCAGAAGGGGAAGGCCACCGCGCAGAAGCAGGGTGTGGGCGCCCGGCGCTGAGCCCTGCGCCGAGAGCGAAACCCCTCGACAGTCGCTCCCGGGCGCTGGTTCGGTGTCCGGCATGGACATCCTGGTGCTCGGTGGGACGGCCTGGCTCGGCCGGGAGGTCGCCACGGCCGCGATGGAACGAGGCCATGCGGTGACGGCCCTGGCTCGCGGAGAGTCAGGGCCGTCACCGCAGGGGTCGGCCTTCGTTCGGGCGGACCGCACCCGACCCGGTGCCTACGAGGAGGTCGCCGACCGGGACTGGGACGCGGTGGTCGACCTGGCCCGCCAGCCGGGGCAGGTGCGCGCAGCCCTGTCCGCGCTGTCCCCCCGGACCGGCACCTGGGTCCTGGTCTCCTCGTGCTCGGTCTACGCCGCGCACGACACCCCCGGGGCCGACGAGTCGGCTGCCCTGCTTCCCGCCCTCGACGCCGCGGAGGCCACCGCCGAGACCTACGGCGAGGGCAAGGTCGCCTGCGAGCAGGCCGTGCTGCAGGCGCGTGGCGTGGACGGCGCGCTGGTCGCCCGGTCCGGACTCATCGGCGGCCCGGGCGACCACACCGACCGCACCGGCTACTGGCCGCTGCGCTTCGCCCACCCCGCCACCGACGACGGCGCGGTGCTGGTGCCCGACTCGCCGGCGCTCAGGACCCAGCTCATCGACGTGCGCGACCTGGCGGCCTGGCTCGTCGAGTCCGCGGAGCACCGCACTGCGGGCGTGATGAACGTGGCGGGACCGGTTCTTCCCCTCGAGCAGCACCTGGCCACCGCTCGGTCGGTGACGGGCCACGACGGCCCGGCGGTGGCGGCGGACCCCGGGTGGCTCGCGGCCCGGGGCGTCCAGGAGTGGGCCGGCCAGCGCTCGCTGCCCCTGTGGGTCAACACGCCCGGTTGGGAGGCCTTCATGGACCGGGACACCAGTCGCGCCCGAGCTGCCGGGCTCGTCACGCGTCCTCTCGAGGACACGATGCGCGACACCCTGGCCTGGGAGCTCCAGGCGGGTCCGGGTCGCGTCCGCAAGGCAGGCCTCTCCCCCGCCGACGAGCGGGAGCTACTCGCTGCCGTGCGGGCGAGCGGCCCCGGCTAGGGCGCGACGGGCGGTGGCCCCGAAGGCTCAGGAGTCCTGTGCGTCCGGGCGCTGCGTCTGGGGGTTGGTCGAGGCGTCGCGCGGGGTCTCCCCCGTGAGGATGTCGTGGTGACCCGGTGTGGCGTCGTCGACGGTGGGGGCGTCCTGGACCTTGCTGTCGTGGTTGAGCAGGTTGCTCAGCAGCCCACCTCCGATCCGCCGGAACGTGCGGCGCGGCCGCTCCCGGTCGAGCACCGCCACCTCGAGCTGCGAGGGCGACAGGGTGCGGTCGGGTCCGCCGGCCGGGTCCTTGCCGAGCAGCTCCACCGCGAGGGTGAGCGCCGCCCCGAGGCTCATCCCCGGCCTCCAGCGCTCCTTGAGCGCACCCTCGATGACGTCACCGGCCCCGCCCATCGCCACGAAGCCGTGCTCGTCGGCGACGGACCCGTCGTAGGTCAGTCGGTAGATCTGGTCGTCGTCGGGGCCGTGGCCGACCTCGGCCACGACGATCTCGACCTCGTAGGGCTTGGACTCCTGGGTGAACACCGTGCCGAGCGTCTGCGCGTAGGCGTTGGCGAGCCCGCGCGCCGTGACGTCGATCCGGTCGTAGGAGTAGCCGCGCAGGTCGGCGTACCGCACACCGGCGACCCGCAGGTTCTCGAACTCGTTGTACTTGCCGACCGCCGCGAAGGCGATGCGGTCGTAGATCTCGGAGACCTTGTGCAGGGCCCGGGAGGGGTTCTCGGCGACGAACAGGATGCCCCGGTCGTAACCGAGCACGACCACCGATCGGCCGCGGGCGATGCCCTTGCGCGCGTAGTCGGCCCGGTCCTTCATCAGCTGCTCGGGCGAGACGTAGAACGGCATGCTCGTCATCGCGCACCTCCCGGGTTGCCGTCGCGTCGGGCCAGGACCCGCTCGACGACCCCGCGAAGGTCGTCGTCGGGGAGGAACCGCACGCCCGCCTCGTCGACGACCGCGAGGGTGGGCCAGATGCGGCGGCTGAGGTCCGGTCCACCGGTGGCCGAGTCGTCGTCGGCGGCGTCGTAGATGGCCTCGACGGCAACGTCGACCGCCTCGTCGACGCCCAACCGGGGACGCCACAGCTTCTTCAGGGCACCGCGGGCGAAGAGGGAGCCCGAACCGACGCTGTGGTGGTCCTTCTCCTCGTAGCAGCCGCCGGTGACGTCGTAGGAGAAGATCCGGCCCCCGGGGCGCTCGAGGTCGTAGCCCGCGAAGAGCGGCACGACCGACAGGCCCTGCATGGCCATGCCGAGGTTGGCGCGGATCATCGAGGCCAGCCGGTTGGCCTTGCCCTCGAGCGACATGAGCGCGCCCTCGATCTTCTCGTAGTGCTCGAGCTCGACCTGGAAGAGCCTCACGAGCTCGATGGCGATCCCCGCCGTGCCCGCGATGCCGACGGCCGAGTACTCGTCGGCGGCGAAGACCTTCTCCATGTCTCGGTTGGCGATGATGTTGCCCATGGTCGCGCGGCGGTCTCCGGCCATGACCACGCCCCCGGCGAAGGTCGCCGCGACGATGGTCGTGCCGTGCGGGGCCTCGAAGCTTCCGGTGGGCAGCGGTCGTCGCGAGGGAAGAAGGTGCGGGGCGTGCGCGCCCACGAACTCGGTGAAGGAGGAGGAGCCTGCGGCGAGGTATGCCGCCGGGAGCCTCCCGGCGTCGGGTCCGAGGCTCACTGGCCGCCCTTCTGGACGAACCCGCGCACGAACTCCTCGGCGTTGGACTCCAGGACGCCGTCGATCTCGTCGAGCACGCTGTCGATGTCGCTGTCGAGGTTCTCCTTGCGAGCGCTGGCCTCCGGCGATGCCGGGGTGGGCTCGGGCGCCTCGTCGGGCGCGTCGTCGCGCCGCTGCGGCCGGCTCTGCTCCTGGCTTGGCATCTCGTGACCTCCGCTCTCAGCCCCGCCCGCCCTCACGTGCGGGGGCGTGTGTGTCGCTGCTGACGACGCTGCTGCTCATCAACCTAGTCGGACCCTAGCCCGATGCAGAGGCCAACTCGCGAAGAAGGGCTGCGGCGTCAGCACTTCGGTCGAGCAACGGCCCGACGGTTGCACGGGTTCCGCGCAGCGGCTCGAGCATGGGCACCCGCTGCAGCGAGGTGTGCCCGGGGACGTCGAAGATCACCGAGTCCCAGGAGGCGGCCGCGATCTGGTCGGGGTACTTCTCCAGGCACTTGCCCCGGAAGTAGGCCCGGGTGTCCACGGGCGGCTCGTGCACCGCGTGCAGCACCTCGTCGTCGCTGACGAGCTCCTCGAAGTGCCCGGCGGCGCGCAGCCGGTGGAACAGCCCCTTGTCCGGGCGGACGTCGGACCACTGGATGTCGATCGCCTTGAGCCGGTGGTCGGACCACTCGAGGCCGTCGCGGTCGATGTAGCCCTGGAGCACCTTCAGCTTGGCCACCCAGTCGACCTCCCTGGCGGCCTCCATGGGGTCGCGCTCGAGGCGGTCGAGCACGGTTCCCCACCACCACATGACCTCCGCCGTGTCGTCGTCGAGCTCGCCGGCATACCGCTCCTCGAGCCACTTCTCGGCGAGCTCGTGGTAGCGCCACAGCAGCTGGACGGCGGTGAGCCTCGTGCCGTCGCGCAGCTCGAGGGTCTCGCGGCAGGTCGGGTCGTGGCTGACCCTGTGGAGGGTGTGCACCGGGCGGTTGACGGTGAGGTCCTCGCCGATGGCCCGGTCCTCGATCATCGCCAGGACCAGCGACGTCGTGCCGAGCTTGAGCAGGTTGGCGACGTCGCAGTGGTTCGCGTCGCCGATGATGACGTGCAACCGGCGGTACAGGTCGGCCACGGCGTGGGGCTCGTCACGGGTGTTGACGATGGGCCGCTTCAGGGTGGTCTCGAGACCGACCTCGACCTCGAAGAAGTCGCTGCGCTGGCTGATCTGGAACCCGGGCGTCCGGGAGTCCTGGCCGATGCCGACCCGCCCCGAGCCGGTCACCACCTGGCGGGCGACGAAGAAGGGGATGAGGTGGCGCACGATCTCGCTGAAGGGCGTCTCGCGGGGCATCAGGTAGTTCTCGTGGGTGCCGTACGAGGCGCCCTTGCCGTCGGTGTTGTTCTTGTAGAGGTTCACCCCGGGAGGGACCTGCGAGAGGCGCCGCACCGACTCGCGCATGATCAGCTCGCCGGCCCGGTCCCAGGCCACGGCGGCGCGCGGCGAGGTCACCTCGGGCGAGCTGTACTCGGGGTGGGCGTGGTCGACGTAGAGCCGTGAGCCGTTGGTCAGCACGACGTTGGCCAGCGACGGGTCGTCCTCGTCGGTGAGCTGGCTGGCGTCGGCGACGCCGCGTCCCATCTCGAAGCCGCGCGCGTCGCGAAGGGGCGCCTCGTCGGCGTAGTCCCAGGAGGCGTGCGCCGCCCGGATGCCCTGGGCCGAGGCGTAGGCGTGCACCACCTGCCCCGAGAGCAGCATCGGGTTGGCCGCGGGATCCCCGGGCACCGAGATCCCGTACTCGGTCTCGATCCCCATCACGCGGCGGACGGTCATGCGACAACCTCCATGGCAGCACCCTAAGCGCCACCTCCCCCGCGTGCCGCACAGGTCGTGACGCAGCCCACGTGGACCCACCCCGCGCCACCACCGTCCCGGTGGCCATGATGGGCCAGTGCGCCACTCCCCCCGTGCCATGTCACCCCTCACCGCAGCCTTCACCGCGGTGCTCGACCGCTTCCTGCGCAGGCCCGTCGAGAGCCTCAGCCTCCAGGAGATCCAGGCCCAGCGCGGTCGCAGCTACCCCGCGCACCCGCCCTTCACCTGGGTCACCGGGCCCGTCGACCGCCGGGTGGGCATCACCTACGGCACCGCGACGGCCCGCGACGGCTACGAGGTGCCGCTGCGCGTCTACCGGCCGCGGGCGGTGCGCGACACCGAGACGGACGTCCCGGTCGTCCTCTTCTTCCACGGCGGCGGCTGGGTCCAGGGCAACGTCGTGATGTACGACCCGCTGTGCACCCACCTGGCCCAGCAGGTCCGGGCCGTCGTGGTGAGCGTCGACTACCGCAAGGCACCGGAGCACAAGGCACCCACTGCGGCCCACGACTGCATCGACGCGGCCCGCTGGGTGGCCGACCGCGGCCCGGTGCTGCGGGCGGACACCTCGCGCCTCGCGGTCTGCGGCGACAGCGCCGGTGGCAACCTCGCGGCGGTGGTGGCGCTGGCGAGCCGCGGCGGCGGTGGACCTCGCATCGCCCACCAGGCGCTGGTGTACCCCGCGGTGGACCTGACGCTCGCGTCACCGTCGATCCAGGAGCACGCCCACGCCCCCGTGCTGACGCTGGCCAGCATCCTCGCCTTCCGGGCCCACTACGTGGCGCAGGGCGCAGACCTGCGCGACCCTGCCCTCTCCCCGCTGTTCGGCGACCTCGGCGGCCTGCCGCCCGCGCTGGTGCAGACCGCGGACCTCGACCCGCTGCGCGACGACGGCCTGCGCTATGCCGACGCGCTGCGCCGTGCGGGGGTGGAGGTCAGGGCGACCAACTACGTGCGGGTGCCCCACGGATTCGCGTCGTTCCCCGGGGTGGTGCCGGCCGGCGCCCAGCACCGGGCGGAGCTGGTGCACGAGCTCCGCTCCCACCTGTATGCCGCCGAGCAGGACGGCAGGCGACAGTCCGGATAGTCTGCGAGTCAGCAGCGCGGCACCCAGCCCCGAGGAGTCCGACCCATGCGCGACATCGTCGTGTTCTCCGGCAGCGCCCACCGCGAGCTCGCGGCGCACATCTGCGCGGAGCTGTCGGTGCCACTCTCCCCCGCCCAGACCAGCCGGTTCAGCAACGACTGCCTCCAGGCCCAGCTGCTCGCCAACTGCCGACAGCGCGACGTGTACATCGTGCAGCCACTGGTGCCGCCCACGCAGGACCACCTCATGGAGCTGCTCCTGATGATCGACGCGGCACGCGGGGCCTCCGCGGCCCAGATCACCGCCGTCATTCCCCACTACGCCTACGCGCGGTCGGACAAGAAGGACGCCTCCCGGATCTCCCTCGGTGGTCGACTGGTCGCCGACATGCTGGGCACCGCGGGGGTCGACCGGGTGCTCACGATGACGCTGCACGCACCCCAGGTCCACGGCTTCTTCTCGGTGCCGGTCGACCACCTGACGGCCATCGGGGTGCTGGCCGAGCACTTCCGCGACCGCGACCTGCGCGACTGCGTCGTGGTCTCCCCGGACCTCGGCAACGCCAAGACCGCGACCCAGTTCGCCAGGCTGCTCGGCCTGCCTGTGGCCGCCGGCAGCAAGCAGCGCCTCGGCGACGACCGCGTGGTCATCGACGCGATCGTCGGCGACGTCGCCGGAAAGCGCGCCATCGTGCTCGATGACGAGATCGCCACGGGGGGCTCCATCGTCGAGCTGCTCGAGCGGCTGGCGGAGCAGGGGTGCCGCGAGGCGGCGGTGGCGTGCACCCACGGCCTGTTCGCGGGACGGGCGGTCGAGCGGCTCCGTGACCACCCCATGGTCAGCGAGGTCGTCACCACCGACACGGTGCCGGCGCCGACGGGCTGGCCCGAGCTGAGGATCCGCTCCGTCGCCGGGTTGTTCGCCGAGGCGATCTCGAGGATCCATGCCGGCGAGTCGGTCAGCAGCCTCTTCGACGGCGTGGACCCCTCGCACGCCCCGCCGCGGCCCACGCTGTTCGACCCCGTCCACGCGTGAGGGCGGGTGCCCGCCCCGTCGTCGGGGCGCTGGCGGCCGACGCCCTGGCCGTGCTCCTGTTCGCCGCGGCCGGCCGCTCCAGCCACGCCGAGGGTGTGACCCCGGACGGCGTGCTGCTGACGGCCTGGCCGTTCCTCACCGGCACGGCCCTCGGGTGGCTGGTGGTGCGCGCACGGCACCGCCGCTGGCCGGTGCCCCGCCCCGCGGTGCAGGACGGGCCAGGGTCGCTGGGCCGGGTCATGACCGATGGTGCCGTCGTGTGGGCAGCCGCGGTGGCGGGGGGCATGGTCCTGCGCAGGGCCACGGGCGCGGGCATCGACCCGGCCTTTGTGGTCGTGGCGACGCTGGTCCTGGGCGCCCTGCTGCTGGGCTGGCGAGCCGGGTGGTCGGCGTTCAGGCCGCGGCGGCGACCCACATGGGCCCGGCGCCCGTCTGCACGACCTGGCGGAGCACGCGGTAGGTCGAGCCGTCCCACGTGAACTCGAACCCCGGGCGGATCTCGCGGTGCAGCGGATACCGCTTGCCGTCGCGGGTCCCCCCGTTGCAGAGGGCGTATCGAGGGAACATGCCTCCACCGTAGGGCGCGGGGGGCCGACCGGCCCGCGTCCTTGTCCTTCCTTGACCGGAGTGGGGGGAATCCGTGGCCTCCCGCCCACCCCGGTCCCTGGCGACCTTCAGGTGGCCGGGCGAGCTACAGGTACTGGCCGGTGTTGGCGACGTTGTCGATCGAGCGCCCCGGCTCGGTTCCGGACTTGCCGGTGATGAGCGTGCGGATGTAGACGATCCGCTCGCCCTTCTTGCCGGAGATGCGTGCCCAGTCGTCGGGGTTCGTCGTGTTGGGCAGGTCCTCGTTCTCCTTGAACTCGTCGACGCAGCTCGCGAGCAGGTGGTCGACGCGGATGCCGCGCTGGCCCTGGGTGAGGAAGTCCTTGATGGCCATCTTCTTCGCCCGGTCGACGATGTTCTGGATCATCGCGCCACTGTTGAAGTCCTTGAAGTAGAGGACCTCCTTGTCGCCGTTGGCGTAGGTCACCTCCAGGAAGCGGTTCTCCTCGATCTCGGAGTACATCCGCTCCACGGCCGCGGTGATCATGGCGTCGACCGTTGCCTGCGGTGAGCCGCCGTGCTCGGCGAGGTCGTGCTCGTGCAGGGGCAGGTCGGCGACGAGGTACTTGGTGAAGATGTCGCGGGCGCTCTCGGCGTCCGGGCGCTCGATCTTGATCTTCACGTCGAGGCGGCCGGGCCGCAGGATCGCGGGGTCGATCATGTCCTCGCGGTTGGAGGCGCCGATGACGATGACGTTCTCGAGGCGCTCGACACCGTCGATCTCCGAGAGCAGCTGCGGCACGATCGTGGTCTCGACGTCCGAGGAGACGCCCGAGCCGCGGGTGCGGAACAGGCTGTCCATCTCGTCGAAGAACACGACGACGGGCGTGCCCCCGGACGCCTTCTCGCGGGCCCGCTGGAAGATGAGCCGGATGTGGCGCTCGGTCTCGCCGACGTACTTGTTGAGCAGCTCGGGGCCCTTGATGTTCAGGAAGAACGACTTGCCGACCGGCTTGCCCTCCCGCTCGGCGACCTTGCGGGCCAGCGACGACGCGACCGCCTTCGCGATGAGCGTCTTGCCGCACCCTGGCGGGCCGTAGAGCAGCACGCCCTTCGGCGGCTTCAGCTTGTGCTCGAGGAAGAGGTCGGGGTGCAGGTAGGGCAGCTCGACGGCGTCGCGGATCGCCTCGATCTGGCCCGCCAGGCCACCGATGTCCTCGTAGTCGATGTCGGGGACCTCCTCGAGCACGAGCTCGGAGACCTCGGCCTTCGGGATCCGCTCGTAGACGAAGCCGGAACGGGGTTCGAGCATCAGGGCGTCGCCGACCCGGATCGGCTCGCCGACGAGGGACTCGGCCATCCGCACCACGCGCTCCTCGTCGGCGTGGGCCACGACGAGGACGCGGTCGTCGTCGAGGAGCTCCTTGATCATGACGACCTCGCCGACCCGCTCGAAGCCGCAGGTGGCGACCACGTTCATGGCCTCGTTGAGGCGGACCTCCCGGCCGGAGGACAGCTCGCCCGGGTCGACCGCCGGGCTCACCGCCACGTGCATCTTCCGGCCGCCGGTCAGGATGTCGACCGTGGCGTCGTCGTAGGACTCGAGCACGATGCCGTAGGCGGCCGGCGGCTGGGCCAGCCGGTCGACCTCGCTCTTGAGCGTGACGATCTGCTCGCGCGCCTCCTTGAGCGTGCGCACGAGGCGTTCGTTCTGCGACGAGATGGTGGCGAGGTTCGACTGGAGCTGCAGCACCTTGGTCTCGAGCTCGCGGGAGCGGGCGGGAGCGTCGGCCAGGCGCTGGCGCAGGGCCGCCACCTCCTCGGCGAGCAGCTGCTGCTGGCGGCGCTCCTCGGCGTGGTCGTCGCCGCGGTGGCTCGTCTTGTCGCTCATGTCGGCTCCCTCACATCGAAGGTCCGACCGCTCTCGGCGGCCGATAACCGACCCTAACGCCGAACTACCCCTCGTTCACGGAGGTTTGGGTCACAGATCGCCGCAGCTTTCGGACCTTCTTGTCCGAGGGGGTCCGCTCCCCGATGTCCTCGGGCGTCCACTCGCCGGTCTGGCCGAAAGCCTCGTGGTCGGCCGCGGTGTCGGCGCCCTCCTCTCCGTACGCGCCCTTGGCGGGACGCCGCTTGCGCAGGGGCGGCGTGACGCCGGGAGCGAGGCGGCGGGTGGTGATGAGGAAGCCGGTGTGGCCGTGCATCCGGTGCTGCGGCCGCACCGCGAGGCCCTCGAGGTGCCAGCCGCGCACCAGCGACTCCCACGCCTCGGGCTCGGTGAAGCCGCCGTGGTCGCGGATCGCCTCGGCCACGCGGGAGAGCTGGGTCGCGGTGGCGACGTAGCAGATGAGCACGCCACCGGGCAGCAGCGCGTCGGCGACCGCCCCGAGGCACTCCCACGGCGCCAGCATGTCGAGCACGACCCGGTCCACGGTGCCGTCCTCGACCGCCTTCGGGAGCTCCTCGACGAGGTCGCCCACGGTGACCTGCCAGGCGGGGTGGTCGACCCCGAAGAAGGCCCGGGCGTTGCCCTTGGCGATGTCGGCGAAGTCCTCGCGACGCTCGAACGAGTGGAGGCTGCCCTGCTCGCCCACCGCCCGCAGCAGTGACATGGACAGCGCCCCGGACCCGACGCCCGCCTCCACGACCCGTGCACCGGGGAAGATGTCGGCCATCGTGACGATCTGGCCGGCGTCCTTGGGGTAGACCACAGCCGCCCCGCGCGGCATGGACATCACGTAGTCGGACAGCAGCGGACGCAGGGCGAGGTACTCCACGCCGGCGGTGTTCCTGACCACGGAGCCGTCGGGTCCTCCGATGAGGTCGTCGTGCGCCAGGCGGCCGCGGTGGGTGTGGAACTCGCGACCGGGCTCCAGGGTGATGGTGTGCAGCCTGCCCTTGGGATCGGTCAGCTGCACCCGGTCCCCCACCGCGAAGGGACCCCGGCGCAGGGAGGCGCCGATCGGGCCGGTGGAGGTGTCTGGCTGCTCGGCGCTGGTCATGGCGCGCCAGTCTAGTTGTGGCTCAGAGACGCTCGACCGCGCGGTTCACGTCCTCGGCGGTGGCGATGCCGAGGAAGCGGCCCTCGTGCGTGATCGCCACCAGCGGCGTGCCCAGAGTCTGCATGGCGGTGATCACCGGGACGATGTCGGCGTCCGGTGCCACCTCGACCGCCCAGCCCTTCGGCTGGGGCCGCGAGACGGCGGTCATCCCCGTCTCCGCGTACCGGCCGTGCGGGACGTGCCCGACCGCCTCCGGCTCGACGACGGCGATGGGCAGGCCCGAGGCGTCGAGGACCACGATGACCTGTCCCGGCACCCACCTGGCGAGGGCGTTGTCGAGCCGCTCGTCCTCGGGAACGGCCAGCGCCGGGCGCAGCACCTCCGCGACCGGCACCTGCTGCACGGCCGAGAGGACCTGTCCGCCGCGGATGGCCGAGGAGGCACCCGCCCACAGGAAGACCGCGATGAACATGGCCCAGCCGAGGTCGAACAGGTCGACCGGCCTGCCGAGCGCCAGCGGACGCGCCAGCACGTAGACGACCACCAGCGCGGTGACCACCCGTCCGCACCAGCCGGCCACGACCATGCCCCTGGGTCGGCTCCCAGTGATCTTCCAGACCGCCGACTCCACGAGCTGCCCGCCGTCGAGGGGGAGCCCGGGGAGCAGGTTGAACCCGGCCAGCGCCGCGTTGAGGACGGCGAAGCCCCCGAGGAGCGTGCGGGGTATGCCGGTGGGCCCGGTCTGCAGGCCCAGCCAGGCGAGGAGTGCGAGCAGTCCGTTCGCGAGGGGCCCGACGGCGGCGATGACGGCGGCCGCGCCCGGGGTCGAGCGGCCCGACTCGAAGGCCGTGTGGCCGCCCCAGAGGTCGGCGACCACTCGCAGGACGGGGAGGCCGAACGCCCGGGCGGCGATGGCGTGGGCCGCCTCGTGCACCAGCACGGCCACGAGCAGCTGGACGGCGATGAGGGCGGCGACACCGTAGGCGAGGAACCCGAGGTCCGGGCGGCTCCGCGCGATCGAGGGCCCGAGGAGCGCGACCAGCACCAACCCGATCAGGGCCCAGCTGCCACCGATGTAGACCGGCACGCCGGCGACAGTCGCGACCTTGACCCCGGGGCGGCGCTCTCGCGGCTGCATGCTGCTGACCCTATGTCAGGGCCCTCTTCTAGAGTGCGCTGCATGGTTGCCGCACTCTCCCCCAGCCGGGCGTCTGACTTCATGCAGTGCCCGCTGCTCTACCGGTTCCGGGTCATCGACCGGCTCCCCTCCCCGCCCAGCCCGGCGGCCGCCCGCGGCACCCTCGTCCACGCGGTCCTCGAGCGCCTGTTCGACCTGCCCGCCCACGAGCGCACCTCGGAGGCCGCGGCGGCCCTCGTGGCGCCGGAGTGGGCAGCCCTCAAGGAGGCCGAACCCGAGCTGGCGGCCCTGGTCGACGACCACGCCGACGACCTGCCCTCGCACGACGGGTGGTACGCCGAGGCGACCGCCCTGATCGAGCGGTGGTTCACCCTCGAGGACCCGACCCGCCTCGAGCCCGCCGAGCGGGAGCTGTACGTCGAGGCCGACTTCGACGGCCTCGTGCTGCGCGGGTACGTCGACCGCCTGGACGTCGCGCCGTCGGGGGCGATGCGGGTCGTCGACTACAAGACCGGCCGGTCGCCCTCGGAGCTGTTCGAGGGCAAGGCGCTGTTCCAGATGAAGTTCTACGCGCTGGTGCTGTGGCGGCTGCGCGGAGAGGTCCCCACGCTGCTGCAGCTGGTCTACCTCGGCAACGGCGAGACGGTGCGCTACAGCCCCGACGAGGCCGACCTGCGGGCGACCGAGCGCAAGCTGAAGGCGCTCTGGGCCGCCATCCAGCGCGCTGCCGAGACCGGCGACTGGCGGCCCAGCACCTCCCGGCTCTGTGACTGGTGCGACCACCGGGCGCTGTGCCCGGCCTGGGGCGGCACCCCTCCCCCACTTCCCGACCACGCCAGCCTGCTCGCGCTCGACCCGCAGCGCTCGGGAGAGGCCGAGAAGGCCGAGGACTGAGCCGGTGACCCCGGCTGGCGGGCTCAGCGGCCGACGAAGACCGACGTCAGGTCGTGCGGGGCCAGCCCACGCAGCGACGGCAGCTGCACCGAGCCGGCCATGAGGGGCACCGGCACCACGTGGGGCACCGCCACGGTCGGGACACCGGCGTCGACGGCCGAGCGGACGCCGGTGGGCGAGTCCTCGATGGCGACGCAGTCGGCCACGTCGACGCCCAGGAGCCTGGCAGCAGCCAGGTAGGGCTCGGGGTGCGGCTTGCCGTGCTCGACCTCGTCGCCGGTCACCAGGGCCGCGAAGGCTCCCGCTGGCAGGGCCCCGACGACGGCGTCGGCCAGCGAGCGCCACGACATGGTGACGAGCACGCAGGGCACTCCGGCCTCGCCGAGGGCGGCCAGCAGCTCGCGGGCCCCCGGGCGCCACGGCACGTGCTCGCGCACCTGCACGATGACCCTGCGCAGCAGCTCCTCCACGATCTCGACCGGCGAGAGGGTGACCGGCGAATGGGTCCGGATGAACTCGGCGGAGACCATGAGGTCGTTGCCGACCAGCTCGTGGGCGTACTCCTCGTTCCACACCCCGCCGTGCTCCTCGACGAGCGCGTGCTCGGCCCGGATCCAGTAGGGCTCGGTGTCGACGAGGGTGCCGTCCATGTCCCAGAAAACGGCGGCGGGCAGGTCACCCGTGCGGGTCGGGGTGGTCGGCGAAGCGCTGTCAGCCGGCATTGAAGTACTTGGCCTCCGGGTGGTGGACGACGAGCGCGTCGGTCGACTGCTCGGGGTGCAGCTGCAGCTCCTCGGAGAGGGAGACGCCGATCCGCTCGGGCTCGAGCAGCGCGACCAGCTTGGCGCGGTCCTCGAGGTCGGGGCAGGCCGGGTAGCCGAAGGAGTAGCGCGACCCCCGGTGCCGCTGGCGCAGGATGTCCGCGAGCTCCGGGCTGTCCTCGTCACCGAAGCCGAGCTCCTCTCGCACCCGGGCGTGCCACATCTCGGCGAGCGCCTCGGTCAGCTGGACGGACAGGCCGTGCAGCTCGAGGTAGTCGCGGTAGGCGTCGGCGGCGAACATCTGCGCGGTCGCCTGGGCGACCTTCGACCCCATGGTCACGAGCTGGAAGGAGACGACGTCCGGGACGCCGTCGGCGGCATACCGGTCGTGGCTCTTGAAGAAGTCGGCCAGACACAGCCTGCGGTCGCGGCGCTGGCGCGGGAAGGTGAACCGGGTCCGCTCGCTGCCCTCCGGCTCGCCCGCCGGGCCCCGCTCGTGCCAGAGCACGACCAGGTCGTTGCCCTCGCTGTAGCAGGGGAAGTAGCCGTACACGACCGCCGCCTCGAGCAGGTCCTCGGTCTTGAGCCGGTCGAGCCACATCCGCAGGTGGGGGCGGCCCTCGGTCTCGACGAGGTCGTCGTAGGAGGGACCGTCGGCGCCCCGGGTCGGCTTCAGCCCCCACTGGCCGAGGAACGTCGCCCGCTCGTCGAGGTAGGCGGTGTAGTCGGCGAGCGCCACCCCCTTGACCACTCGGGTGCCCCAGAACGGCGGGGTCGGGATGGCGTTGTCGACCGCCACGTCGGAGCGCGTGGTGTCGGTGAGCGCCGCGTCGTCGTGGTGCTGCTCGACCTGCCGGACCCGCCGCCGTCGCAGCTCGGGCAGGGCGTCGGCGAGCTGCACGTCGGGGTTGGTCTTCGCCAGGGCCACGGCGTCCATCAGCCGCAGGCCGTCGAAGGCGTCGCGGGCGTAGCGGACCTCACCCTCGTAGAGCTCGGCGAGGTCGTTCTCGACGTAGGCGCGGGTGAGGGCGGCGCCGCCGAGGAGCACGGGCCAGCGCGCCGCCATGCCGCGGGAGTTGAGCTCCTCGAGGTTCTCCTTCATCACCACCGTCGACTTCACGAGCAACCCCGACATGCCGATGGCGTCGACCTCGTTCTCCTCCGCGGCGCGGATGATCTCCGTGATGGGCTGCTTGATGCCGAGGTTGACGACCTCGTACCCGTTGTTGGACAAGATGATGTCGACGAGGTTCTTGCCGATGTCGTGCACATCGCCCTTGACGGTCGCGAGGAGCACGCGGGCCTTGGCCTCGCGCCTGCCGCCGCCGAGCTGCTCCTCGATGAAGGGTTCGAGGTAGGCGACGGCGGCCTTCATGGTCTCGGCGGACTGCAGCACGAAGGGCAGCTGCATCTCCCCGCTGCCGAACAGCTCGCCGACGGTCTTCATACCCTCGAGGAGGTGGTCGTTGATGACGTCGAGCGGGCCGGTGCCCTTGTCGAGCGCCGCCTGCAGGTCCTCCTCGAGCCCCTTGCGCTCGCCGTCGATGATGCGCCGGGCCAGGCGCTCCTCGAGGGGCAGGGCGAGCAGCTCGTCGGCCCGGGTCGCCTTCATCGAGGCGGTGTCGACGCCCGAGAAGATCTCGAGGAACCGTTCGAGCGGGTCGTAGCCGTCGCGCCGACGGTCGTAGACGAGGTCGAGCGCGACGTCGCGCTGCTCGTCCGGGATCCGGTTCATCGGCAGGATCTTCGCCGCGTGCACGATGGCCGAGTCCAGGCCGGCCTTGACGCACTCGTGCAGGAACACGGAGTTGAGCACGATGCGAGAGGCGGGCGAGAGGCCGAACGAGACGTTGGAGACCCCCAGGGTGGTCTGCACCTCCGGGTAGCGCCGCTTGATCTCGCGGATCGCCTCGATGGTCTCGAGGCCGTCGCGGCGGGTCTCCTCCTGACCAGTGGCGATGGGGAAGGTCAGCGTGTCGACGACGATGTCGCCGACCGCCATGCCCCAGTCCCCGGTCAGCGCGTCGATCAGCCGCGAGGCGATGGCGACCTTCCTGTCCCTGGTGCGGGCCTGGCCCTCCTCGTCGATGGTCAGGGCCACCACCGCGGCCCCGTGTTCCTTGGCGAGGTGCATCATCCGCTGGTACCGCGAGCCCGGGCCGTCGCCGTCCTCGAAGTTGACCGAGTTGATGACCGCACGGCCGCCGAGCATCTCGAGTCCGGCCTCGATGACCGCCGGCTCGGTGGAGTCGAGCACCAGGGGGAGCGTGCTGGAGGTGGCCAGCCGGCTGACCACCTGCTTCATGTCGGCCACCCCGTCGCGGCCGACGTAGTCGACGCAGACGTCGAGCAGGTGCGCGCCGTCGCGGGTCTGGTCGCGCGCGATCTCCACGCAGGTGTCCCAGCGGCCCTCGAGCATCGCCTCGCGGAAGGCCTTGGAGCCGTTGGCGTTGGTGCGCTCGCCGATCGAGAGGTAGGACGCGTCCTGTCGGAAGGGCACTGACTGGTACAGCGAGGCCACCGACGCCTCGGTGCGCGGGCGGCGGCGCCTCACCTGCCGGCCGCCCACCGCCTCGACGACCTGGCGCAGGTGCTCCGGCGTGGTGCCGCAGCAGCCGCCGACGAGGGCGAGGCCGAACTCCCCCACGAACTGGGTGTGCGCCTTGGCGAGCTCCTCGGGCGTGAGGGGGTACGCGGCCCCGCCCTTGGTCAGCACCGGCAGGCCCGCGTTCGGCATGCACGTCACCGGCACGCGCGAGTGCCGCGACAGGTGCCGCAGGTGCTCGCTCATCTCCGCGGGGCCGGTGGCGCAGTTGAGGCCGATGGCGTCGATGCCCAGCGGCTCGAGCGCGGTGAGCGCGGCCGCGATCTCCGAGCCCAGCAGCATGGTCCCGGTCGTCTCGACGGTCACCTGCACGAGCACGGGGAGCGACTCGCCCGTCTCGGCGAGCGCCCGCTTGCACCCGACCACGGCAGCCTTGGCCTGGAGCAGGTCCTGCGAGGTCTCGATGAGGAACGCGTCGGCGCCCCCGGCGACCAGGCCGCGGGCCTGCTCGGCGTAGGCGTCACGCAGCGCGGCATACGGGGCGTGCCCGAGCGAGGGCAGCTTGGTGCCGGGGCCCATCGAACCCAGCACGAACCGCGGCTTGGCGTCGGTCGACCAGCGGTCGGCCGCCTCGCGGGCGATGCGCGCCCCTGCCTCGGCCAGCTCGTGGATGCGCTCGGGGATGTCGTACTCGCCCAGGTTCGCGAGGTTGGCCCCGAAGGTGTTGGTCTCGATGGCGTCGACGCCGACCTCGAGGTAGGCGTCGTGGACCGACCTGACGATGTCGGGCCGGGTGACGTTCAGGATCTCGTTGCAGCCCTCGTAGCCCTGGAAGTCCTCGAGGGAGGGGTCGGCGGCCTGGAGCATGGTCCCCATGGCGCCGTCGGCGACGAGCACCCGCTCACCGAGTGCGTTGCGGAAGAGGTCGGAGCGGCTGCTCACAGTGGTCTGCCTTCACGGTCGTCGAGGGGGTTCCCGGCGAGTCTACTGAGAGACCTGCTCGCCACCGGGGTCGCATTCCGTAGGGTGGGCAGTGCAGGAGTACCGACAGGAGGCGCTGCGTTGATCGAGCTCGAGGACGTTCCGGAGCTGCGGGACCCCGTGATGATCGCCGCCTTCGAGGGCTGGAACGACGCCGGAGAAGCCGCGACAGCGGTGGTCGACCACCTCATCGACATCTGGGACGCCGAGCCCATCGCCGCCCTCGACCCGGAGGACTACTACGACTTCCAGGTCAACCGACCCCGGGTGGTGCTCGACGAGGGCCGCCGCCGGATCAGCTGGCGCACCACCAGGATCCTGCTGGCGACAACCCCCGGCATCGACCGCGACGTGATCCTCGTGCAGGGCATCGAGCCGTCGTTCCGGTGGCGCGCCTTCACCATCGAGCTGATGGAGTTCGCCCAGCAGGCCGGGATCAGCACGGTGTTCACCCTGGGCGCACTGATGGCCGACGTGGCCCACACCCGGCCCATCCCGGTCACGGCGACCTCCGACAGCGAGGACGTCCTCCACCGCTACGACCTCGAGCCCAGCAAGTACGAGGGCCCCACCGGGATCGTGGGGGTGCTGGCCGACGCCGCGACCCAGGCCGGCCTCCAGTCCATCTCGTGCTGGGCCGCCGTGCCGCACTACGCCGGCCACTCGCCGTCGCCCAAGGCCACCCTGGCCCTGGTCTCCAAGCTCGAGGAGCTGCTCGACTCCCCGGTCCCCCACGGCGACCTGTCCGAGGCCGCGAAGGCGTGGGAGCGCGGGATCAACGAGCTCGCCGAGACCGACGACGAGGTCGCGGAGTACGTCCAGTCCCTCGAGGAGGCGCAGGACACCGCCGACCTGCCGGAGGCGAGCGGTGACGCGATCGCCCGCGAGTTCGAGCGCTACCTGCGCCGCCGAGGCCACGACGGCGGCACCACGGGCTGAACCGGCCGCCACCGTCGCGGCCGGGTGCGGCTAGAGCCTGACGCCCAGCAGGGAGTCCAGCATCCGGGCGATGATGCCCGGCGCGGCGGGGTCGTCCCCGCCATGGGTGAGGCTCTCCTGCGCCCACCGGTCGACGGCCGCGAGGGCCCCGGGGGTGTCGAGGTCGTCGGCCACGCGCTCACGGACCCGTTGCAGCGTGGCGTCGGCGGTGGGCCCGGTATTGACCGACATGGCCGAGCGCCAGGTCTCCAGGCGCTGTTCGGCCTGCTCGAGGTGGGCCGCAGTCCAGTCCCAGTCGGTGCGGTAGTGCTGGCTGAGGAGCGCAAGCCTGATGGCCATGGGGTCGACGCCGTCGGCCCGCAGCTTCGAGACGAGCACGAGGTTTCCCTTGGACTTGCTCATCTTCTCGCCGTCGAGGCCGACCATCGCCTGGTGCACGTAGCACCGGGCGAACGGCCGCTCGCCCGTGAGCGCTACCGCCTGGGAGGCGCTCATCTCGTGGTGCGGGAACACCAGGTCGCTGCCGCCACCTTGGATGTCGAAGCTCGTGCCGAGGAACTGCAGGGCGATGCAGCTGCACTCGATGTGCCAGCCGGGACGGCCCGGCCCGAGCTGGTCGTTCTCCCACCAGGGCTCGCCCTCGCGGGCCGCGCGCCACAACAGCGGGTCGAAGGGGTCGCGCTTGCCCGCGCGGTCGGGGTCGCCGCCGCGGTCGGCGAAGACCTCCATCATCTGCTCGCGCGTCCACCCGGAGACCGAGCCGAAGCCGGGGTCGCTCGCGAGGTCGAAGTAGATGTCGTCGGACTCCGACTCGGGCGTCTCCACCCGGTAGGCCACGCCCTTGTCGAGCAGCTCGACGACTGCGGCCGCGATCGGTCGGATGCTCTCGACGACGCCGATGTAGTGGTCGGGCGGGATGATGGCCAGGTCGGTCATGTCCTCGCGGAACAGCGCGACCTCCGCGGTGGCGAGGTGCTCCCAGTGCAGTCCGTCGCGTTCGGCCCGCTCGATGAGGGGGTCGTCGACGTCGGTGATGTTCTGCACGTAGAGCACCTCGTGGCCGGCGTCGCGCAGCGCCCGTCCGAGCACGTCGAAGGTGACGTAGGTGGCCGCGTGGCCGAGGTGGGTGGCGTCGTAGGGCGTGATCCCGCAGACGTACATCCTCGCGGTCGGTCCGGCCGCGACCGGGCGGACCGACCCGGACGCGGTGTCGAAGACACGCACCGGCAGGCCGGTGCCCGGCACGGCCGGGATGAAGGGGGAAGGCCAGGAGATCACGGGTGCAGCCTACGTGCGCCGCTGCTCACAGCGGCGGCCAGGGGATGGCCGGCCAGCCGTGGCCGGGCAGCGGGTATGCCGGCAGCTCCAGCAGGCGGCGGACGCGCCGCTGCAGGGCGGCGAGCTCGGCCTCGGTGAGGTGGGCGCCCAGCGCTGCCGGGAGCCCGGACCCTGCGGCCAGGGCGTCGTCGAGCCGGTGGAGCCGGACGAGCTCATCCTCCGGCAGGGATCGGCCGGCGAAGCCCCACAGCACGGTGCGCAGCTTGTCGTCGCTGTGGAGCGAGACGCCGTGGTCGAAGCCGCGCACCGCCACGCCCTCGCGCACGAGGTGCGAGCCCTTGCGGTCGCTGTTGTTGATCACCGCGTCGAAGGCGGCGACGGCCGCCACCGCGGGTGAGTCCTCGTGCACGACGACGACCGGCCCACCGTCCTCGCCCTCGCCGCTCAGTACCGGGAGCCAACCGGGAGGGATGGCGTCGGGGGCCACGACGTCGACGACGTAGTCCTGCGGCTCCCCCGGGTCGCCCACCCAGCGCTGAAGGGAGCCGGGCCCCCGCGGACCGGAACGCAGGACGGTCTCGGGCACCACGTCCCACCCCCCGGCCTCCGAGACGAGGAAGGCCGCCGTCTCGCGGCCGGCGAGGGTGCCGTCGGGGAAGTCCCACAGGGGCCGTTCCCCCGCCACCGGCTTGTAGATGGCCAGGAGCGACTGCTCGCCGGCGGTGACCTCGGCCAGGAAGGCGTGGTTCGAGGCGTCGGCCAGCCGGCCGACGAGGGTGATCTCGCCCTCGGCGAGGACAGCGAGGACGTCGGCGGTGCCGGGCGCCTGACCGGTCAGCGCCGGTACCCGTTGGCCCGGGGGCAGATGTGCCCGTCGACCTCGAGGGGCCCGCCGCAGAAGGGGCACGGGGGACGACCGGCCGAGACCACGGCCTGGCAGCGGCGGGCGAAGGCCCGGGCCCGGGCGGGGGTCAGCACGACCCGGATCAGCCGTGGCTCGTCCGGCAGGAGGCCGCTCGCGTCCTCGTCCTCCTCGATCGTGACCTCGTCGGGGTCGCGGTCGAGGCACTCGATGACGACCACCTGGCGGTCCTCGTCCCAGCCGAGGCTGAGCGTGTTGACGCGGAACTCGTCCTCGATGGGGGTGTCGAGCGGCGCGTTGTCCTCGACGGCGGCGGCGGCGTGGTCGCCGCCGGCTCCCCCGGCGTAGCTGTCGAGCATGTCGTTGATGCGGTCGGCCAGCACGCTGACCTGCTGCTTCTCCAGTGACACCGACGCCAGCCGGCGCCCCTCGCTGGCCTGGAGGAAGAAGGTCCGCTGCCCGGGCGGGCCCACGGTGCCGGCCACGAAGCGGTCGGGCGGGTCGAACTCGGATACCGACATGTCTGGAACTCTAGACCCGCTTCACCGCACCGGCTCCACCTCGGCGGAGCCACCGCCCACCGGGGCGTCGCCCTCCGGGACCTCGGGCTTCACAGGGGGCACGAGCCGTGCGAGGTCGGACCCCGTGTCGTTCGAGCCGACGAGGAACGGGCGGCGCTCGGTGAAGTGGACCACCGACACGGAGGCGGGGTCGGCACGGAACCGCTGGAGGTGGTCGAAGTGGCTGCCGGCGGCATCCGCGAGCACGGCCTTGATGACATCGCCGTGCGTCACTGCCGCCCACAGGGCGTGCGGACCGTGCTCCGCGGCCACCTCGGCGTCGTGGCGCCGCACCGTCGCCACGACCCGGTGACGCATCTCGAGCAGGCTCTCCGCGGCATACTCGTCGTGCTCGGGGAAGCGGGCGGCGCTCGGCTGGTCCTGCACCACCCGCCACAGCGGATCCTCGGCGAGCTCGGTGATGCGCCGCCCGGTCCAGGCGCCGTAGGCGCACTCCCACAGACCCTCGTCGAGCTCGACCTGCACGGCCGGCGTCACGGCACCGGCCACCGCCGCCGCGGTGTCGCGGCAGCGCTCGAGGGGGCTGCTGACGACCCTGGCCAGGCTGAGCCCGGTGAACCGGGCCGCCAGCGCCGCCACCTGCCGGCGCCCGGTGTCGTCGAGCTGCACGCCCGCGATGCGACCGGCGAGGACGCCCTCGGCGTTGGCGGTCGAGTGGCCGTGGCGGACCAGCAGGCAGATGGGCACGGCCGCACTCTACGTCGTGGTGCGTGCGGCGGAGGCGTCCACGTGGTGGAGTACCGACTGTGATCATGGACCAGGCGGTGTACCGCGACGGCAGGCGCGAGCCCTGCGGGGACCTCAGCGACGAGCTCGACGGGCTGCGGGCCGGCGGCGAGCGCAGCGGGTTCCTCTGGATCGGCCTGAAGGACCCCACCGACGCCGAGTTCGACCTCGTCAACGACGAGCTGCACCTGCACCCGCTCGCGGTGGAGGACGCCGTCAAGGGCAACCAGCGGGCCAAGGTCGAGCTCTACGACAACACGATCTTCGTCGTGCTCAAGACCCTCCGGTACGTGGAGGAGACCTCCGACATCGAGACGGGCGAGGTCATGCTGTTCGTCGGCGACCGGTTCGTCGTGACGGTGCGCAAGGGCGAGGCGAACCCCCTCGTCGACGTGCGGCGCAAGCTCGAGGCACACCCCGACCAGCTCCAGCACGGCGAGGTCGCGGTGCTGCACGCCGTCATGGACTCCATCGTCGACAACTACCTCGCGATCGACCGCGAGCTGCAGGTGGACCTCGACGAGATCGAGGAGGTGGTCTTCTCCGGAGCCCGCCACGTCGACTCCTCGAGCATCTACCGGCTCAAGCGCGAGGTGCTGGAGTTCCGGCGCGCGGCCGTGCCGCTGGCCGGTCCGCTGAGCCTGCTCCACGACGGCTCACGCTCGCCGATCTCCGACAAGGAGATGCGCCTGCTGCTGCGCGACGTCGCCGACCACCTGCTCAAGGTCATCGACCACGTCGAGTCGTACGACCGGTTGCTCACGGACGTGCTGAACGCCCACCTGGCGCAGATCTCCGTGCAGCAGAACAGCGACATGCGCAAGATCTCGGCCTGGGTGGCGATCGCCGCGGTGCCCACCATGGTGGCCGGGATCTACGGGATGAACTTCGAGCACATGCCCGAGCTGACCCACGTGTGGGGCTACCCCGCGGTGCTGACGGTGATGGCCGTGGCCTGCCTCAGCCTCTACCGGGCGTTCCGGCGGTCGGGCTGGCTCTGAGCCCACCGGGCCGACGTCAGGTGGCGCTGATGACGCCCGCCGCGAGGGCGCCGGCCAGCAGGACGCCGAGGACGACGCGGTACCAGACGAAGACCATGATCGAGTGGTTGGCGACGTACTTCAGCAGCCAGGCGATCGAGACGTAGGCCACGACGAAGGCGACCACGATGCCGACCGCCATCTGGCCGAACCCGAGCTCGACGAGGTCGTCGCGCTGCTCGACGGCCTGGAAGACCCCGGCGGCCGTCAGCGCGGGGATCGCCATGAAGAAGGACAGCTCGGTCGCCGTCACGCGGTCGACCCCTCGCAGCAGGCCGGCCGAGATCGTGGCACCGGAGCGGGAGACGCCGGGGATGAGCGACAGGCACTGAACGAGGCCGATCACGAGCCCGTCACGCAGGGTCAGGTCGTGCTCGCCGCGCTGGACGCCCCGGCGGGCGAGCACCTCGTGCCGGCGCTCCGCTGCCCACATGACCGCGCTCCACAGCAGCAGCGCCGCAGCCACCACCCACAGGGAGCGGAGCGGGCCCTCGATGGCGTCCCTGAGGACGAAGCCGACGACGCCGACCGGCAGCGACCCGACGATGACCGCCCAGGCGAGCCTGTAGTCGGGGCTGCGACGGCCCTCCTCGGTGGTCAGGCCGCGCACCCAGGCCAGGAAGAGCCGGGCGATCTTCTTGGCGAAGAAGAGGAAGGTCGCAGCGATGGCTCCGAGCTGGATGATGGCCGTGTATGCCGTGACGGCCTTCGCGTCGACGGGCAGCCCGAGCAGCTTCTCGGTGATGGTCAGGTGGCCCGTGGACGAGATGGGCAGGAACTCGGTGAGTCCCTCGACGATGCCGAGGATGATCGCGTCGAGGTAGGTCAGGGTCACAGCACGTCCTTGTCGGAGGCGGAGTCGGGGGCGGCGGGGGCGGACAGGCCGGTCTCGTCCATGAGCTCAGCCATCATGCGCACGACATGCAGCCGGTCCTCCAGGGAGGCCGCGAAGGGCGCCACGGAGAGGGTACCGACACCGACCTCGGCGTACCGGTGCAGCCGCTCCCGGATGCGCTCGCGGGGGCCGATCAGGCAGGTGGAGTCGATGAGCTCGAACGGCACGGCGGCGGCCGCGTCGCGGTGCCGGCCGGAGAGGTACAGCTCCTGCACGCGCCGGGCCTCCTCCTCGAACCCCATCCGGCAGGCGAGCTGGTTGTAGAAGTTCTTCTCCCGCGAGCCCATGCCGCCGACGTAGAGCGCCGCGTAGCCGCTGACGGCCGCCGCGGCGGCCTCGACGTCGGCGGCGACGCACACCGGCACCGAGGGTGCGATGTCGAAGCCCTCCAGCGGGTCGGCGCCGGTCGCTCGGCCGGAGCGTCGGCGTCCGGTCGCCACCGACTCGAGCTGGTCGGCGCAGTGCTCCGGGCTGAAGAAGACGGCCAGCCACCCGTCGGCGATCTCACCGGCGAGCTCGAGGTTCTTGGGCCCCACCGCGGCGAGGTAGAGGGGCAGGTCCTCGCGAGGGGGCCGGAGGGTGAGCTTGAGCGCCTTGCCCGGCCCGTCGGGCAGCGGCAGGGTGAAGTGCCGGCCCTCGTGGGCCACCCGTTCGCGGCGAAGCGCCATGCGCACGATGTCCACGTACTCGCGCGTGCGCCCCAGCGGGGCTGTGAAGCGCACCCCGTGCCAGCCCTCGCTGACCTGGGGGCCGGAGACGCCGAGGCCGAGGCGGAAGCGGCCGCCGGAGAGGGTGTCCAGCGTGGCGGCGGTCATCGCCGTCATGGCGGGGGTGCGGGCCGGGATCTGCATGACCGCTGAGCCGAGACCGATCCGCTCGGTCCGGGCGCCCACCCACGCGAGGACGGTGGGCACGTCGGAGCCGTAGGCCTCGGCCGCCCACACCACGGCGTAGCCGAGGCGCTCGGCCTCCTGGGCCACCGCGACGCCGTCGGCGTCCATGCCCATGCCGAAGTAGCCGAGGTTCAGGCCGAGTTCCATGCGTCCGGTGCGCCGGTCCGTGGGATCAGTGGCCATGGGAGAAGAGGCTAACGGCGGGGCGCGGCAGGGCTGCGTCCGCTGCCCCGCTAGCCTGCGGTGCCATGCGCCGCAGACGAATGGGGACCTCTGGCCTCTCGGTCTCCCGCCTGGCCCTCGGCACGATGACGTGGGGCCGCAACACCGACTACGAGAGCGCCAGCGAGCAGCTGCGCACCTTCCTCTCGGCGGGCGGGACCCTCGTGGACACCGCGCACGGCTACTCCGACGGCGCAGCCGAGGAGTTCCTCGGTCGCATGATCGACGAAGAGGTCGACCGCGACGAGGTGCTCGTCTGCACCAAGGCGGGCATCTCCCGGCGCTCAGGGGCACGGGTCGTGGACACCTCCCGCTTCAGCCTGCTGAACCAGCTCGACACCTCGCTCGAGCGGCTGGGCACCGACCACGTCGACCTGTGGCTCGTGCACACCTGGAGCGACGAGGCGCCCCTGACGGAGACGCTCTCCGCCCTGGAGTGGGCGGTCAGCACCGGCCGGGCCCGCTACGTCGGGGTCTCGAACTACTCCGGCTGGCAGAGCGCGCGGGCGCTGTCCCTGCTGGAGCAGGCCCGGGTGCCGCTGGTGGCCAACGAGGTGGAGTACTCCCTGGTCAACCGCTCGGCCGAGCATGAGCTCCTCGGAGCCGCCCAGTCCCTCGGGTTCGGCATCCTTCCCTGGTCTCCGCTGGGACGCGGCGTCCTCACGGGCAAGTACCGCCACGGCATACCGGCCGACTCACGGGCGGCGTCCCGTGACTTCCCCCGCTTCACCGCGCGCTATCTGGACGAGCGCAGCGCCGGCATCGTGGAGGCGCTGGCCATCGCCGCGCAGGGTCTGGGTGTCAGCGCGGCCGAGGTCGCACTGGCGTGGGTCCGCGACCGGCCGGGGGTGGTGAGCCCGGTGGTGGGGGCGCGCACCACCAGCCAGCTCAAGACCTCGCTGGCCAGCGAGAGCCTCGACCTGCCCGAGGAGCTCGTGGCCGCGTTGGACGAGGTGTCCGCCTGAGAAGAGGTCAGCGGGGGGCCCGCTCGGGCTCCTCCTCCTCCTCCTCCTCGTCCTCGTCCTCGTCGGTGTCGTACTCCTCGTCGTCAAGACCGGAGTAGATGCTCTCGTCGCCGTCCTCGTCCTCGTAGTGGTCGTCGATCTCGTCCTCGTCGTAGACGGTCAACGGCGTCATCTCGCCGTAGGCGGCGAGCAGGGCGTCGTCGTAGGCCTCGAAGGCGTCGGCCACGTCCTCGAAGGCCGCGACCACGGTGGGGTCCTCCTCCCCCCGCTTCGACGCCGAGGCCTCGAGGTGGCGCTCCAGGGCGGTGATCAGCGTTGCCAGCGCGGCGCGCGGGTCCGACGTCATGGCTCGACCGTAGCGGGTCTTGGTGGACAATGGCGGGCGATGGTTGAGTACGAGTACCGGGTGCTGAGGTTCACCCCAGACGTTTCCCGCGCGGACATCCGCCAGACGCTGGCCGACCATGCGGAGTACGGCCACTGGGAGCTGCACCGCACGCGCATCTACCTCGGCGGGGTGAAGCGCACCTGGCTGCGACGCCGGGTGATCCGCGCGACGCGCACCGCGTGACCCGCACGAGGCGTCCTGCCTCAGCCGGGGGCGCGGGCCCGGTCCGGGCTCAGCAGGTCTGGACGAGCCGCAGGAGCACCCGGGAGCCGAACTCGAGGGCGTCGACCGGGACCCGCTCGTCGATGCCGTGGAACATCGGCGCGAAGTCGAGGTCGGCCGGCAGCCGCAGCGGCGCGAACCCGTAGCCCGTGATCCCCAGCGTGCTCAGGGCCTTGTTGTCCGTGCCGCCGGACAGGCAGTAGGGCAGCACCGTGGCGTCCGGGTCCTCGGCGAGCAGGGCCGCCTTCATCGCATCGACCAGCGGGCCCTCGAACGGGGCGTCGAGCGCGATGTCGCGGTGCACCACCTCCACCTCGACGTGCTCCCCGGCCAGCTCGCGGATGGTCGCCATGAGCGCCTCCTCGTGGCCCGGCAGGAACCGGCAGTCCACCGCTGCGGTGGCTGACTGCGGGATGACGTTGTGCTTGTAGCCGGCGGAGGCCATGGTCACGTTGGCCGTGTCCTGCAGGGTTCCGCGCACGAAGCCCTGCGCTCCCCCGAGGTGGTCGAGCAGCGCCTCGGGGTCCTCGTCGGTGTAGGGCACCCCGGTGAGCTCGCTGAGCCCGTCGAGCAGCTGGCGCACCGAGGCGACGTACTCGCGGGGCCACCGGTGGGCGCTGATCCGGCCGATCGCCTCCGACAGCCGCACGATGGCGTTCTCGTGGTTGGGCACCGAGCCGTGGCCGGCCCGGCCGCGTGTGTGCAGCCGCAGCCACGCGATGCCCTTCTCCGCGGTCTGGAGCAGGTAGGCCCGGCTCGGCTCACCGCCGTCGGCCGACGGCACGGTCACGCTGTAGCCGCCCACCTCGCTGATGGCCTCGGTGACGCCGTCGAACAGCTCAGGGTGGTGGTCGACCACCCAGTGGGACCCGAAGACTCCCCCGGCCTCCTCATCGGCGAAGAAGGCGACCACGAGGTCCCGCGGAGGCTTCGTGCCCGTGCGGGCCAGGTGGCGCACCACCGCGAGGATCATCGCGTCCATGTCCTTCATGTCGACGGCACCCCGGCCCCAGACGCAGCCGTCGCGCAGCTCACCGCTGAACGGGTCGACCTGCCAGTCGTCGGCGTTGGCCGGCACGACGTCGAGGTGTCCGTGCAGGCACAGCGCCGGCCGGCTGGGGTCTGCTCCCTCGAGGCGCACCGCGACGCTGGTGCGCCCGGGCTCGCTCTCGACCACGGTGGGCTCCAGGCCCACCTCAAGCAGGCGGGCCACCACGTAGTCGGCGGCCTCGCGCTCCCCCGGCCCCGACCCGTCCCCGAAGTTGGTCGAGTCGATGCGGATGAGCTCCTGGCAGAGGCGCACGACCTCGTCGGCCGGGCCAGCAGGTGCGGTGGTGGACTGCGTCGTCGGCTGCGTCATGGGCCCACCCTAGGCAGTGCCGAGTCGTCGTCGGGGGCACCGCCGGGCGAGGTTCGGTATGCCGCGTCGGCCAGTTCGGAGATGCGGCCGGGTGCGTGCTATCGTTCCGGCGCGCGGCAGGCACTCCCCAAGGTGCTGGCTGACCACCTCGTCCGGGTGGCGGAATGGCAGACGCGCTAGCTTGAGGTGCTAGTGCCCTTTATCGGGCGTGGGGGTTCAAGTCCCCCTCCGGACACCACATCGCAAGGCCCCCACCACGGTGGGGGCCTTGCGCGTTCCCCGGCGCTCCGGCATACCGGCGGACCATGGGAGCAGGTGGGGGGCCGCAGTAGCATTGCCGGGAGGAAATGCTCGCCCGGGCGGTGTGCCGCGTCCGGCAGCGGCTCACCGGCAGAGCGGGGGCTGTCGTCCGCAGGTTCAGGACCCACCCCTGGAGGTCCACATGTCGACGGGTGTCTCCACCGCACGGGTGCAGCAGCTGGCGGAAACCGAGCGACGGACCTTCGCCCAGGCACGCCCGCGCAGCCTGGCACTGACCGAGCAGGCGAGGGCCACGATGCCCCAAGGCGTCCCGATGGCCTGGATGGCGGAGTTCTACGACCACCCCACCGTCTGGGTCGAGAGTGGTCGCGGTGCCCACTTCACCGATGTCGACCACCACACCTACCTCGACTTCTTCGTCGGCGACCACAGCGCGTTCTGCGGTCATGCACCAGCGGCGGTCGTGCGCGCGGTGACCGAGCAGGTCAAGAAGGGCACCCAGTTCCTCCTGCCCGGCGAGGATGCCGTCGTCGTCGCCGAGCAGCTGGCACGTCGCTACGCCCTGCCCCAGTGGCAGTTCACCCTCTCGGCGACAACGGCGAACGTCGAGGTGCTGCGGCTGGCACGGGAGCTCACCGGTCGTGAGGTCCTGGTGATGTTCGACGGGAAGTACCACGGCCACTTCGACCCTGCGCTGGTCGTCGAGGAGGGCGGCCGGGTGGTGCCGGAGTTCCGCGGCCTGACCGGCGACGTGGCCCTCCACGCTCGCGTCGTGCCGTTCAACGACGTCGCCGCGCTCGAGCGAGCCCTGTCCCCGGCCGACGTGGCACTGGTGCTGGCCGAGCCTGCGATGACGAACGCCGGGTTCCTCCTCCCGGAAGCCGGCTTCCACGACGCGCTGCGCGAGCTGACGCGGGCAAGCGGGACGCTGCTGTGCCTCGACGAGACCCACACGCTGGTGTGCGCCCACGGCGGCCTGACCCGGCTCTGGGGACTCGAGCCCGACCTCGTCACGGTGGGCAAGTCGATCGCCGGTGGCGTGCCGTTGGGCGCGTACGGCATGACCGAGAGGGTCGCAGCCCTGCTCCGGGGGGCAGACACACCCTGGGCGGCCGGCACCGTCGTGGGCGAGGTCGCCACGGGAGGCACGCTGTTCGCCAACGCACTGTCGATGGCCGCGGCTCGGGCAGCTCTGACCGAGGTGCTCACCGACGCGGCGTTCACCCGCACCAGCGCGCTCGGCGACCGGCTCGCTGGCGGGCTCCGGCGGCTGTTCGCCGCCCTCCCCTGGAGCGTGAACCAGGTCGGAGCCCACGCGTCATACTTCTTCGCCCCGGTGCCTCCGGCCAGCGGCGCCCGCGCACGCGAGGTGGACGACGCCGAGCTCCGCTCGCTGACCAGGCTCTACCTCGCCAACCGGGGGGTCTGGGAGTCCGGCTGGTGGCTGGGTCCGACGGTCTCGGTCGAGCACACCGCTGCCGACGTCGACACCTACCTCGGCGTCTTCGAGGAGCTGCTCTCGGCTCTGCGCTCGAGTGCCGACCCGGGATAGCCCTCCTGCGTGGTGCTGCCGGCGACGACGAAGCGCCGGCCCCCTGACGGGGACCGGCGCCTCTGGTGTCAGTCAGGCCGAAGCCTGGCTCACGGGGTGGGCGGCGTGATCTTGATCTGCGCCGCCTGGTTGCCGAACAGCGACTTGGCCACCTCGACGGTGGTGCCGTAGCCCACGCCGGCGTCCGACGGGTTTCCGGTGCCCAGCTTGGTGAAGCCGAGGTTCAACCCGTAGAGGCCGGTGGCCGGGCTGCCGTCGGGGTTGACGATCCGCGTGGAGTACGCCGCGTTGTCCTTCGACGGGACGACCACCGAGGCGTCGATGTCGCGCCAGAAGAGCCCGCCGCCACGGAACTCCAGACCCGGGAACCAGCCCTTGTTGTCGGTGAAGGTGCTCACTGGAGCCTGCGGTCCGTGGGTGTTGCACGCCTCGTTGTACTCGGCGTCCACCACGCACTCCTTGAACGCGTAGGTCGGCTGGAGGCCGAACGCGGCGTTCGAGGACTGCGGGCGTGAGGGCAGGTTCTTCAGCGTGCTCGGGTCGAGGGCAGCCGCGGCGCCCGTGCGGCGCAGCGGGTCGAAGTGGCTGTCGACGATGAGCAGGCCGCCCTTCGCGCCCGCACTCGGCAGGGACGTCGAGTTGGACGTGACGTGGTTGACGTTGCCGAGGGACGTGTCGCGATACCAGACCAGCGCACCTGGGGCGTTGTACTTGATCTTCTCGACCTTCCACGAGCCGTCGCCGGCCTGGTAGGTCGTGTCGTAGGCGTACTGCAGGCCCTTGTCGAAGCCGTCGAAGTTGCGCCACTCGACCAGGTAGTACTGCGCGTTCCTCGAGGTGCCGCTGTCGAGCACCCAGCCGGTGCCCGTGGTGTCGACCCACGTGCCGACGGTCGCGGTCCACCCGTTGTTGGCCTCGGCGTCGTCACTCCAGACCGTGGCCGACCCGTTGGTCAGCGCGAGGTCGTCGACGAACCAGCCCGAGTCCTCGAAGCCCGCGTCGGTGGCGTAGAGCAGGCGCACCTTGACGGTCGTGCCCGCGAACGAGGTCAGGTCGACGTAGTCGTGCCGCCAGCCCGCGGTGGCGCCGGTGAGGCCGTACTTCTTGCCGCCGTAGTCCGCCATGCGGCCGTTGGGGTCGGCGTAGTCGTCCTTGGTCGACACCTCGGTGCCGGCCTCGTTGTAGACCTTCTGCTCGGTCCAGGTGGAGCCGCCGTCCGTGGAGACCTCCACGAAGCCGTAGTCCCAGTCCTCCTCGATGTGGAAGTTGTTCCACATCCAGAACTTCGCGTCGGTCGAGCCGGCAGGCACCGAGACATCACGGGTCAGCGAGTTCTTGGCCCATGCCTGGTCGGCGCTCGAGTACCACATGCTCTGCCCGCTGTGCGGAGCGGCGAGCGTGACGGTCTTGGTGGGCAGGTTGACCTTGACGCCGTCCGCGGTGCCCTTGAGCGGCCGCGAGTTCTGGCCCACGACGACCGTGCGCGGGTCGTCGCCGGGGTTGACCTGCACCGGGTCGGCCCAGCCGAGGACCCACTTGTCCCACAGGCCCATGTGCGTCGGCATCGACTGGAAGATCGGGCCGGAGTGCGAGCCGGAGCTCATCAGGTCCCAGAAGTCGACGTCGGAGTCCGCGGCACCGGAGGTGTCGTACAGATCCGGGAGGCCGAGGTCGTGGCCGTACTCGTGCGCGAAGACGCCGACGCCGGAGTCCTCGGGCTGGACGATGTAGTTCGACAGCCGCAGGTCCGTCCCGGGGATCGGGGCGCCCCCGGCCACGGCCGAGGAGTGGGCCCAGAGGGCGTAGGTGCCCTCCGCGCCGCCGCCGCCGGACTTGTCCGCACCGGCGTGCACGAGCACGACGTGGTCGATGACGCCGTCGGGCTCGTAGTAGTTCTGGTCGCCGTCGAGGTCACCCTGGTCCTCGACGTCGTAGTCGGCCCAGGGGAAGTTCGGCTGTGCCTTGGCCAGGGAAGCGACCGCGTCGATCGGCAGCTGGCCGGGGCCGAGCGGGTTGTCGGGGTGGCCCTGCATGTCCTGGATGGCACCGGCCTCGTAGACACCCTCGTCGTTCTTGTGGCAGACGGTGGCGCCGTAGTAGGCCTCGGAGTGGTCCACCTTGACCCACGGGGTGGCCGCCCCGTCGACGGTGTAGGCGCCCTTGGACATCTCCTCGTACATGTTCTTCATCGTGTAGCCGGAGATGTCGATGCCGGGCTGGCCGTCGGGACCCGTCAGGTCGGTGCGCACGCGCTCGGTGATGCCCTCCTTGGTGTAGAGCATCGTGTTGTAGTGCTCGGAGGAGAAGTTCGGCACCCACATCGAGTTGTTGTCGGGCTGCTCGCCGTCCGCCGGGTTCGGGAGGTTGTTGTGCAGCGGGCCGTTCTGGACCGAGCCCGGCTTGCAGGTCGTCGCGCCGAACTCGGTCGGCACCTGCACCCCGCTGAAGTCGTCGTTGGCCTGCTCGTTGAACTCGACCAGGATCGTGAGGAGCTTGGCGACCTGGGTGGCCTTCGCGCCCTTGTACTGGCTCTTGATGGCCTTGGGGCTCGTGCCCTCCTTGATGGCCCTGGCCTCGAGCCTGGCCAGCTCGCGTGCCGTCACGGGGTTGCCCTTGGCGTGCTTGCGGTCGACCTTCATCGCCCGTGCCAGGGCGTCGCCGCGCTGCTGGGCTGCCGTGCCGCCCTTGGTCACCTTCATGTCGGTGCCGAACGCCTTCTCCGCGCGGGGAGAGACGTAGTTGATGTAGTACCCGGAGTCGGCCGTGGCCGCGTCCGTCGCGGGCGTGCTGGCCGCTGTTGCGGTACCGCTCGCCCCTGCTGTCGCGACTCCTGCTGCCACCATGGCGATCGTGGGTACGACCGCCGCGGCGACTCTGCGCGACCTTGCGATCCTGCGTCGAGTCATGCTGTTCCCCTCATGTCGCCCCCGACGTCCTTGTCGAGGGACCCACGTGTCCTGATCGAGGGCACGTGGGCCGCATGATGCACCCCCGGGGCCAGCGTTGGGAAGACCCAGTTTCGCTGCGGAGCCGGCAGCTCGGGTGCCGACGCACCCGGGTGCGTGAGAATGGGGGGCATGAGCGTCGCCGGCGTCGACCTGCGCGTGCCGCCCGGTCCCGGGCTGCCGCAGGGCCTCGTCATCCCCGCAGATGAGCTCGTGGAACGGTTCAGCCGGTCACAGGGGCCGGGCGGCCAGGGCGTCAACACCACCGACAGCCGCGTCGAGCTGCTCTTCGACCTCGCCGCCTCGACAGCGCTCACGCAGACCCAGCGCAGCCGTCTCGGAGAGGCCCTGGGGCCCCGGCTGGTCGATGGTCGGGTGGTCGTCACGGCCTCGGAGCACCGGTCCCAGCTGCGCAACCGCGCCGCCGCCCGCGACCGGCTGGTGGCGCTCCTGCGCGAGGGCCTGGCTCCCCCGCCCCCGCCGCGACGGCCGACCCGCCCCCCACACGCGGCTCCCAGCGCCGACGGCTGGAGGCCAAACGGCTTCGGGGCGAGGTCAAGTCGGGAAGGGGTCGGGTCCGGCGTGAGCAGTGACCGGCCGACTGGCGCGCGGGGCGTCGCCGACCGCCTCGAGGCCGAGCTCGCCGAGACCAGCGCCCGGCTCGAGGCCCTCCGGCGCGACTTCGACGGCGTGGTCGCGGCGTCCGCCGACTCCAACGCCGACGACGAGCACGACCCGGAGGGTGCCACCATCGCCTTCGAGCGCTCCCAGATCGCCGCCCTCGTGCGGCAGGCCGAACGCCACCTCGCCGACGTGCGGCAGGCCCTCGCCCGGCTGGAGGCGGGCAGTTACGGCATCTGTGAACGGTGCGGCGAGGCCATTCCGGGAGAACGGCTCGAGGCGCGCCCGGTGGCCCGCACGTGCGTCGGCTGCGCCTGACTGACCGGGCAGTCCGCTCCCTCGGGGCGCAGGCAGGGGCGAGCTGGGGGGACCCGCCGCGCGAGGCCTCCTGATCTGGTTGAGTGGCGTCAGACCCGTGCAGCACGCTTCGGGCAGTCAACGTCGACTTGAGGAGAGGCCATGAAGGTCGGGATCCCCCGCGAGGTCAAGAACCATGAGTACCGGGTGGCGATCACGCCGGCCGGCGTCCACGAGCTCGTGCTGCACGGCCACGAGGTCTTCGTGGAGAAGGACGCGGGCGTGGGCTCCTCCATCCTGGACGAGGACTACGTCGCCGCGGGGGCGACCATCCTCGACACGGCCGACGACGTCTGGGGCACAGGCGATCTCATCCTCAAGGTCAAGGAGCCGGTGGCTCAGGAGTACCACCGGATGCGTGAGGGCCAGGCGCTCTTCACCTACCTGCACCTCGCGGCCGACAAGCCCCTCACCGAGGAGCTCGTCAAGCGCAAGGTGACCGGCATCGCCTACGAGACGGTCGAGCTGCCCGACCGCAGCCTGCCGCTGCTCGCGCCGATGTCGGAGGTCGCGGGCCGGCTGGCGCCGCAGGTGGGCGCCCAGGCCCTCATGCGGGCCCAGGGCGGCCGCGGCATCCTCATGGGCGGGGTGTCCGGCGTCTACGCGGCCAAGGTCGTCGTCATCGGCGCCGGGGTCTCGGGCATGAACGCCGCCGCCATCGCCCTCGGCATGCAAGCCGAGGTGCTGCTGCTCGACCGCGACATCGCCAAGCTTCGCCAGGCCGACTTCCTCTACCAGGGCCACTGCCAGACGGTCGCCTCCAACACCTACGAGATCGAGCGCGCGATCAGCGACGCCGACATGGTCATCGGCGCGGTGCTGGTGCCCGGCGCCAAGGCGCCCAAGCTCGTCACCAACGAGCAGGTCTCGCGGATGAAGCCGGGGTCGGTGCTCGTCGACATCGCGATCGACCAGGGCGGCTGCTTCGAGGACTCGCGGCCGACCACCCACGCCGACCCGACCTACATGGTCCACAACTCGGTCTTCTACTGCGTGGCCAACATGCCCGGCGCCGTGCCGCACACCTCCACCTACGCCCTCACCAACGTGACCCTGCCGTATGCCGTGGCGCTGGCGAACAAGGGCTGGCGCCAGGCGCTGCGCGACGACCGCCCACTGGCGCTCGGCCTGAACACGCACGACGGGGCCGTCACCTACGGACCCGTGGCCGAAGCCCACGGCATGGAGTCGGTCACCCTCGACAGCGTCCTGGCCTGAGGCTGCCCGGTGCTGCTGCGTGACCTCGTCGAGGCCTCCGCCGCGGTGGCCTCGACGAGGTCACGCGTGCGCAAGGCCGAGGTCATCGCCGAGGTGCTGCGCCGGTGCGACCCCGACGAGGTCGCCACGGCCGCGAGCTGGCTCTCGGGGGTGCTCCCCCAGCGTCGGGTCGGCGTCGGGTGGCGGGGCCTGGCCGACCTGCCGGCACCGGCAGTGCAGCCGTCGCTGAGCCTTGCGGACACAGACACCGCGCTGAGCGCCCTGGCTGCGGTCGCGGGCTCCGGTTCGGCGACCACGAGGTCCGCCGCCCTCCGGGACCTCTTCGGCAGCGCCACCGTCGAGGAGCAGCACTGGCTGCGCCGCCTCATCACCGGCGAGATGCGCCAGGGCGCCCTCGACGGCGTCTCCCTGCAGGCCATCGCGCTCGCAGCGGACGTGCCGGAGTCGGCGGTGCGGCGCGCGGTGATGCTCGCCGGCCACGCCGGCCCGGTGGCCGCTGCCGCCCTCACCGGCGGCACGGAGGCCCTCGACGCCATCGGGCTCGAGGTCGGCAGGCCGGTCCGGCCGATGCTGGCGGCCTCCGCCCCTGACGTGCCCGCTGCGGTCGGGCAGGCCAGCACCGACGGCGCGACGGTGGTGGACGGCAAGCTCGACGGCATACGGGTCCAGGCGCACCGCCGCGGTGACGAGGTCCGGGTCTTCACCCGGAGCCTGGACGACATCACCGAGCGGGTGCCGGAGGTCGTCGAGGCCGCCCTCGCCCTCGACGGGCAGGTGCTGGTGCTCGACGGAGAGGCCATCGCGCTCGGAGACGGGGGGCGTCCGCTTCCCTTCCAGGACACCGCCGCCCGCACCATGAGCTCCAAGGCTGTCGAGGCGCTGCGGCGCCAGGTACCGCTCAGCGTCTTCTTCTTCGACCTGCTGCACCACGAGGGTGAGGACCTCATCGACCAGCCCGCGCAGGAGCGCTTCAGCCGGCTCGAGGCGGTCGTGCCGCCCGGGCTGCTCGTGCCGCGGCTGTGGGCCGAGCACCCGGAGGCCGCTCAGGGCTTCTTCGACGAGCTGGTGTCGGCAGGGCACGAGGGCGTGGTGGTCAAGGACGCCGACGCCCCCTACGCCGCCGGCCGCCGCGGGGCGGGGTGGGTGAAGGTCAAGCCGCGGCACACCCTCGACCTCGTGGTGCTCGCGGTCGAGTGGGGCAGCGGGCGGCGGCAGGGCCTGCTGTCCAACATCCACCTCGGCGCCCGCGACCCGCAGACCGGCGGCTTCGTCATGCTGGGCAAGACGTTCAAGGGCATGACCGACGCCATGCTCGCCTGGCAGACCGAGCGGTTCCTCGAGCTCGAGACCGGCCGCAGCGGGCACGTCGTGCACGTCCGACCGGAGCAGGTGGTCGAGATCGCCTTCGACGGCGTCCAGCGCTCGTCGCGCTACCCCGGTGGCATGGCGCTGCGCTTCGCCCGGGTGCTGCGCTACCGCGACGACAAGAGCGCCGAGGAGGCCGACACCGTCGAGACCGTTCGGGCGGTCGCCGGCCGCACCTGACCCGTCAGGCGCCGCTGCGAGAATGCGTCCGGGGTGTCAGCCGCGCCTCGGGGGCAGGGGGACGAAGCCGCTGGTGCGGCGCACGTACTCGGCGTAGCCGGGACGGCGGTCGCCGATGTCCTTCTCCAGCAACGCTGCTCCGGTGCCCTTCGCGAGGTTCCAGGTCATGAATGCCGGCGAGAGCACGAACAGGATGCCGGGCCAGGCGTCGAAGGCGATGAGCGACAGGCCCCACCACACGCAGGCGTCGCCGAAGTAGTTCGGGTGGCGGGTGTAGCGCCACAGGCCGGTGTCGAGCACCCTGCCCCTGTTGGCGGGGTCGGCCTTGAAGCGCTCGAGCTGCCAGTCGCCGACCCCCTCGAAGAAGAGGCCCACGGCCCACACGACGACTCCCAGCCACGCCACGACGCCGAGCGCGTCCGGCTGCACCATCGCGACCTGCACCGGCAGGGAGACGAACCACATGACGGCCCCCTGCGTGAGGTAGATGCGTCGCACGGCGAAGGCGGTGCGGCTGCCCGGAGCCCTGGCCAGCAGCTCCTCGTAGCGCGGGTCCTCGCCCTTGCCCCGCGAGCGACGGTGGATGTGCCCGGCGAGGCGCAGCCCCCACACGGCCGTCAGCCCGAGCGTGAGCCACGACCGCGCGGGGTCGCCGTCCCCGACGAGGAAGGCCGCCAGCGCGACCGCCACGAAGCCGAGCCCCCACGCCACGTCGACGACCGCGTGCTTCCCCAGCCGCAGCGCCGCGACGAGCGCCAGGCCGAGCACCAGCACCACGGCCCCCACGGTCCACGGGAACAGTGCGAGGAGGTCGCCCCACTCGAAGGCGCCCCCGTCGGCCGGTGACGCGGCCGTCACCGCCGCACCGCCGGCATGCCGCTCTCACCGCGCGGACCGCGGCGCACCGCCAGGATCTGGTCGACCCCCATCCGGCCCTCCTCGAAGGCCAACGCGCCACCGACGAGGTAGAGGCGCCACACCCGCGCGACCTCGTCGCCGACCAGGGCGGTCACCCGGTCCCAGTTCGCCTCGAAGGTGTCGTACCAGGCCTGCACAGTGCGCACGTAGTGCTCGCGCAGCGCGTGCACGTCGCGCACCTCGAGCCCGGCGTCCTCTATGAGCGCCACCGTCTCCCCCACCGGTCGCATCGACATGTCGGGCGCGATGAACGCCTCGATGAAGGGGCCCCCGCCGGGCTTGGTGCGCCGCGACATCTGCTGGACGAGCGCCCGGCCGCCGGGGCGCAGGCGGTCGTGGATGACGCGGGTGTAGACGGGGTACTGCCGCTCGCCCACGTGCTCGCCCATCTCGATCGAGGAGACCGCGTCGAACCCGGTCTCGGGCACGTCGCGGTAGTCCTGCAGCCGGATCTGCACCCGGTCACCGAGGCCCCGCTCGGCCACCCGCTGGTCGATGAAGCCCTTCTGCTCGGCCGAGATCGTCACCCCGGTGACGTGGGCGCCCACGTGCTCGGCGGCATACAGGCTCAGCGAGCCCCACCCGCAGCCGATGTCGAGCAGCCGGCTGCCCGGTCCCAGCCCGAGCTTGCCGCAGACGAGGGCGAGCTTGTCGCGCTGCGCGTCCTCGACGCCGTAGCCCGGGTCGTCGGAGGTCCAGTAGGCGCACGAGTAGGCCATGTGGGGGTCGAGGACGAGGGAGTAGAAGTCGTTGGACAGGTCGTAGTGGTGCGCGATGGCGTCGCGGTCACGGCCCTTGGAGTGGAGGCGGCCGCGCAGGCGGGCCTGTGAGGCCGGCGGTGCCGGCGGCAGCCCGAGGACCCCGAGGTCGCCGGCGAGCCGCACCGCGGCCACGAGGTCGCCCGGGCGGGGCCTGCGCGTGCCACCGGCGCGCACGGTGGACCAGACCCGGCGCAGGCCGTCGAGGAGGTCGCCCTCGAGGTCGAGCTCGCCGGTCACGTAGGCCTGCGCGAGGCCGAGCTCCCCCGGGCGGGCCACCAGCCGCCGCAGCGCGTCGGGCGAGGCGATGACCACCGTCGGCGCATCCTCGGGTCCCGCGTGGGTGCCGTCCCAGGCGCGCACCCGCACGGGGAGCGCCCCACCGAAGAGCGGCTCGACCAGCGCGGCCACTCGCCCCGCGACCCCTGCGGCAGTGGAGGTGTGCTCTGCGGTGGTGGTCATCGAGGGCCCCTTTCCCGGTTCGACGGCAGCCGAACAGCCCGCCCGGCAGGAGGTGTTCGCAGTGGCGGCCACCCCCGGATGGGAGACCCCGTGGTGCCGAACCCCCATGGGCTTTCTACCGTGGTCGCCATGGAACTGCGCGTCTTCACCGAGCCCCAGCAGGGCGCCACCTACGACGACCTCCTCGCGGTCGCCCGCGCGGCGGAGGACCTCGGCTTCGCCGGCTTCTTCCGCTCCGACCACTACCTGCACATGGGCGGTGACGGCGGGCCGGGCCCCACGGACGCCTGGACCACCTTGGCCGGGCTCGCCCGGGACACCTCGAGCATCCGGCTGGGGACGCTGGTCTCGTCGGCGACCTTCCGGCTGCCGGGTCCGCTCGCCGTGACCGTCGCCGGGGTCGACCAGATGAGCGGCGGGAGGGTCGAGCTCGGGCTCGGGGCCGGCTGGTTCGAGGCCGAGCACAGCGCCTACGGCATCCCGTTCCCTGACGTGCGCGAGCGCTTCGACCGCCTCGAGGAGCAGCTCGCCGTCGTCACCGGCCTGTGGGGCACACCGGTGGGCCGGACCTTCACGCACGAGGGCCGCTTCTACCCCGTCACCGACTCGCCCGCGCTCGCCAAACCGGTCCAGGAGGGTGGTGTGCCGGTGATCATCGGCGGCGCCGGGCGCCGGCGCACTCCTGCCCTCGCCGCCCGGTATGCCGCCGAGTTCAACGCCGCGTTCCAGGCCGCCGAAGAGACGGCGCACCTCTTCGAGCGCGTGCAGCGGGCCTGCCGCGAGCACGGACGCGACCCGGGAACCCTCGTGCTCTCGGCGGCCCAGGTGCTGTGCCTCGGCGAGGACGAGGCGGCCGTGCGCCGGCGAGCCGCGGCGATCGGGCGCGAGCCCGACGAGCTGCGCGCCAACGGCCTCGCCGGCACGCCGGAGGAGGTCCTCGAGAAGGTGCAGGCCTTCGCACGGGTCGGCGCGTCCCGGCTCTACCTGCAGGTGCTCGACGTCTCGGACCTCGACCACCTGGCGGCGGTGGCCGAGCTGGTCATGCCCAAGGTCACCTGACCCCTAGGCTGTCGGCCGTGCTCGAGCAGATCACCGCGACCCGTTACGTGACCCCCCTGCGCGAGGGCGGGTCGCTGCCGGGCGTCGTGGAGGCCGACGACTGCGGCACCTACGTGCTGAAGTTCTGCGGCGCCGGACAGGGCGTCAAGGTGCTGGTCGCCGAGGTCGTCGTCGGCGAGCTGGCCCGACGGCTCGGGCTGCGCGTGCCGCGCCTCGCGCTCGTCGACCTCCGGGCCCCCATCGCGCGCTACGAGGCCGACGAGGAGGTGCAGGACCTGCTCACCGCCAGCCTCGGCCTCAACCTGGGCATCGACTTCCTGCCCGGGTCCTTTGGCTACGACGGCTCCCGTCCGCCATCACCCGAGCAGGCCGCCGACATCGTGTGGCTCGACGCGCTGGTCGCGAACGTCGACCGGACGTGGGCCAACCCCAACCTCCTGGTCTGGCACGGCGAACCCTGGTGCATCGACCACGGCGCCGCCCTCTACTTCCACCACCAGTGGCCGAGCCGCGGGCCCGACCCGCAGCGGTTCGCCGCCCAGCCCTACGACGCGAGCAGGCACGTGCTGGCCGACGTCGCCGCGAGCATCCCCGAGGCGCACGCGAGGCTGTCGCGCCGGGTGACGGCCACCCTGCTGGACGAGGTGGTGGCCCAGCTTCCCGACGCCTGGCTGGAGGAGGCACCCGGGCTGGACTCCCCCGGTGCCGTGCGCACGGCATACCCTGAGCACCTGCTCGCCCGCGTGGCCTCGACGGCCTGGCTCCCGGGAGGTGCGCGATGAGCACGGTCGGCGCGAAGGGGACCTTGCAGGGCTACCAGTACGTCGTGCTCCGCTGCGTGCCCCGCGTCGAGCGCGAGGAGTTCGTCAACGTGGGTGTCGTCCTCTACAGCCAGGCTGCGGACTTCCTGGCGGCGCGCTACGAGGTCGACGAGGCGCGCCTGCAGGCGCTCGCGCCCGACCTCGACACCGCCGAGGTGGCCGACGCCCTCGAGACCGTGTGCCAGGTGTGCCGCGGTGTCAGCGGCGGCGGGCTGCCCGATCTCGGCGGCCTGGGCCGTCGGTTCGGCTGGCTCAACGCGCCCCGGAGCACCGTCGTGCAGCCGGGACCCGTGCACGGAGGCCTCGCGGCCGACCCCGCCGCCGAGCTCGAGCGGCTCGTCGCACGGCTGGTTGGACCGACCGACCGCGGCTAGGGTCGCGCCATGAAGCTCGATCGCCAACAGCCACCCAACCCCTACGACTTCCTGCCGCCGGTGCCGTCGTTCACGGTGACGAGCGACTCCTTCGCCGACGGCGGCGAGGTGCCGTCCAAGCACGCGGTCGACGGCAGCAACGTCTCGCCGCAGCTGTCCTGGAGGGGAGCCCCCGAGGGCACCCGCGGCTACGCCGTCACGTGCTTCGACCCCGACGCGCCGACGCCGTCGGGATTCTGGCACTGGACCGTGCTCAACATCCCGGCCGACGTCACCGAGCTGCCGGAGAACGCCGGCGCCGCCGGCGGCGCGAACCTGCCGGACGGCGCCTTCCAGGTCGTGAACGACTACGGCAAGAAGGCGTTCGGCGGTTGCGCCCCGCCTCCCGGCGACCACCCGCACCGTTACTACTTCGTCGTGCACGCGCTCGACACCGACGACCTGGGCATCGACGACTCGGTGACCGCGACCGCCGCGTCGTTCAACACGGTCATGCACACACTCGGACGCGCACAGGTGATGGCGCACTACCAGAACGCCTGAGCTGCGCGGCCGGCGGGCGGGGCTGCCGCAGGTCCCCGCCCCGCCCGTGAACCGGTCACGACATCAACGGGCTCCCCTGCGCAAATTTGACCGGTTCGCTGGGTAGGGTCCCCGCATGAGCTCTACAACGGTGGGGGCCGAACGCCGCCGCGCGTCCGCGATGGCCTTCGGGTACCTCGTGCCGGCCCTGCTGGTCTTCGCAGTCTTCGTCTTCTGGCCGCTGGCCAAGTCGATCCTCCTCTCGGTGCAGGGGACGGACATCATCGGCAACCCCAGCGGCTTCGTCGGCTTCGTCAACTACACGCGGCTCTTCACGGACCCGGATTTCCTCCAGGTGCTGTGGGTGACCTTCGCGTTCACGGTTCTGACGGTCTTCCCCAGCATCGCGATCGCCCTGGTGGTCGCCCTGCTGCTGCAGGGTCGGATCCGCGCCGTCCGCTTCTTCCGCACGGCGTTCGCCCTCCCCTTCGCCTTCTCGGTGGCCACGGCCTCGGTGATCTTCGGGGTGCTCTACAACCCGGCTTCGGGCGTCCTCAACGGCCTGTTGTCCTACGTCGGCGTCGACAAGGTCCAGTGGCTCACCGACCCCGACCTCGCGATCTGGTCGGTGGCAGCTGCGACGGTGTGGATGCAGCTCGGCTACAACCTGCTCGTCATCTCCGCCGGCCTCGGCGCCCTGCCCGAGGACGTGCTCGAGGCCGCGCGGCTCGACGGCGCCTCCGGCCTGCGGCTGCAGCGCTCGATCATCATGCCGCTCATCACGCCGCAGCTGTTCTTCCTGGTCGTCGTCGGCACGATCCACGCCCTGCAGAGCTTCGGCCAGATCAAGATCCTGACCGTGGGCGGGCCCGAGGGCACGACCACGACGCTCGTGTACTCCATCTACGAGCAGGCGTTCGCCAACAACAACTCCAACTACGGCTACGCCTCGGCCCAGGCCATGGTGCTGCTGCTCGTGGTGCTGGCCATCACCGCCGTCCAGTTCGGCGTGCTCGAGCGAAAGGTGTTCTACCGGTGAGGAACCCGCGCACCGCCCGGCCCCGTCGCGGAGGCTGGGGCTCCTACCTCGTCCTCGGGCTGCTGTTCGTCGTCGTGCTCTTCCCGGTCTACTACGGGCTGGTGGGCTCGTTCATGGGCGAGCGGGACACCAACTCCTTCCCGCCGGCGCTGTGGCCGGTCAACGGCCTGCACCCGGAGAACTACAGCGACGCGCTGGGGATCATCCCGCTGGGCAACCAGTACCTCACCAGCGTGCTGCAGACGCTCGTCATCACCGCCGGCCAGATGGTCACGAGCGCGCTGGCGGCCTACGCCTTCGTCTTCCTGCCGCTGAAGTGGCGGGCGTTCTGGTTCGGCCTGTTCCTCAGCACGATGATGATCCCCTACGAGTCGATCATCATCCCCAACTACCTGCTCATCTCGCAGTGGGGCCTGAAGGACACGATCGCCGGCCTGACCCTGCCGTTCCTCGCGACCGGCTTCGGCGCCTTCCTGCTGCGCCAGTCCTTCCTGTCCTTCCCCATGGAGCTGCGCGACGCGGCCCGGGTCGACGGCGCGGGGCACGTGCGGTTCCTCTTCTCGATCCTGCTCCCCCTGAGCCGTCCGAGCCTCGCAGCCCTCGGCATCTGGTCGGCGCTGTCGGCCTGGAACATGTACTTCTGGCCGCTGCTGGCCACCGAGGACCCGCGCCACCAGACCATCCAGATCGGCATCAGCCAGCTGCAGACCTCCGACGGGGACTCCCCCGGCATGGTGCTGGCCGGTGTGATGCTCGCGCTCTTCCCCACCCTGCTGCTCGTCATCTTCGGGCAGCGCTTCATCGTCCGCGGGCTCACCGCGGGTGCCGTCAAGTAGTTCAAAGGAGACCACGACGTGTTCAGCTCAAGCAGGGGGACCGCCCGACCGGCGCGGCTCCGGTATGCCGTGCCGGCGGGCCTCGCCTCGTTGACGCTCCTCCTCGCCGCCTGCGGCGGCGACAGCGCCGGTGGCGATGCCGCAGGCGCTCCGGAGGCCGGCGCGCTCGACAAGGCCAGCGGTGTCACGACCGTGTCGTTCTGGCACGCCATGGACGGCAAGAACGCCGAGGCCCTCACCAAGCTGGTGAACGACTTCAACACCGCCAACAAGGGCAAGATCGAGGTCAAGGCCACCTACGCGGGCAAGTACGACGACGCGATCACCAAGTACAAGGCCGCGATCCAGAGCAAGTCGACACCCGACGTCATCCAGATCTACGACATCGGCACGCAGTTCATGATCGACGCCAAGCAGACCGTGCCCATGCAGTCGTTCATCGACCGCGACAAGGTCAACGTCGGTGACCTGCAGCCCAACATCACCGGCTACTACTCGGTCGGCGGCAAGCTGCACTCGATGCCGTTCAACACCTCGATGCCGGTCATGTACTACAACAAGACGCTCTTCGAGAAGGCCGGTCTCGACCCCGAGAAGCCGCCGACCAACCTCGAGGAGATCCGCGCCGCCGCGGAGAAGCTGTCGAAGAAGAGCGGCGGACCGGCCGACTACGGCTTCGGCGCGGCCATCTACGGCTGGCTGCTCGAGCAGTTCATCGCCACCAGCGGCAGCGAGTACTGCGACCAGGGCAACGGCCGCGACGGCAAGGCGACCAAGGTGCAGTTCGACCAGGGCACGGCCATCGACGTCGTCACGTGGTGGCAGAAGATGGTCAAGGACGGCCTCGCCGCCAACACCGGCCGCGACACCAAGTCGGCCCAGGCCGCCTTCAAGTCCGGCCAGCTGGCCATCAACCTCGAGTCGACCGGCCAGCTCGGCGGCTACAGCGAGGCCGCCAAGCAGGGTGGCTGGGAGCTCGGCGCGGCGAACTACCCGCACGTGAAGGCCGGCGACACCAGCGGCCCGATCATCGGTGGTGCCTCCCTGTGGATCAACGGCGTCGGGCACAAGGACGCCAACAAGGAAGCCGCCTGGCAGTTCGTGAAGTTCCTGGCCGAGCCCAAGAGCCAGGCCACCTGGCACACCGACACGGGCTACTTCCCCATCTCCAAGGGCGCCCTCAACGAGCCGATCGACGTCGAGTACCGCAAGGCCAACCCGCTGTTCGACGTGGCGGTGAAGCAGCTGGAGGGCACCGAGCTGACCAAGGCGACGCAGGGCTGTCTGCTCGGTGTCATGCCGCAGGCGCGCAAGGCCTCCGAGGACGGCCTGGAGGCCGTGCTCAACGGCGGCGACCCGCAGCAGTCCATGACCAAGGCGGCTCAGGGGCTCGAGGCCCAGATCAAGAGCTACAACGACTCGGTGAAGTAGCCGAGCCACCGACGCGGCAGCGCCCGCGTCACCCCCGCTGCGGCGGGCGCAGGGCCCAAGCGGCCACGGCGCCCGCCGCAGCCACGTTCAGGGAGTCCACTCCCCCGGCCATCGGGATGGTCACGGTCAGGTCGGCCGCCTCGATCGTGTGGTGCGACAGGCCGTCGCCCTCGGTGCCCAGCACCAGCGCCAGGCGCTCGGGCGGGTCGGCGGCAAGGGCGTCGAGGCTCACCGCGTCGTCGGCGAGGGCAAGGGTCGCCACGGTGAACCCGTTCTCCTGCAGTGTCGCCACCCCACCCGGCCACGGGTCGATGCGCGTCCACGGCACTTGGAAGACTGTGCCCATGGAGACGCGGATCGCCCTGCGGTACAAAGGGTCCGCGCACCGCGGTGTCACCAGCACGGCGTCCACGCCGAGCGCCGCGGCCGAACGGAACACCGCCCCCACGTTGGTGTGGTCCACGATGTCCTCGAGCACCATCACCCGTCGGGCCCCGCTCACGAGCTCCTCGACCGGGGACAGCGCCGGCCGTTGCACCGATGCCAGCGCGCCCCGATGGAGGTGGAACCCGGTCAGCTGCTCGATCACCTCGTGCGGACCGACGAAGATGGGGATGCCGTCCTCCTCAGCCGCGCCCACCAGGTCGGCCAGGTCGGTGAGCCACCGCTCGGCCATGAGGTACGAGCGCGGTCGGTGCCCTGCCGCCAGCGCCCGACGGATCACCTTCTCCGACTCGGCGATGTAGAGACCTCGCTCGGGCTCGGTGCGCCGGCGCAGCGCCACGTCGGTCAGCGCCACGTAGTCCGCGAGGCGGGGATCGGCGGGGTCGTCGATGTGGATCGGCACGCGCCAATCCTGCCCCAGGCCCGGGACCGGGGCTTCGGCCGCCCTCCACCAGGGCACCACGTCTGGTGCGGCAAAAGGGGCTTGCGCAGTCACTACTCAGCGATACTATGTACTGGTAGTCAGTGACACTGAGTAGACGAAGGGTGCTCCATGGGCAAGCAGGAGACGGAGATGCTCAAGGGGACCCTGGAGGGCATCGTCCTGGCGATCCTGTCCGCCCGGCCCGCGCACGGCTACGAGATCACGGCGTGGCTGCGCGACCAGGGCTTCTCCGACATCGCCGAGGGCACCGTCTACGCGTTGCTCGTCAGGGTCGAGAACCGCGGCCTCGTCGACGTCGAGAAGGTCCCGTCCGAGAAGGGACCGCCGCGGAAGGTGTACTCGCTCAACGCTCGAGGACGCGAGCACCTCGAAGAGTTCTGGAGGACCTGGAGCCTTCTCGCAGAACGAATTCACCGGCTCCGCGAAGGAGAGGACTGACATGCGAATCCCTGACCTAGCCACCAAGGCGATCGGCGAGAAGCGTCGGTGGCGGCAGTACAAGGCGCGTGTGGCGCTGCTCCCCCCGAACTACCGCGGCGCGGCGAAGGGGGTCGAGCGCTACCTCATGCACGCCGGCGGGGTGTCTGACGGCGAGACCGCGATGCGGATGCTCGAGGACCTCGCCGACCTGTTCGAGCAGAGCGTGGCGAACGGCTCGTCCGTTCGCGACGTCGTCGGCGAGGACCCCGTCGAGTTCGTCGAGGCGTTCATCCGCAACTACGACGAAGGCAGCTGGCTTCGCAGGGAGCGGGACCGGTTGGTCAAGGCCATCGACGACGCCGAGGCGGAAGAAGGGCAGGGCTCGCGATGACGACGCCCGCGGCAGTTGCACCTGCCATCGGGGTGCAGGGTCTGGAGAAGTCCTTCAAGGAGCTCGAGGTGCTGCGCGGTGTGGAGTTCGAGGTGGAGCGGGGCAGCATCTTCGCCCTGCTCGGGTCGAACGGGGCGGGCAAGACCACGGTCGTGAGAATCCTGTCCACGCTCCTGCGGGCCGACGCGGGGACGGCCAGCGTCAACGGCTTCGACGTCGCCACGCAGGCCGCGGACGTGCGGGAGTCCATCAGCCTCACAGGCCAGTTCGCGGCCGTCGACGACATCCTCAGCGGGCGGGAGAACCTCGTGCTGGTCGCCCGGTTGCGGCACCTCCAGGACCCGGAGACGATCGCGCACGACCTGCTCGATCGCTTCTCGCTGAGCGACGCCGCAGCGCGCAAGGTGTCGACCTACTCGGGCGGCATGCGCCGGCGCCTCGACATCGCGATGAGCCTCGTCGGGAACCCGCCGGTCATCTTCCTCGACGAGCCGACGACCGGGCTCGACCCCCAGGCGCGGGTCGAGGTGTGGCGGACGGTCAGGGAGCTCGCCGAGCGCGGCACGACCGTGCTGCTCACGACGCAGTACCTGGACGAGGCCGAACAGCTGGCCGACCGGATCGCGATCCTCCACGGGGGTCGGATCATCGTGAACGGCACCCTCGCCGAACTCAAGCTGCTGCTCCCACCCGCCACGGTCGAGTACGTCGAGAAGCAGCCGACCCTCGAAGACGTCTTCCTCGCCCTCGTCGGTGACGACGGCAGGGACCGCGACGCCGTCGCCGCACCGTCAGTACGCAAGACTGAGGAGCAACGATGACCACGCACTTCTTCGGTGACACCGTCGTGCTCACAGGACGATCCCTGCGCCACATCACGCGCAGTCTGGACACCATCATCACGACAACGGTCATGCCGATCGCCTTCCTGCTGCTGTTCGTCTTCGTGTTCGGGGGCGCGATCAGCTCAGGGTCGGACTCCTACGTGGACTACCTGCTGCCCGGCATCCTGCTCATCACGGTTGCCTCGGGCGTCTCCTACACCGCGTTCCGGCTCTTCCTGGACATGGACAGCGGCATCTTCGAGCGGTTCCACTCCATGCCGATCACACGGTCGTCCGTGCTGTGGGCGCATGTGCTGACCTCATTGGTCGCCATCCTGATGTCGCTGGTGGTCGTCGTGCTCGCAGCCCTCCTCATGGGCTTCCGCTCTGGTGCCGGCGTCCTGGCGTGGCTCGCGGTCGCCGGGATCCTGACCCTGTTCACCCTGGCGCTGACGTGGCTGGCCGTGATCCCCGGTCTCTCCGCGAAGACCGCGGACGGCGCGAGCGCGTTCTCCTACCCGCTCATCCTCCTGCCGTTCATCAGCTCGGCCTTCGTGCCCACCGAGACCATGCCCGGCCCGGTGCGCGCCTTCGCCGAGCACCAGCCGGTGACGTCCATCGTCGACGCGGTCCGCGACCTGCTCACCCAGCAGCCGGTGGGCACCGACATCTGGCTCGCCCTTGCCTGGTGCGGCGGACTCCTCATCGTGGCGTACGTCTTCGCCACCGTGATCTACCGTCGCAGGATCTCCTAGACCCCCGTCGCCCGGCCTCCCTCGTCAGCGCGATCAGGTGGCGAGGGCCCGAACGATCACGCTGGTCCCGGCAATCGTGCAGAACCACAGCACCGCCAACCTCAGCCGGCCACGGTCGAGACGCTCGCGCAGCGGGCCGGCGGCGACGTACCCGAGCGCGACGAAGGGGATCCACGACAGGCCCGCCCGGAGCTGGTCGCCCGTGAACTCCCCCACGAGCGCCAGGCCGAGGACCGCGAACGCCGTGCCGGCGAGGAAGAAGGCGGCCAGGGTGGCCCGCAACCGCGTGGGCCGCTCGTGCTGCAGCACCAGGGCCAGGAAGGGCCCGCCGATGGAGGCAGCCGTCCCTGAGATCCCTGCGAGGGCCCCGGCCACGGCGGCGTTGCGGTCGGTGGCGCGCATCTCGATGGCCCAGACCGACGCCGCCACCGAGAGCAGGACCAGCAGGCCCACCAGGACGGAGATCGCCTGCACGGACATCAGGGCCACGACGGCGACGCCGACAGGGGTGAGCAGCGCCCGGCCTCCCAGGGCGATGCCGAGGGGCCGCCACGCGATGTCGGCAGGCGCGTGCGCGAGCTGCACCACCGGCAGGCTGAAGCTGGTCACCAGCAGCGCCCCCGGCATCAGCTCGGGCGCGAGCACCACGACGAACGGCGCTGCCACGAGGGCCATCCCGAAGCCGATCGAGCTCTGCACGAACGCGCCGGCGAACAGCGCGAGCCCGAGCGGGAGCACCACTCCCCACTCCATCAGAGCAGCGCAGCCATCAGGGGAACCAGACCATCTTCACGATGGCGACGACGCCGATGACGATGATGAACGCTCGCAGGCCGTTCGGGGGCAGGCGTCGGCCGACCGTGGAGCCGATGTAGCCGCCCGCCAGCGCGCCGAGGGCGACCAGACCCGCTGCGGGCCAGTCGATCCTGTCCCGGGCCACGAGCATGAAGGTCACCGCGGCGACCGCGTTCACGACGGTGCCCAGGACGTTCTTGTAGCCGTTGAGGCGCTGGAGCGGCTCGCTGCTCAGGGCGCTCAGGAGGCCGATGAGGATGACCCCCTGGGCTGCGCCGAAGTAGCCCCCGTAGATCCCGGCGACGAGGACGCCGCCCATCATGACGGGCTGGTGCCACGGCACCACCGCGTCACGGTGCCGCCGCACCGCAGCGTCCTGCAGGCGTGGCCCGAGCACGACCAGCACGAGGCCGAGCGCAATCAGCGCCGGCACGATGGCGTTGAACGCCTCGGGCGGAAGCACCAGCAGCAGCACCGCGCCGATCACCGCGCCGAGCAACGACATCGGCACGAGGCGGCGCAGCGTGCGCGTCGCGCCCCGCAGCTCGGCGCGGTAGCCGTGCACGCCCGTCAGGCCTCCGGCCACCAGTCCCACGGTGTTCGACACGTTGGCGACGACCGGTGGGTAGCCGAAGAAGAGCAGCGTGGGAAAGGTGATGAGCGTCCCGGAGCCCACGATGGTGTTGATCGTGCCGGCCGCCATGCCCGCGAGCAGGATGCAGAGGGCTTCGACGGCAGACACCCGGCAACCCTAGCGACGCCCCCGCCGGCCGGCTTCCCGGGCCCGCACAGCGGTATGCCGCCGGCTCGGGTGAGCGGACGGCATACCGGCGGCGGGTGGTCGGGCTCTCAGGCCGGCGGCGTGCCGGGCTGGCCGCCCTGCGCGGGTGGCGGCACCGGGGGCACCGCGGGCTCGGTGGCCGGGTCGCCCGGCTCCGGCTCGGGCACGGCGTCAGCCGGCGGCGTCATGGGGGGCTGCACCCGCGGGGCCGGGGTGGCGTGCTCGGTGGCCTCGCGGCTGGCGCGCCCTGCCTGGCCACGGGCCTCGGCCAAGGCCTGCCTGGGGTCCTCGAGGGCGGTCTCCTCGAAGGCCGTGCCGAGGTCGCCCGGGTCGACCCAGGCCTCGTCGTCGCCCCCGGAGAACGTGCCGCCGCCCTCGCCGCGTCCGAGCATGCCGCCGATCCCCTTCAGGGCGTCGGTCAGCTCGCTCGGGATGATCCACATCTTGTTGGCGTCGCCGCGGGCGAGCTGCGGCAGCACCTGGAGGTACTGGTAGGCGAGCAGCTTCTGGGTCGGCTTGCCGCGGTGGATGGCGTCGAAGACCTGCTGGATGGCCCGGGCCTGGCCCTGGGCCTCGAGGATGCGGGCCTGCGCCGAGCCCTCCGCGCGCAGGATCTGGCTCTGCTTCTCGCCCTCGGCGGTGAGGATCGCGGACTGCTTGGTGCCCTCGGCATACAGGATCTGGGCGCGGCGCTCGCGCTCGGCCTTCATCTGCTTCTCCATCGACTCCTGCACCGACATCGGCGGGTCGATGGCCTTGAGCTCCACGCGGTTGACCCGGATGCCCCACTTGCCGGTTGCCTCGTCGAGGACCCCGCGCAGCTGTGCGTTGATCTGGTCGCGGCTGGTGAGCGTCTGCTCGAGGTCGAGCGAGCCGATGACGTTGCGCAGGGTCGTGACGGTGAGCTGCTCGATTCCCTGGATGAAGTTGGCGATCTCGTAGACCGCGGACTTGGCGTCGATCACCGAGTAGTAGATGACCGTGTCGATGTTGACGACGAGGTTGTCGGAGGTGATGACCGGCTGCGGCGGGAACGAGACGACCTGCTCACGCAGGTCGACGGTGGCGCGCACCTTGTCGACGAACGGCACGAGGAAGTGGATGCCGCCCTCGAGGGTGCGCGAGTAGCGCCCGAGCCGTTCGATGATGAGCGCCGTCTGCTGCGGGACGATCCGCACCGTGCGGATGATGACGATCCCCGCGAAGATGAGAAGCAGCAGCAGGACGATGTAGCCCGCTCCGATTTCCATGTGTGGTCATTCCCCTCTGTTGGAGAGCGCGTTGCCGGCGACGATCGCCGTGGCCCCCTGGATTGACACGACCCGGACCCGCTGCCCCGGCGTGAGTGGTGTGTCGCCCTCGGCGAGCCTCGCCGACCACGTCTCACCGGCGAGCTTGACCCGGCCGTCGGTGTTGGTGACCGTCTGCAGGACCCAGGCGGTGCGGCCGACGAGGCTGCCCGCGCCGATCGTCGCCGACGCAGCTGTCTCGTTGAACTTCCTTCTCACCCAAGGGCGGACGGCCACCAGGAGCGCGACCGCCACGACGACGCCCACCACGATCTGCAGGGCGAACGGCGCTCCGAACGCGGCGGCCACCGCCGAGGCCAGCGCCCCAGCGGCCAGCATGATGAAGACGAAGTCGACCGTCGCCGCCTCGATCGCTGCCAGCACCAGCGCCACCCCGACCCAGATGAGCCAGGGGTTGTCGCCCAGCCACTCCATGGTTTCCCCTCCGTCAGTGCCTGTGTTCCGTTACGACGCCGAGGCCGGCCCCTGCGTTCCCGCACCGTTGCCGGCGCGGGCCGACCAGCGGTCGCCGTGGCGGTCGAGCACGAGCGGCAGCCCGAACGTGGCCGAGAGGTTCTCGGCCGTCAGGGTGATCTCGATCGGCCCCTGGGCGACCACCCTGCCCTCGCGCAGGAGCAGCACGTCGGTGAAGGACGGGGGGATCTCCTCGACGTGGTGGGTCACGAGCACGAGCGCCGGCGCCTCGACGTCGGCGGCCAGCCCGCCCAGGCGGCGCACGAGGTCCTCGCGCCCCGCGAGGTCGAGGCCGGCAGCCGGCTCGTCGAGCAGCATGAGCTCGGGGTCGGTCATGAGCGCTCGTGCGATCTGCACCCGCTTGCGCTCCCCCTCCGAGAGGGTGCCGAACCGTCGGTCGGCGAGATGGTCGGCCCCGAGCGCCTCGAGCAGCTCCGCCGCCCGCTGGTGGTCGAGGGTGTCGTAGGCCTCCCGCCAGCGGCCGACCACGCCGTAGGACGCGGTGACCACGACGTTGTGCACCACCTCGTCGCCGGGGATGCGCTCGGCCAGCGAGGCGGAGGCCAGGCCGATCCGCGGACGCAGCTCGAACACGTCGACCGTGCCGAGCACCTCGGTGAGGACGCCGGCCACCCCGCGCGTGGGATGCATCCGGCCGGCCGCCAGCTGGAGCAGGGTCGTCTTGCCGGCTCCGTTGGGGCCGAGGATGACCCACCTCTGGCCCTCCTCGACCTCCCAGGTGATGTCGTCGAGCAGGGTGCTCTGACCCCGCACGACGCTCACACCGGCGAACTCCAGGACGTCACTCATGGCCCCGACCCTAGTTGAAGCACCACCCGTGGCGGCGCCGACGTGCCCGGTCGTCGCAGCCCGTTACGGCGGCATCCTGACCGGGCGTCAGCGCATCCGGCTCGGGCAGGCTCCCTAGGATGGTTCGGTGCCCGAGCTGCCCGCCTCCGTCCGCCTCGCCTTGTGGACCACTGCGTCGTGGAACGCCGGCTCGTCCCTGGAGGCGGCCGTCGCCGCCGCGCTGCCGGACATCGACCACGTCGCCGGTGACCTCGGGCGCCTCGACCTCTGGCGCGACCTCGGTGAGCAGGCCCTGTTGGTGGCGCTGCCCGCCCCCGGCGACCTCTCCGGCCTGCCGGGCGCCGGGTCGGATGCCCAGGGCGCGGCCGCCGAGGCCGGTGAGTGCGTCTACGTGCCGGGCATGGGTGGTCTCCTCGTGCCGGTCCTCGACACCTTCGGCAGCGTCGGGGGCTCGGCCCTCGACACGGGCACCCGGGTCGACTGGAAGGCCTACGACGCCGACCCGGTGCCCCGCCACCGGGTCGAGGGGCTCGAGCCCTCCCAGCTCGAGCGGCACCTCCGGCTCGAGCTCATCGAGGTGACCGAGGCCCTCGACCGGGTCGGTGGGCAGCCCTTCTCCCCGTCGGCGGCCCGTGACCTCGCCGACGCGGCCCTCGGCGGGCGCTGGGGCCTGCCGGACGGGCTGCCGGCTCGGGCCCAGCGGACCATCGCGCTGGCGGGCACCGTCGCCCAGATCTGCGACGCCGGGTTGGCCGGCCCCGACGACGCGCTCGACACCGCCACGTCGGCAAGCCGCCGGTCCCTGCTGCTGCGCCTGCAGCGGGCGGCCGACCACGCCCTTGCCGACGCCACGAACGCCGCCTGCGCCGTTCTGGCCGGATGGCGCCCGGCGTGAGAGCGTGAGGCATGGCTGAGCACACGCGTTCCGCGGAGGAGACCGTCCGGGCCTGGCACGACGCAGTGAACAGCGGGGACGTCGAGGCTGCGGTGGCGCTCTGCACCCCCTCCGTCGCTGTCGGTGGCCCGCAGGGCACCGGTCACGGCCACGAGCTGATGCGCGCCTGGCTGAGGCGCTCCGGCATACGGCTGGAGCCCCAGCACCCGCTGCGGGAGGTGGACGGGCGCGTCTTCGTGCACGAGCGCGCGCAGTGGACGACGACGGAGCACGCCCCGGCGCAGGCGCCGACCGAGCACCCGGTCGACACGTGGGCGGTGTTCACCGCGGCCGACGGCCTCGTGACGTCGGTCAGCCGGTACGAGACCGAGGACGACGCCCTGCACGCCGTGGCAGCGGGCGACTAGGCCAGGGCCCGGCGCCGCAGCACGTCGAGGTAGACCTGCATCGTCCGGTCGCCGATCGTGGCCCACGAGAAGGCGTCCAGCGCCCGCCGGCGCCCTGCCAACCCCATCCGGTCGGCGCGCGCGGGGTCGCTGACGGCGTCGTTGAGGGCGGCTGCGAGGTCGCTCACGAACCGGTCCGGGTCGACGGGCGTGCCGGTGCCGTCCTGCACCTGCTCGATGGGGACCAGCCAGCCCGTCTCCCCGGGCACGACCACCTCGGGGATGCCGCCGGTCGCGGTCGCGACCACCGGCAGCTCGCAGGCCATCGCCTCGAGGTTCACGATGCCGAGCGGCTCGTAGACCGACGGGCACGCGAAGACGGTGGCGCAGCTCAGCAGGGCCACGACCTCGCCGCGCGGCAGCATCTCGGGGATCCACACGACCCCGTCGCGCTGCGAGCGGAGCGTGTCCATGAGTGCCTCGACCTCGGCCAGGATCTCCGGGGTGTCCGGCGCGCCCGCGCACAGCACGACCTGCACCTCCGGAGGCAGCGCCGCGGCCGCCCGCAGCAGGTAGGGCAGGCCCTTCTGACGGGTGATCCGCCCGACGAAGATGACCGACGGGCGTTCCGGGTCGACCCCGTGCCGGCGGGCGATGTCCGGGTCGGGGTCGCGCTGCCACAGCTGCGCGTCGATGCCGTTGTGCACCACGTGCACCCGCTCGGGGTCGATGGAGGGGTAGGCGCGCAGCACGTCGTCGCGCATGCCTGCGCTGACCGCGATCACGGCGTCGGCCGCCTCGTAGGCGGTGCGTTCCACGAAGGAGGACACCCGGTAGCCGCCGCCGAGCTGCTCGGCCTTCCACGGGCGCATCGGCTCGAGGCTGTGCGCCGTGACCACGTGCGGCATCCCGCCGAGCAGGGAGGCCGTGTGGCCGGCGAAGTTGGCGTACCACGTGTGCGAGTGCACGAGGTCGGCCCCGAGGCAGTCGCCGGCCATCCGCAGGTCGACCCCCATGGTCTGCAGGGCCGGGTTGGCGTCCGCCAGGTCCGGCAGGTCGGCGTAGCCGTAGGTGCCCGCCTCGTCCCTCGGCAGGCCGAAGCAGCGCACCCGGGTGTCGACGTCGCCCCGCACGCGCAGCGCTCGGACGAGCTCGGCCACGTGGACCCCGGCGCCGCCGTAGATCTGGGGCGGGTACTCCTTGCTGAGGACGTCGACTCTCACCTCCGCGACAGTAGTGCCCAGGATCGGGTCGCCGCGAGGGCTGACAAACCCTACTGTCGTCTCATGCCATACAGACGAGGCGGACCCAGGGTTCTGGCGATCGTGCTCGCGGGAGGCGAGGGCAAGCGGCTGATGCCCCTCACCGCCGACCGGGCCAAACCGGCGGTGCCCTTCGGCGGCATCTACCGCCTCATCGACTTCGCCCTCAGCAACGTCGTGAACTCCGGCTACCTCAAGAGCGTGGTGCTGACGCAGTACAAGTCGCACAGCCTCGACCGGCACATCACGAAGACCTGGCGCATGTCGAACATGCTGGGCAACTACGTCACCCCGGTGCCGGCCCAGCAGCGGATCGACAAGAACTGGTACCTCGGCAGCGCGAACGCGATCTTCCAGAGCCTGAACCTCGTGCACGACGAGCACCCGGACATCGTCGTCGTCGTCGGCGCCGACCACGTCTACCGCATGGACTTCTCGCAGATGGTGCAGCAGCACATCGAGACCGGCGCCGGTGTGACGGTGGCCGCGATCCGCCAGCCGATCTCGCTCGCCGACCAGTTCGGGGTCATCGAGGTCGAGGCCGCGGAGCCCCGGCGCATCCAGGCCTTCCGCGAGAAGCCCACCGACGCCGTGGGCCTGCCCGACTCCCCCGACGAGGTGCTCGCCTCGATGGGCAACTACGTCTTCGACGCCAGCGTGCTGATCGACGCGGTCACCCGCGACGACACCCGCGAGGGCAGCAAGCACGACATGGGCGGCGACATCGTGCCGGCGTTCGTCGACGAGAAGTCCGCCTACGTCTACGACTTCAAGGACAACGTCATCCCGGGCGCGACCGAGCGCGACCAGGCCTACTGGCGAGACGTCGGGACGCTGGACTCCTACTGGGAGGCCAACATGGACCTCGTCTCGGTGCACCCGGTCTTCAACCTCTACAACTACGAGTGGCCGATCTACACCGACTACGGCCCCTACCCGCCGGCCAAGCTGGTCCACGGGTCGAAGGGCAAGTACGGCGAGGCCCACAACTCCGCCGTCTCCCCCGGCGTCGTGATCAGCGGGGCCACCGTGACCAACTCGGTCCTCTCCCCCCGGGTGCACGTCCACAGCCTCACCACGATCGACGACAGCGTCCTGATGGACGGCGTCGAGGTCGGCCGGGGCGTCGTCATCCGCAAGGCGATCATCGACAAGAACGTCTACGTGCCCGAGGACACCACGATCGGCGTCGACCGCGAGCACGACCTGGCCCGCGGGTTCCAGGTCACCGAGTCCGGCCTGACCGTGGTCGCCAAGGGCCAGGAGGTCACGCCCTGACCGGTGACCGGCCCGTCCGCATCGGGGTGCAGCTCCAGCCGCAGCACGCGGACTACGCCGCGATCCGCCGCGCCTGCGCGCAGGCCGAGGAGATCGGCGCCGACGTGCTCTTCACCTGGGACCACTTCTTTCCCCTCTACGGCGACCCCGACGGCGCCCACTTCGAGTGCTGGACCACGCTGGCGGCCTGGGCCGAGGCCACTGAGCGCGTGGAGATCGGCGCCCTCGTCACCTGCAACAGCTACCGCAACCCGCACCTGCTCGCCGACATGGCCCGCACCGTCGACCACATCAGCGACGGCAGGCTCATTCTCGGCATCGGCTCCGGCTGGTTCGAGCGCGACTACGACGAGTACGGCTACGAGTTCGGCACGGCCGGCGGCCGGCTCGACGCCCTCGACCGCGACCTGCCCCGGATCAAGGACCGGTGGGCGCGGCTCAACCCGCCGCCCACGCGCCGCATCCCGGTGCTCGTAGGCGGGGGCGGCGAGCGCAAAACGCTGCGCATCGTGGCCGAGCACGCCGACATCTGGCACGGCTTCGGCAGCCCCGAGACCATCGCCCACAAGCACGCCGTGCTCGATGGCTGGTGTGAGCGGGTCGGCCGCGACCCGGGCGAGGTGGAGCGGTCGGCGGGCGTCTCGGCCCGGCCGGGCCGGTTCCCCGAGAACGCACGCGACTACGCCGCGTCCGCCGAGGCCCTGTATGCCGTGGGCACCCGCCTGCTCACGGTCGGGCTCACGGGGCCCGCCTACGACATGGCCCCGGTGCGCGACCTGGTCGCATGGCGAGACTCGCGGCGGGCGGGCTGACGGCGCTCGGTATCGTGCAGCGGTGGCAGACCTCACCGCTCCGAACCCTGCGACCCTGCTGGTCACGGTCAGTGGTGACGACCGCCCGGGCGTGAGCAGCGCGCTCTTCGACGCCATCGCCGACGTGGGCGCCGAGGTGCTCGACCTGGAGCAGGTCGTCGTGCGGGGCCACCTGACCCTCGGGATGCTGCTGGTGCCCGGACCGGGCGCGGAGCACCGCCTGGAGACGGTGGTCGGCGAGGTCGCGCAGTCGCTCGGGCTCACCGCCAGCTTCGAGTCCGGCACCGGTGACAACGCGCCGCGGCGCACAGGCCGGGTCGCCGTCGTCGTCCTGGGCGCCCCGCTGCTCGCCAGCGCGGTGGCGGCGGTGACGGCCCGGATCGCAGCCCACGGCGCGAACATCGACCGCATCCGGCGCCTGTCCCGCTACCCCGTGACCACCGTCGAGTTCGACGTCTCGGGCGCGGACGCCCTCGCCCTGCGTCGCGAGCTGGCACTGGAGTCGAGCGTCCACGGCGTGGACATCGCCGTCGCGCCGGCAGGTCTGGCCCGCCGCGGCCGCCGCCTCGTCGTCATGGACGTCGACTCCACCCTCATCCAGGACGAGGTCATCGAGCTCCTGGCCGCCCACGCCGGCCGGGCTGCGGAGGTCGCCGCCGTGACCGAGGCTGCCATGCGTGGCGAGCTCGACTTCGCGCAGAGCCTGCGCCAGCGCGTCGGCGTGCTGGAGGGGCTGCCCGTCGGCGTACTAGACGAGGTCCGCGCAGCCGTGCGCCTGAGCCCCGGCGCCCGGACGCTGGTGCGCACCCTCAAGCGTCTCGGGTTCACGGTCGCCGTGGTGTCCGGGGGCTTCATCGAGATCGTCGGCGACCTCGCCCGCGAGCTGGGCATCGACCATGCCCGGGCCAACCGGCTCGAGGTCGAGGACGGCCGGCTCACCGGCCGGCTCGTGGGCGACATCGTCGACCGGGCCGGCAAGGCCCAGGCACTGCGGGTCTTCGCAGAGGAGGCGGGCCTGCCGCTGTCTCGGACCGTGGCCATCGGTGACGGGGCCAACGACCTCGACATGCTCGAGGTGGCCGGGCTGGGCATCGCCTTCAACGCCAAGCCCGTCGTGCGCGAGCAGGCCGACACCGCGGTCAACGTCCCCTACCTCGACGCCGTGCTCTACCTCCTCGGGATCACCAGGGAGGAGATCGAGGAGGCTGACGCCGCAGACGGCACGCCGACACCCGCTCCTCCCATCCTCCCGACCTGACTCCTAGGCTGTCGCAATGGCGCGCTCGTCACGAAAACCCCCCACGCTGTTCATCATCGGCGGCGCTGAGGACCGGGTCGGCAAGGCCACCGTCCTCAGGCGCTTCGTGCGTCTCGCCGGCGGCCGCCGCTCCCGCATCGTCATCATCCCCACGGCCTCGTCCTTCCAGGACGAGGTGGTCGCCGCCTACACCGAGGTCTTCGCCCGGCTCGGGACGACGGACCTCACGGTGGTCAACCCCGAGACCCGGCTCGAGGCGCACGACGAGGAGGCGGTGGCCCTCGTCGACCGGGCCACCGGCGTGTTCATGAGCGGCGGCAGCCAGCTCAAGCTCAGCCAGCGGCTGCCCGGCACCCCCCTCGGCGACGCGCTGCACCGGGCCCACGACCGGGGGGCTGTCATCGGTGGCACGTCGGCCGGCGCGTCGATCATGAGCCAGTTCATGATCTCCATGGGTGACGAGGGCATCACCCCGCGCCAGCGCCACAGCCAGCTCAGTGCCGGGCTCGGACTGATCGAAGGCGTGATCATCGACCAGCACTTCGGCCAGCGGGCCCGCTACGGGCGGCTCATGTCCATGGTGGCCGGCTCCCCCAACCTCATCGGCATCGGCATCGACGAGGACACCGCCATCGAGGTGGTCGACCGCAGCGTCTTCACGGTGCACGGCGCCGGCGCGGTCTTCGTCCTCGACTGCCGGGCTTCGGTCTCCGACGCCCCGGAGGCCCGCCGCGGGGCGCCCATGATGGTCTCGGGGGCCGTGGTGCACTCGCTGCCGGCGGGCGCTACCTTCGACCTCCGCGAGGTGCGGCTGCTCGACTTCGTCGAGAAGCACCCCGACGCCACCGTCACCCTCGCCACGGCCAAGGCCTGACCCGAGGCCCACGCCCCTGCCTGACCGCGCTAGGAGATCCCCCATGGCAGCAGACCGACCGACCCCCACCGGCCCGGCCGCCCCCGAGCTGCGCATCGTCGAGTCGCGCGTCTACCGCGGCGGCAACATCTGGTCCTACGACCCCGCCATCCACCTCGTCGTCGACCTCGGCGTGCTCGAGGGCTACCCGACCGACACCCTCGACGGCTTCACCGACCGCCTCGTCGAGCTGCTGCCGGGCCTGGGCAACCACACCTGCTCGCGTGGGGTGAAGGGCGGCTTCGTCGACCGGCTTCGCGAGGGCACCTGGCTCGGGCACGTCACCGAGCACGTCGCCCTCCAGCTGCAGCAGGAGGCCGGGCACGACATGCGTCGGGGCAAGACCCGGGCCGTGAAGGGCCAGCCCGGCCGCTACAACGTGATCTACGCCTACGCCGACGAGACGGTCGGGCTGGCCGCCGGTGAGCTGGCGGTGCGCCTCGTCAACCACCTGGTGCAGTCCGAGGAAGGGTTCGACTTCGCCGACGAGCTCGACCACTTCCTCCGGCGAGCCCAGCGGACCGCGTTCGGGCCGTCCACCGCGGCCATCATCGAGGAGGCGGTCAGCCGCGACATCCCCTACATCCGGCTCAACACCGCGTCGCTGGTCCAGCTCGGCCAGGGTGTCCACGCCCAGCGCATCCGCGCCACCATGACCTCGAAGACCTCGTCGCTGGCGGTAGACATCGCCGGGGACAAGGACATGACGACGCGCCTGCTCGCGTCGGCCGGCCTGCCGGTGCCCAAGCAGGAGACCGTCCGCACCCCGGACGCCGCTGCCGCGGCCGCCCGGCGGATCGGCTTCCCCGTCGTGGTCAAGCCTCTTGACGGCAACCACGGCCGCGGGGTGTGCCTCGACCTGCAGTCCGAGGAGGAGGTGCGGGCCGGGTTCGAGACCGCCCGTAGCGAGTCGCGGCGCGGGTACGTCATCGTCGAGTCGTTCGTGACGGGGCGGGACTACCGCTGCCTCATCGTCGGCGGGAAGATGCAGGCCATCGCCGAGCGGGTGCCCGCCCACGTCGTGGGCGACGGCAGCCACACGGTGGCCGAGCTCGTCGAGATCACCAACGCCGACCCGCGCCGCGGTGTGGGCCACGAGAAGGTGCTCACCCGCATCAAGGTCGACGACGCCGCCGTGGCGCTGGTCAAGGACCAGGGATGTTCGATGGACGACGTGCCGCCCGAGGGCCAGATGGTCAAGCTCGCCCTCACCGGCAACATGTCCACCGGCGGCATCTCCGTGGACCGCACCTTCGAGGCCCACCCTGACAACATCGAGATCGCCGAGGAGGCGGCCCGGATGATCGGGCTCGACGTCGCCGGCATCGACTTCATCTGCCCCGACATCGCCTCCCCCGTCCGCGAGACGGGCGGGGCGATCTGCGAGGTGAATGCCGCCCCAGGGTTCCGGATGCACACGCACCCGACGGTCGGCGAGCCGCAGTACATCGCCAAGCCCGTCGTCGACCTGCTCTTCCCGCCCGGGTCGCCCTCGCGGGTGCCGATCGTCTCCGTCACCGGCACCAACGGCAAGACGACCACCTCCCGGATGATCGCCCACATCTTCAAGGGCATCGGCCGCAAGGTGGGCATGACCTCCACCGACGGGATCGTCATCGACGAGCGACTGGTCTACAAGGCCGACGCGTCGGGTCCCCGCTCGGCCCGCATGGTCCTGCAGAACCCGCGGGTCGACTTCGCCGTCATGGAGGTCGCCCGCGGAGGGATCCTGCGCGAGGGCCTGGGCTATGACCGCAACGACGTCGCGGTCGTCACGAACATCGCACCGGACCACCTGGGCATGCGGGGCATCGACACCCTCGAGCAGCTAGCCGACGTGAAAGCCGTTGTGGTGGAGGCGGTTCCGCGTGACGGCTTCGCCGTGCTCAACGCCGACGACGAGCTGGTGCGCAAGATGCGCCGCCGGTGCTCGGGCGGGGTCGTCTGGTTCTCGCTGCAGCCCCCGGGCAGCAGGGTGCGCGAGTTCGTCGACGACTACTGCCGTCGCGGGGGTCGGGCCGTCGTGCTCGAGCCCACCGACAAGGGCGACATGATCGTCATCAAGCACGGTCGCCGCAGCATGCAGCTGGCGTGGACGCACCTGCTGCCCTCGACGTTCGGCGGCACGGCCAGGTTCAACGTCGCCAACGCGATGGCCGCTGCCGGCGCCGCGTTCGCGGCGGGGGCCGGGCTCCACGAGATCCGGCAGGGGCTGCGCACCTTCACGACGAGCTACTACCTCTCCCCCGGGCGCATGAACCAGGTCAACGTCAACAACGTCGACGTGTTCGTCGACTACTGCCACAACGCTCCCGGCATGCGGGTGCTCGGCCAGTTCGTCGACGCCTACGCCGAGCAGAAGGCCGGGCAGTCCGACCTCGGCAAGATCTCGCGGATCGGGGTCATCGCCACGGCCGGTGACCGGCGCGACGACGACATGCGGGAGCTCGGCACGATCGCGGCGAACCACTTCGACGTCCTGGTCGTCCGCGAGGACGAACGGCTCCGGGGTCGACGGCGCGGCGACACCGCGGCCCTCGTGGCCGAGGGGGTGCGCGCCCGCATGGCCGAGGACGGCGTGCGGTGCCGGCAGGTCGATGTGGTGCTCGACGAGGCGGAGGCGGTGCGCACCGCCATGGCACGGGCGAACCCCGGCGACATCGTGGTCCTCTGCGTCGACAACCACGCCCAGGTGCTCGGCGAGCTCGAGCAGCTCACCAACAGTGCCCAGGCGGGCGCGCACACCGGCGGCCCGACGGTCGGCGACCCGGACCTCGACCCCGCCGAGCTGCAGACCGAGGCCCAGGCCTCGGGTGACGAGGCCCAGGCCAGTGCCGAGGAGGAGCTCGAGGCAGGTCAGCCGGGCTGACCGGCCGGGTATGCCGCGTGGCCGGGCCACGCGGCATACCGCACCTCAGCGCTCGCGGAGATCCTCGGCGTAGGCGTGCAGGGCGCGCTGGTAGCTGAGGGTGTCCTCGTCGCCGGCGTGGTGGAGCAGGGCGTCGATGAGGTCGGCGACCGCCTCGTCACACCGTCCCGAGTCGGCCGCGGCGAGGGCCCGGAACGCCGTAACGGCGACGCTGTGCGGCCGCTCGTGGGCCAGCTCCGAGAGCAGCTCGTAGGACTCCTGCGGGCGGCCCACCGCCCGCAGGCTCGACCCGAGCTGGATCCGTGCGCGGTGCCGGTGCGGCTCGCGCAGGCCGAGGTCGAGGGCCTGCAGGTAGAGCGCGATCGCCTCGGCCTCCTGCCCTGCCGCGTCGAGGGCGCTGGCGTGCTCGTAGGCCAGCCGGGCATCCGACGGGCGCTGGGCGTGCAGCTCGCGCGCCGCCCGGACCCGGACGACGGGGTCGGGCAGGTCCCACAGCTCGGCGATCGCGGCCTCGGCGTCGTGCTCACCCCGAGAGGCGACCACCTTGCGCCGGATGTCGGCGGCGGTGTCGGGCACCGCACCCTGCGAGGCGAGCCACGCGGTGACCTGCTCCCGCTCCGAGTGGCACATCAGGCAGACGACGTCACCGTCGGAGGCCTCGGGCACGAGCGCCTTGAGCCCCTCCAGCTCGGTCTCGTAGGACTCGATGTCGGCCACGCCGGCCCGCGCGAGGCCCACCCGCAGGTGGTGCTCGAGGTCGGCCATCGAGCGTCCCCGCAGGTAGTGCGCCTTGTGGGCGGCGACGACCCGGTCGGCGCGCAGGCCGGCGATCTCGCCCATGGACTCCAGCAGGTCGTCGGTGCGGTCGCCGGCGAGGCCCAGCCCGAGGTGGACCTGGGCACCCGGGACGCGAAGGCCGTGCGCGACGTCCATGAGCGCCTCGAGCCCCGCCTCGTTGTGCGCCAGGTCGACGATGACCGTGATCGTGCCTCCGCCGGAAGCCGGCATCGTGTACGTGTTCATGCGGCCCGGGTTGAGCCGCTCGTCCGGCGCGAAGGTCCTCAGCCCCTCGACGACGGCCTCGCGCGGGAGCCCCAGCGCCAGGGCGGCTGCGGCGCCGGCAAGGGCGTTGGCGATGTTGTGGTGCGACAGCCCCGAGAGCGTGACGGGCACGTCGAGGACGCTGATGAGCCGGTCCGGCTCCCGCCCCGGGAACAGCACCGTGATGTCGCCGTCGAGGATGGTGATCGCCCGCCCGCCGGTGTCGAGGGCCTCGCGGACCGCGGGGGCGTCGGAGCGCAGCGCGAAGACCCACGGCTTGGCCCGGGTCCCCGTCCGCATGGCCCAGACCCGCGGGTCCTCACCGTTGAGCACGGCCCAGCCGGAGGGGCGCGTCGCCTTGGTGACGATCGCCTTCACCTCGGCGAGCTGGTCCACGGTGTCGATGCCCTGCAGCCCCAGGTGGTCGGCGGAGACGTTGGTGACCACGCTGACGTCGTTGGCCGCGACGCCCATGCCCTTGAGCAGCATCCCTCCACGGGCCGTCTCGAGGATCCCGAGTCGCACCCCCGGCGTCGACAGCACGGCCCGTGCGCCGGCAGGTCCGGAGTAGTCGCCTGCCTCGACCAGCTCGCCCTGCACGACGATGCCGTCGGTGGACGACCACGCGGTCTTCAGACCGGCTGTCATGCCGATGTGCCCGAGCAGCCGGGTCGTGGTGGTCTTGCCGTTGGTGCCGGTGACCGAGGCGACCGGCACAGTCGGGACCAGCACCGACGGGCGCTCCCCCGGGTCGGCCCGCGTGATCTCGTCGGCCTGCTCGGCGACCAGGTCGACGCCGCCGAGCCACCCGGCGAGTGTCGGCCCGAGCGCGTGGCCCAGCGCGCGTGCCCTCCCGCGCCGGCGCCACACGTAGGCGGCGACGACCTCGTCCGGCGTGCTCCCCGGCCGGCAACGCACGCCGAGCCGGCTGGTGCCGCTCGCCGTCGCGAGGCGTCGCACCGCCCGCTCCACCACGCGCGCGACGAACCGCTGCCGCTGCTCCGACCCGGGGGCACCGGCCCGGCCCCCGCGCAGGCCGATGCGCCGGGCCAGGCCCGTCATGGCGGCCTCGTCCGCGTCGAGGTACCCCGGCAGGGTGAGGGTCACCTTGGCCGCCGGCTTCGAGAAGTAGAGGTTGGGGCCCTCGAGGATGCGGACCTCGGCAACGGTCACGGAGGTGTCGGTGGCGTCGGGTGCGGGGGCAGCGTCAGACGTCATGCGCGGAGCCTAGTGGCCGCTCGCGGACGCTCCGCGGGGAGGGACGGGCACTACTGGCCCATGGCGTGGACGCCCCCGTCGACGTGCACGATCTCGCCGGTCGTGGCCGGGAACCAGTCGGACAGCAGCGCGGCACAGGCCTGCGCCGCCGGCACGGGGTTGTTGACGTCCCAGCCGAGCGGGGCGCGCTGGTTCCAGGTGTTCTCGAAGGCCTCGAAGCCCGGGATCGACTTGGCGGCGGTGGTGCGGATCGGCCCGGCCGACACCAGGTTGCACCGGATGCCCTTGGGCCCGAGGTCACGGGCGCAGTAGCGGTTGGTGGCCTCGAACGCCGCCTTGGCCACGCCCATCCAGTCGTAGACCGGCCACGCGAACTTGGCGTCGAACGTCAGGCCGACGATGCTGCCCCCACCGGACATCCGCGGCAGCGCCGCCACGGCCAGCGACTTCAGGGAGTACGCGGAGGCGTGCATGGCCGTGCTGACGTCCTCGAAGGTGCCCTCGAGGAAGTTGAAGGCGCCCTGCGGGGCGAAGCCGATCGAGTGCAGCACGCCGTCGAGGCGGTCGACGTGCTCGCCGAGCCGGTCGGCGAGGGTGTCGAGGTGCTCCTGGTTCGTCACGTCGAGCTCGAGCACTGGGGGCGCGCTGGGGAGCCGCCGGGAGATCGTCTGGGTGATCTTCATGGTGCGGCCGAAGGACGTGAGGATCACCTCCGCCCCCTGCTCCTGGGCCAGCCTGGCCACGTGGAAGGCGATGGAGGAGTCCATGAGGACCCCCGTGATGAGCAGCTTCTTGCCCTCGAGCAGCATGTGCGCGTCGTCCTCCGTTGCAGTGGTTTCGTCGTCGGTGGTGGTCAGTGGCCCATGCCCAGGCCGCCGTCGACCGGGATGACGGCGCCCGAGATGTATGCCGCGTCGTCCGAGGCGATGAACCGCACCGCCGCGGCCACCTCCTCCGGCTCGGCGAACCGACCTGCGGGGATGTTGGCCAGGTACTGCTCGCGTCGCTCCTCGGGCAGGGCGGCGGTCATGTCGGTCTCGATGAAGCCCGGTGCCACGACGTTCGCGGTGATGCCGCGCCCCCCGAGCTCGCGGGTGATCGAGCGGGCGAGCCCGACGAGGGCCGACTTGCTGGCGGCGTAGTTGGCCTGTCCCGGCGAACCGTACAGGCCGACGACGCTGGAGATGAGCACGATGCGCCCCCTGCGCAGGCGGATCATCCCCTTGCTGGCGCGGCGGGCGCAACGGAACGCCCCGGTGAGGTTGGTGTCGACGACGGTGTCGAACTCCTCGTCGCTCATCCGCATGAGCAGCTGGTCCTTCGTCACCCCGGCGTTGGCCACGAGCACCTCGACGGGGCCGCCGAGGAGCTCCTCGGCGGCGGTGAAGGCGGCGTCGACCGACGCGGTGTCCGTGACGTCGCAGGTGACCCCGCGCAGCCCCTCCGGCGGCTCGCCCGACCGGTGCGTGACGACGACGTTGTCGCCGGCGGCGGCGAAGGCCCTTGCGATGCACAGGCCGATGCCACGGTTGCCCCCGGTCACCAGCACGTTGCGGCCGTCGGCCATGGGTCTCCTCTGCTCGTCAGGTCGATGGCTGTGGGAAGAGCGGGCCACGCCCGCTCCCTGCCGGTGACGCTAGCCGACTACCGATGGGTAGTCGGCATCGAGCGCGGCTTATCGTTGAGGCATGGCCGGACCCCGCCGTCGCGATCGACACCCCGTGGTGCAGTCGGTGACGACGGCCCCCGAGTCGCTGCGCGACGAGCAGGCGGCTCGGATCCGTCGCTACCTGGTCACCATGGGCATTCGCACGGCCTGCTTCGTGCTGGCAGCGCTGACGGCCACCAGGGGCGCCGCCTGGTGGGTGTGGGGTTCCTTCGCCGTCCTGGCCGTCGTGCTCCCCTACATCGCCGTGGTGCTCGCGAACGCGGTGCGTCCGAGGCTCGGTGGCCGCGCGGACGCGGTCACGCCGACGACCGACCACACACGGCAGATCGAGCGCTGATGCCGCACCTGGTCTGCAGCGCCAAGGGCTGCCGTGCGACCGCGCGCTGGGCGCACCTGTGGAACAACCCTCGCGTGCACACGCCGCAGCGGCGCAAGGTCTGGCTGGCCTGTGACGACCACCGCGCCAGCCTGGGTGAGTTCCTCTCCGTGCGGGGGTTCCTCGTCGAGACCCTTCCTGCGACCGAGGTCCCCGCCGACGCCGGCTGAGCGGCGTCAGCCGCCGATGGCCGACATGGGTCGGTCGGGTTGGACGAAGCCGGGCTCGCCGATGCCATGGCCGCGGGCCTTGCGCCACATCTCGCCCTGCAGCAGCCCGGCGATCTCCTCGTCGGTGGCGCCGTCGCGCAGCGGTCCGCGCAGGTCGGTCTCGGTGCGGGAGAACAGGCAGTTGCGCACCTGCCCGTCGGCGGTGAGGCGGATGCGGTCGCAGGCGGCGCAGAAGGGCTGGCTGACGCTGGCGATGATGCCCACCGTGGCCGGACCGCCGTCGACGAGGAACAGCTCCGCCGGAGCGCTCCCCCGATCGGCGGCGGGCAGCTCCGTCAGGGTGAAGCGCTCCTCGAGCCGGTGCCGCACCTCCGATGCCGTGACCATGCTGGCGGCGTCCCACCCGTGCTGCGCGTCGAGCGGCATCTGCTCGATGAACCTCAGCTCGTAGCCCCGGTCGAGGCACCACTGCAGCAGCTCTGGCACCGAGCCGTCGTTGATGCCGCGCATGGCGACCGCGTTGACCTTGACCGGTGCGAGCCCGGCGGCGGCCGCGGCCTTGAGCCCGGCCTCGACGTCGTGGAGGCGGTCACGACGGGTGAGGGCGGCGAACTCCCGGGCGTCGATCGTGTCGAGGCTGACGTTGACCCGGTCGAGCCCGGCATCCCTGAGCGGCTCGGCGAGCCGGTCGAGGCCGACGCCGTTGGTGGTCATGGCGATCCGCGGTCGCGGCTCGAGCGACGCGATGCCCCTGACCACGTCCACGAGGGATCTGCGCAGCAGCGGCTCCCCTCCCGTCAACCGCACCTGGCGCACGCCGAGGCCCACGAAGACCCCGACCAGCCGGACGATCTCCTCGTCGGTGAGCATCTCCGGCTTGGGCAGCCACGGCAGCCCCTCGGCCGGCATGCAGTAGGTGCAGCGCAGGTTGCAGCGGTCGGTGACGGACACCCTGAGGTCACGGCCGAGACGCCCGAACTGGTCCGGCAGACCGGTCGTGCCCTCGGGCACGGTGCTGCCCCGGGGTCGCACGCGCGGGAACGGGAGGCCGGTCATGGACACCAGCCTAAGCCGGGTACCGTGATTCGGTGCTCCGGGTGTTGGCAACGCGCCGCTGGCTGGGCGCCCTGGCCCTCGCCGGGGCCTTTGCCGTGCTCGCCTTCTTCCTCGGCCAGTGGCAGTGGCACCGCTACGAGGAGCGGCGCGAGCGGGTCGACCGGATCGAGGCGCACTACGACGCCGCTCCCGTGCCGCTGGGCGACCTGGTGGGCACCGGCCCCCTGCCGGTGGAACGGGAGTGGACGAGGGTCTCGGTGGCCGGACGGTATGCCGCCGGCGAGCCACTGCTGGTCCGGAACCGGCCCCTCGAGGGAACCTATGGCTACGAGGTGCTCAGCCCCCTCACGCTCGCCGACGGGCGCACGCTCCTGGTGAACCGTGGCTGGGTCCGCAACGCGGAGAGCGCGCAGAGCAGGCCCGAGGTGCCTCCCGCACCGGCGGGCTCCGTCACGGTCTCGGGCTGGCTCCGGCTCTCGGAGCGCTCGCTGGGCCGCGACCTGCCACCGGGCCAGCTGGCGAGCATCAACCTGCCCCAGGCCGAGCAGCAGCTGGGGACGGACCTGCTCGGGGCCTACCTCGCGCTGGACCGCGAGCAGGTCCTGGGCGGGGACACCCCGCCGCGCCCCTACCCGCTCGAGCGTCCGGACACCACGCTGGGCCCCCACCAGGCCTATGCGTTCCAGTGGTGGGGGGCCATGGCCGTCGGCTTCGTGCTGGTGTACTTCGGCGTGAGGCGCGAGCAGCGCGAAGGCCTCGGCCCCGAGGGCACACCGGCTCGGCCGAGTGCGGCCCGGCCGCGCAAGGTGAGGGTCTGGGACGAAGAGGACGCCTGAGCCCGGTCAGCGAACGGTCACCGTCCGCTCGGCCGAGAGCGACGTGCACGTCTGGGCGTTGGGGACGCACGCCGACAGGTCGGCGAGGACGTAGGCGGCACCCTTCCTGAACCCGCGCTCGCCCATGGGTGAGACGGTGACCGTCACGGTGTGCTCCTTGCCGTCGCACGTCAGCGGCCTGCGCGAGTATCCGAACCCGTTGGCAACGAAGCCGTGCCCGACGTTCTGGTGGACCTCCACGCTCACCGACCCCACCTCCTTCGTGGCGCAGCTGAAAGCCAGGTCGATCTGGAAGACCGCTCCTGCGCTGATGTAGGAGCCGACGGCTCCGATGCTCAGCGTGGCGGCGGCTGCCGCGGGCACGGCGGAAACGGCCTCCCCGGCCGGGGCGGCCCTCGAGCCCGGAATGCTCAGGGCAGCGACCAGGGCCGCGCCTCCGAACGCTGCTGCAACGCGATGTGCCGACATGGCGTACTCCTCTGCTCCCCGTGGTGGCTCCCACCCACGACCACGATCAGCGGTGGGACGGGGCGCCGACAGGGACGTTCGCCCTGTGGATCCAAGGGCTCGGAGCAGAGGTGGAGACGGGCCGGCTCAGGCGGGGATGCCGTCGGCCTGCTCGGCGAACTGCGTGCGGTAGAGGTCGGCGTAGAGCCCACCCTGGGCCAGCAGCTCGTGGTGCCGGCCGCGCTCCACGACCCGGCCGCGGTCGATGACGAGGATCTGGTCGGCGTCGCGCACCGTCGACAGGCGGTGCGCGATGACCAGGGCCGTGCGGCCGGTGAGCGCCTCGTCGAGGGCGCGCTGCACCGCGACCTCCGACTCGCTGTCGAGGTGGGCAGTCGCCTCGTCGAGCACGATGAGCCCGGGTCCCTTGAGGAGCAGCCGGGCGATGGCCAGCCGCTGCTTCTCGCCGCCCGAGAGCCGGTGGCCCCGGTCGCCCACCACGGTGTCGAGACCCTCGGGCAGGGAGTCGACGAGGTTCCAGACCTGCGCGGCCTTCAGCGCCGCCACCAACTCCTGCTCGGTGGCGTCGTGCTTGGCATAGGTGAGGTTGGCGCGGATGGTGTCGTGGAAGAGGTGGGCCTCCTGGGTCACCACGCCCACCGTGGAGTGCACCGACTCCAAGGTGGCGTCACGCAGGTCCATCCCGTTGACGCGCACCGCCCCGGACGACGGGTCGTAGAGCCGGGCCACCAGGTTCGTGATGGTGGTCTTGCCCGCTCCGCTGGGGCCGACCAGGGCGACGACCTGACCGGCCTCGATGGTCGCGGTGATGTCCGTCAGCACGGTGCCGCCGCCCCGCCGGTCGCCGCTGACCGTCGTCTCCAGCGACGCGAGCGACACCTCGTCCGCAGCCGGGTAGCGGAACCCCACGTGGTCGAGCTCGACCCGCACCGGGCCACGGGGCAGGTCGGGGGCCCCGGGCTTCTCCGTGATGAGCGGCTGCAGGTCGAGCACCTCGAAGACCCGCTCGAAGGAGACGAGCGCGGTCATGATGTCGACGCGGACGTTGGACAGGGAGGTGAGGGGGCCGTACAGCCGGGCGAGCAGGGCGGTGAGCGCGAGCAGGGTGCCGATGGTCAGCGTGCCGTTCACGGCCATGAGGCCGCCGAAGCCGTAGATCATGGCGGTGGCGAGCGACGCCACGAGAGTCAGCGCGACGAAGAAGATGCTGCGGTTCATCGCGATCCGCACCCCCATGTCACGCACGCGCCCCGCACGGTCGGCGTACTCCTCGTCCTCGCGCCGGGGCTGGCCGAACACCTTGACGAGCAGCGCGCCCGCGACGTTGAAGCGCTCGGTCATCCGGCTGCCCATGTCGGCGTTGAGGTTCATCTGGCTGTGGGTCAGCCCGGCCAGGCGGCGGCCCATGATGCGGGCCGGGATGATGAAGAAGGGCACGAGCGCGAGGGCGGCCACCGTCAGCTGCCAGGACAGGCTCGCCATGGTGCCGATGATCAGCGCCAGCGAGACGACGTTGCTGACGACGCTGGAGAGCACTGAGGTGAACGCCTGCTGGGCTCCCAGCACGTCGTTGTTGAGGCGGCTGACCAGGGCACCGGTCTGCGCCCGGGTGAAGAAGGCGATGGGCTGCCGCAGGACGTGCGAGAAGACCTGCGTGCGCAGGTCGAAGATCAGGCCCTCACCGATGCGGGCGGAGAACCAGCGCTGGACGAGGGTCAGCGCGCCCTCGGCGACGGCGAGGCCGGCGACGACGAGCGAGAGCTGGATGACGACCGTGCGGTTCTGGGGCGTCACGCCCTCGTCGATGAGCTTGCGCAGCAGCAGCGGGGTGGCGACGACCAGGGCCGACGTCACGACGACGAGCGCGACGAAGATGCCGATCTCGCGGCGGTAGGGAAGGGCGTAGCCCATCACCCGCCTGGAGGTGCCCGGGGCGAGCTTGCGGTCCTTGACCGACTCGTCCTTGGTCAGCGACCGCATCGCGTGCCAGCCCTGCATGCTCATGGGGCCTCCCTCTGCGCCATCTCGTGCGGGTCCAGCTCCGCGGGCGCTCGTCTCTTCTCGTCCAGCCGCTCTCGTCTAGCCGCTCAACACCGCCGTGCGGCGGCGGATTCCCACCATCATCACCGGGGGCACCGACAGGCGCCCTGCGGGGCGGGGGGAGGCGGGCTGGACGTCAGTGGCCCCGGCTGGTCACGAGGGCGTGCATGAGGCGGCCCTGGGCCTCGCGCTCGTGCTGCAGCTGCTCATCCCGGGCGGCCGTGACCGCCCTGCGCAGCAGCGGCTTGAGCTCGCGCAACGCGGGAGCCGGTGCGGCCAGCAGCGCGGCCACGAGGTCGGCGGTCGTCGCCTCCAGCTCGTCGCGCGGCACGGCCACGGAGGCCAGACCGCTGGCGACGGCCTCGGCCGCGCCGATCGCCCGGCCGGTCGCACAGATCTCCAGGGCCTTGCTGTAGCCCACCAGGTGCACGAGGGGCGCCGTGCCGCCGAGGTCCGGCACCAGGCCCAGCGACGTCTCGCGCATCGCGAGCTGGACGTCGTCGACCACCACCCGGAGGTCGGCGGCGAGGGCGAGCTGGAAGCCCGCCCCGATGGCGTGGCCCTGCACGGCGGCGACCACGATCGCGTCGACGTCGGCCCAGGCCGAGAAGCCGCGCTGGAACGGCGCGATGACGTCGGCCATCTCCTGCGCGCCCCGGGCCGCCTGCCCCAGCATCGAGATCTCGCCGCCGACGCCCTCGGGCGTCAGCATGGCGAGGTCCAGGCCCGCCGAGAACGCAGGACCGTCGGCGCGCAGCACCACGACCCGCACCTCCGGGTCGAGTGTGTCGGCGATCTCGGCGAGGGCGAGCCAGAGGCTCGGCGTCTTGGCGTTGCGGCGGCCGGGGTTGCTCAGGCTGACGGTCAGCACCGCGCCGTCGCGGTCGACCCGCAGGTGGGGGTGCGGCCTGGTCTGCTCAGTCACGCCCGCAGGCTATCGGCCCTCTCGAGCACCAGTGCGGCCGCTGCCGCGGTGTCGCCCAGCGCGCCGGGGACCAGCGGCACGCCGGCAGCCGCGCAGCGTTCTGCCATCCGGTCGCGCAGCACTCCCTCGGCCACCATGAACGCCACGGCCACGACCGCCCGCGCCTTCCCCTGCAGCTCGTCCAGCACCTCGGGCAGGGCGCTGCCACCGTCGAGGGCGGCCACCCGCCAGGGCCCCCACCCCCCCGGCGCCCCGTGCGTGCGCAGCGTCTCCCCGATGCTCGCGACTGCGGCGCTGTCGCTGGAGCCGGCGGCATACAGCACCACGGCGGTGCCGGGGTCGGCAGCGGTGCCCGCCCTCGCGAGGAGCTCGGCGGCGGCGCGGAGCAGCAGCGGGTGCGGGCCCAGGGCCGGCGACACGGTGAACGGGCCGGCGCTCGCGTTCATCGCCGCCACGGCCTCCGGCACGTCGACCCGTGCGTGGTAGGCGGGCGTGAGGAGCACGGGCACGACCACCCCGCTGAGGGCCCGCGCAGCCGCGTCCGCGGGCGTGGGCGGGTGGTGGTCGAGGTATGCCGTGTGGACGCCCCGCCCCGGGGACGCCTCCCGGACCCGGTGGGCCAGGGCGTCGACCCCGTGACGGTGCCGTGGGTCCGGGGACCCGTGGGCCAGCAGGACGATGTCCGGTACGTCGCTCATCTCGCCGCAGGCTACGCCGGCCTGCGCGCGAGGTCGCCGAGCTGCTCACGCACCCGCACCACGTCACCGACCACGACGATGGCCGGCGCGCGCACCCCGGCCGCCTCGGCGTCGCTCGCCGCGCGCTCGAGGGTCGTGACCGTGGTGCGCTGCCCCTCGGTCCACCCCGACTCGATGAGGGCGACGGGCGTGCCCGCAGGTCGGCCCGCGGCGATGAGGCCGGCAGCGGTGCTCCTCAGCCGGCTGACGCCCATGAGCAGGACCAGCGTGGCGTCGGCGGGGGCGTCCTTTAGCGCGGTCGTCACGACGTCGGCACCCTCGTGGGCCGACGCCACGACGAACGACGCGGTGATCCCGCGGTGGGTCACCGGGATGCCGGCCGCTGCGGGCACGGAGACGGCTGACGTCACGCCCGGCACCACCTCGACCGGTATGCCGTGCTGCGCGCAGAAGAGAGCCTCCTCACCACCCCGGCCGAGGACGAAGGGGTCGCCACCCTTGAGGCGCACGACGTTCTTCCCGGCCCTCGCGTGGTGGACGAGGAGCTCGTTGATGCGGTCCTGGCCCACGGGGTGGTTGCCGGGGGTCTTGCCCACGTCGACCACCTCCACGTCGTCGGCGAGGTTCTCGAGCAGGCCCCGCGGGCCGAGGCGGTCGGTGACGACGACGTCGGCCGCGGCGAGCAGTGCCCGACCCCGCACGGTGACGAGGTCGTCGGCGCCGGGACCGCCACCGACGAGGGCGACCGAGCCGACGTGCGGCACGCCTTCCCGTGCGGCAGCGGGCCGGACCCGGCGCACCGGCAGGGTGCCGCTATCGAGCCCGGCGAGGACGGCGTCGCGCACGGCGGTCGCCCGGCGGGGGTCGCCGCCGGCCGTCACGGCCACCGTGAGGCCCTCGGCGGGCGTGCGCTCGCTGCCGCGAGCGACGGCCGGCGTCCAGGCGGACGAGGCGGCCGCTTCGTCGGCGCGCACGCACCAGATGTGCGCGGCCTCCGCGTGGGCGGCCACGGCCTGGTCGACCTCGCGGTCTCCGGTCGCGGTGTGCACCAGCCACGCCGGCTCGGGGTCGACGAGGTCGCCCACGAGGTAGTCGCGCTCGTGCCAGACCAGGCGCCCTGCGCCGGCCTCCTCGCGGAGGTCCTCGGTCACCCAGGGCGCGACGACCTCGACAGCCGCACCGGCCGCGAGCAGGCTCCTCGCCCGCCGGGTGGCCACGGGTCCCCCGCCCACGACGACGGCCCGACGACCGGTGAGGTCGAGGGAGATCGGGTACCCGGCGTCCATCAGATGCCCTCGCCGGCGCTGCGGTCGGCTGCCTCGGCCATGCCTGCCGCCAGCGTCGCGCCGTCGGCCTCGTCGATGAGGAGGAACGCGCCGGTGCGGCGCAGCTCGCGGTAGTCGTCGATGGCGACCTCATCGGCCAGCCTCAACCGAACTCGGCCGATCGCGTTGAGCGAAAGCCCATCCGGGGCGGGGCGCTGCTCCATCGACTCGATGTCGAGCTGGTCGACGACATCCTCGACGATGGCACGCACGGTGCGGGTGCCGACCCGGAGCAGCACCCGGTCCCGGCTGCGCAGCACCCGCTCGGCCAGCACGGCGACCGTCCCGCTCAGGGAGCGGGTCGTCCGGCTGGGGCGGTCCGCTGCCGTGATGGTGTCCCCTCGGGAGATGTCGATGTCGTCGGCCAGGCGCAGCACCACGCTCTGCGGCGCGAAGGCGACCTCCTCCTCGCGCACCGCGGCGTCGGGGCCGGCCCGGTCGATCCCCACCACCGTGGTGCGGCGTCCGGAGGGCAGCACGACCACCTCGTCGCCGGGGCGGACCACACCGGAGGCCAGCCGACCTGCGTAGCCGCGGTAGTCCGGGTGCTCAGGAGTACGCGGGCGCACGACGTGCTGCACGGGGAAGCGCAGCGGCTCGACGGCAGGGTTGGTCCCCACCGGCACCGACTCGAGGTGCTCGAGGAGGGTGGGTCCGACGTACCAGGGGGTGTTGGGCGACCGCTCGACGACGTTGTCCCCGAGCAGCGCCGACACCGGCACGGCGGCGATGTCGTCGATGCCGAAACGGCCGGCCAGCCGCGCGAACTCGCCGACGATGTCACCGAAGGTCTCGGCGTCCCAGCCCACGAGGTCCATCTTGTTGACGGCCAGGGCGACGTGCCGCACGCCGAGGAGGCCCGTGACCGCGAGGTGTCGCCGAGTCTGCTCGACGACCCCGTGCCGGGCGTCGACGAGGATCAGCGCCAGCTCGGCGGTGGACGCCCCGGTGACCATGTTGCGGGTGTACTGCACGTGGCCCGGGGTGTCCGCGAGGACGTAGGAGCGGGTGGCCGTCGAGAAGTACCGGTAGGCGACGTCGATGGTGATGCCCTGCTCGCGCTCGGCGCGCAGGCCGTCGGTGAGCAGTGCGAGGTCGGCCGCCGCGAGGCCCCGGTCGCGGCTGACCCGCTCGACGGCGTCGAGCTGGTCGGTGAGCACCGACTTGGTGTCGTAGAGGAGGCGGCCCACCAGGGTGGACTTGCCGTCGTCGACGCTGCCGGCGGTCGCGAGCCGGAGCAGGTCGTGGCCCGCAGCAGTCGCAGCGGCCGACTGTGCCGCGGCGGCGGGTGCTGGAAGAGTGGTCGTCATCAGAAGTACCCCTGTCGCTTGCGGTCCTCCATGGCGGCCTCCGACAGCCGGTCGTCGGCGCGGGTGGCGCCCCGCTCGGTGAGCCGGCTGGCGGCGACCTCACGGATCACGGCCTCGACGTCGGCGGCGTCGGAGTCGACGGCTCCCGTGCAGCTCATGTCGCCGACGGTGCGGTAGCGCACGAGGCGGCTCTCGGTCAGCTCGTGCTCGCGGGGTCCGCCCCACTCCCCCGGGGTCAGCCACATGCCGTCGCGTTGGAACACCTCGCGCTCGTGGGCGTAGTAGATCTCCGGCAGCTCGATGTCCTCGCGGGCGATGTACCGCCAGACGTCGAGCTCGGTCCAGTTCGACAGCGGGAAGACGCGCACGTGCTCGCCCGCCGTGTGGCGTCCGTTGTAGAGGTCCCAGAGCTCGGGCCGCTGGCGGCGCGGGTCCCAGGCCCCGAACGCGTCACGCAGGCTGAACACGCGCTCCTTGGCCCGGGCCTTCTCCTCGTCGCGACGGCCCCCACCGAACACGGCGTCGAAACGGCTCGTCTCGATGGCGTCGAGCAGCGGCACGGTCTGCAGCGGGTTGCGCGTGCCGTCTGGGCGCTCGCGCAGCCGCCCGTCGTCGATGTAGTCCTGCACCCGGGCGACCACCAGGCGCGCGCCGATTCGCTCGACGGTGGCGTCGCGGTAGTCGAGCACCTCGGGGAAGTTGTGACCGGTGTCGACGTGCAGCAACGGGAACGGCAGCGGGGCCGGGGCGAAGGCCTTGCGGGCCAGGTGCACCATCACCACGGAGTCCTTGCCGCCGGAGAAGAGGATCACCGGCCGCTCGAACTCGCCCGCGACCTCGCGGAAGATGTGGATCGCCTCCGACTCGAGGTGGTCGAGGTGGTCGAGGACGTAGTTGGCTGGCAGTGCCTGGGTCATGTGTGCAGTCCGCATTCCGTCTTGTTCCTTCCGGCCCACCGGCCGGCTCTGGGGTCCTCTCCGTCGGCCACCGGCCGGGTGCAGGGCGCGCAGCCGATGGAGGCGAACCCGCTCTGCCGCAACGGGTTCAGGAACACGTCGTGCTCCGCGACATAGCGGTCGACGTCTGCCTGGGCCCAGAGGGCGATGGGGTTGAGCTTCACGATCTGCCGGCGGGCGTCCCACGCCACGATGTCGACGTCCGTGCGGGTCGGCGCGTCCTCACGACGCATCCCGGTGACCCACGCGTCGTGCCCGGAGATGGCCTCCTCCAGCGGGGCCACCTTGCGCAGGGCGCAGCACAGGTCGGGGTTCCGCTCGTGCAGACGGGGTCCGTGCTGGGCGTCCTGCTCCGCCACGGTCTGCTGGGGCGTGACCGTGCGGACCCGCAGCGGGAGCATCGCGGCATACGCGTCACGGGTGCCGAGCGTCTCGGCGAAGTGGTAGCCGGTGTCGAGGAAGAAGACGTCGGCACCGGGGACGGTCGTGCCCAGCAGGTGCACCAGCACCTCGTCGCCCATGCTGCTCGCGGTGGTGAGGCGGTCGCCGAACGTCTCCGCAGCCCAGCGCAGGGCCTCCCGGGACTGCTCGACGACGACCTCGTGGGGGTCGTGCCCGGCCTCGGCGTGCCTCGCGGCTGCCTCGTCGGCGCGGGCTGCCCCGGCGGCGACGAGGGCACGCAGCTCGCTCGTGTCGCGCTTGGTTGGGGTGGTGGTGGTCACGGCTGTCCTCCTCTCAGGGCCTGCTCCTCGGCCACGCGGCCGGGGATCTGGGTGGTGTCGACGGTGACGAGCTCGACGGTGAAGACCCGGGCGCAGGCCTGGCACGCCCACGCACCGGCGGGCTCGGCGACGGGGCGCAGGTCCTCCTCGGCACAGAACGGGCAGTGGTAGATGGCGGTGGTCGCGCGGTGACGGGTCATCTCAGGTCGTCCTCGTCGGCTCGGCGGGCCCACGCGGCGAACGACTCCCCCGCCTCGCGCTGCTCGAGGTAGCGCCCGGCGAGCCGCTCGACGTAGTCGGGCAGGTCGTCGGCACGGACCTTCAGCGCTCGGGTCTTGCGCGCCAGCGACGGCTCGCTGCCGAGGCTGCCGCCGAGGTGCACCTGGAAGACCTCGACGAGGTTGCCCTCATCGCCCTTCTGCACCATGCCCTTCAGGCCCACGTCGGCCACCTGGGTGCGCGCGCACGAGTTCGGGCAGCCGTTGACGTGGATCGAGAAGGGCACATCGAGGTCGGGCAGGCGGCGCTCCAGCTCGGCCACGACGGTCCGGGCGCGGGCCTTGGTCTCCACCAGTGCGAGCTTGCAGAACTCGATACCCGTGCAGGCCATCACGCCGCGCCGCCACTCGCTCGGAGCCGTGGGCAGGCCGAGGGCCTCCATCCCGTCGGCGACGGCCCGGGTCGCGTCCTCGGGCACATCGAGCACGAGGAGCTTCTGGTGGGCGGTGAGGCGCACGCGGGCCGAGCCGTGACGCTCGGCCAGCTCCGCCACGGCATACAGGGTGGTGCCGCTGACGCGGCCGGCGACCGGGGCGCCGCCGACCCAGAACCGGCCGTCCTTCTGCGGGTGGACGCCGACGTGGTCGCGCCGGTGTTCGCTCGGAAGCTCCGGCGCGGGGCCGTCGACGAGGGCGCGGCCGAGGTAGTCCTTCTCGAGCACCTCGCGGAACTTCTCGGGGCCCCAGTCGGCCATGAGGAACTTCAGCCGGGCCCGGTTGCGCAGCCGGCGGTAGCCGTGGTCGCGGAAGATGGAGACGACGCCCTTCCAGACCTCCGGCACCTCCGCGAGCGAGACCCAGGTGCCCAGTCGCTGGGCGAACATCGGGTTGGTGGAGAGACCACCGCCGACCCAGACGTCGAAGCCGGGGCCGAAGTCGGGGTGGTGCACGCCGACGAAGGAGATGTCGTTGACCTCGTGGGCGACGTCCAGGCTCGGCGAGCCGGAGATCGCGGTCTTGAACTTGCGCGGGAGGTTGGAGAACTCGGGGCTGCCGATGTGCTTCTCCAGGATCTCCCGGATCGCCGGCGTGCCGTCGACCACCTCGTCGGCCGCGATGCCCGCGACCGGGGAGCCGAGGATCACGCGCGGGGTGTCACCGCATGCCTCGGCCGTGGTGAGGCCGACCGCTTCGAGGCGTCGCCAGATCTCGGGGACGTCCTCGACGCGGATCCAGTGCAGCTGGATGTTCTGCCGGTCGGTGACGTCGGCGGTGTCGCGGGCGAACTCGGTGCTGATGCCGGCGATGGTGCGCAGCTGCTCGGTGCTCAGGGCGCCGCCGTCACTGCGCACGCGCAGCATGAAGTACTGGTCGTCGAGCTCGGCCGGGTCGAGCGAGGCGGTCTGGCCGCCGTCTATGCCGGGCTTGCGCTGGGTGTAGAGCCCCCACCAGCGCATCCGGCCGCGCAGGTCGTCCGGCGTGATCGAGGCGAAGCCCTCCTTGGCATAGACCTCCTCGATCCGTGCGCGCACGTTGAGGCCGTCATCGGCGGCCTTGAACTCCTCGTTGTGGTTCAGCGGTGTGCGGTCGCCCTCGGCCCAGGCGCCGGTGGCCTTGCCTGCCTGCCGGTTGGGGCGGGCGACGGGGGCGTGGCGCGGCGTCGTCTCGACTGACACGGGCGTTCCTTCGTATGCCGGGGGGCTGGAGCTGCGTGACGTTCAGTGTGCATCCGGATTCGTTATGCGATGCATAACTGTCCATTATCTGATAATGCCGGCGGGGGTACTCCCCCGGCCGCCCCTGCCCCGTCCGGCCGGGCCTTCGCGACGGGCTGCGCCCTAGGACCGAGACCGACCGAGCGCGGTCACGAGGTCGCCGAGCTCTCGTTCGACAGCGCCGATGAGGAGGTCGACGTCGGGCACGGCCTCACCGTCCGCCGTGATGCCGACCGTCAGCCTGCCCGCGTAGGTGACCATCGCCGCGCTGGCCCGGACCTCCTGCGCGGTGGGGACGTACGGCACCAGCTCGAGCAGCCGCCGGCCGGCGAGGTACTGCGGCTCCACCGGACCGGGGATGTTGGACGCGACGACGTTGACCCGCCCCTGGCCCGAGCGCCCGTACGCCCGGGCCCCGTGGGCGACCAGTGCCGCGGGGATGTGGTCGGCCATCCGGACCACCGCTGCCGTGGCGTCGGCCACCTCACAAGCCTTCTGCTCGGCCGTCCGCGCGGCCACCGCAGCCAGCCGAGCCGCGGGGTCGGGCAGGTGCACGGGCAGCTCCACGAACATGGCCGAGGAGAGGTTTCCCAGCCTCCCGGGCTCTCCGGGCACCCGGCGCGACACCGGCACGATCGCCCGGAGCACCATGCCGTCCAAGGCCTCCCCGCGGCCCAGCAGCCACCGCCGGTAGCCGCCCGTGAGCGCGGCGAGGAACACGTCGTTGACCGTGCACCCCGCGGTCCGTGCGACCGCGGTGACATCGGCGAGGTCCGCCCCGGCCCAGCCCCAGACCCTCAGGGAGCTCAACGGGCCGTTGAGGATCGACGGCGGCAGGTCTGGCCGGAGCACCTGGGCCAGCCCGAACCGGAGCTGCTCGACACGGCGTCGCGCCCCCCGAGGGGCCAGGAGCGAACGCACGACCAGCCGAATCGCGCGAGGTGGCAGGAGGACCAGCCAGGCCAAGGAGTCGCCCGCCAACCCGAGGAGCGACGGGGTGGGCCGGGGGCCGTCGTCCACCGGCCGTGGTCGAGCTCCGCCAGGTGCATCGGCCAGAAGGGCCCGCACCAGGTCGACCCCCGACTTCCCGTCGACCATCGTGTGGTGTGCCTTGGCCACCACGGCCCAACGTCCCCCGGCCAGGCCATCGACCTGCCACACCTCCCAGAGCGGTCGGTCGGCGTCCAGGCGCGGTGCCATGAGGTGCGCCACCAGGCCACGCAGCTGGGAGTGGTCGCCAGGGGCAGGGAGCACGGCGTGGTGCACCTGCTCGGCAGGGTCGAAGCCTGTCGCGTCCACCCAGATCGGCCGGCCGAGGTCCAGCGGCATCCTGCGCACCCGTCGACGGAGGATCGGCACGGCCGCCACCCTCGTCGCGACGTGCTCACGGAACAGGGTGGGGTCCGGCGCGGGACCGTCGAGCACCAACACCGACCCGACGTGCAGCGACTGGGTGGGGGTCTCCATCGGCAGGAAGATCGCGTCGAGGGCGCTGAGCCGGTCCGCGCGGGTCACCCGGGCAGTGTGGCACCGCCGCGCGTGCCACGGCGGTGACGGGACGTTGGTCCCTGCCGAGACGGTGGGGAGCACCACACCATCGAGGGGACGCGACGCGCACGGTCGTCGCCGGACCCGTGACCGACCGGAAGGCAGGGCACCATGGCCGAGCACGCCGCCAGTGGACGACCGTCGAAGGCGCTCCGAAGGGTGCTCGTCCCCCTCGCCCTCGCTCAGTTCATCTGCAGCTTCGCCGGGTCGAACATGAACGTGATGATCAACGACATGAGCGAGGACCTCGACACCACCGTCCAGGGCATCCAGGTCGCCATCACCATCTTCCTGCTCGTCATGGCGGCGCTCATGGTCCCCGGGGGGAAGCTGACCGACCGCTACGGCCGCAAGCGGCTGTTCACGCTGGGTCTCGTGGTCTACGGCATCGGCGCGCTGCTGAGCGCGGCGGCGCCGGGTCTGGGCATCCTCATCCTCGGCAACTCCATCCTCGAGGGCGTCGGCACGGCGCTGCTGATCCCGCCGGTCTACATCCTCACGACGCTGCTGTTCACCGAGGTCACCTCGCGCGCCCGCGCGTTCGGGGCGATCAGCGCGGCGGGAGGCATCGGCGCAGCGGCAGGACCGCTCATCGGCGGCCTCATCACCTCAGCCATCAGCTGGCGCGCCGCCTTCGTCTTCCAGGCGCTGGTCATCGCGGTGATCGTCCTGTTGAGCCGCCATGTCGAGGACCCCCTGCCGCCGGACCCCACACGGCCCTTCGACACCGGCGGAGCGGTGCTGTCGTCCGTCGGCCTCATCCTGGTCGTCAGTGGCATCATGGCGACCGACAACAACATCTGGCTGATGCTCGGCCTGGTGGCGGCCGGCTCACTCCTGCTGCTGTGGTTCTTCCTGTCGATGCGCGCCAAGGAGCGTGCTGGCAAGGAGGCCCTGCTGTCGACCGGCCTGTTCCGCAACCGCACGTCCAACCTCGGACTCATCACCCAGAACGCCCAGTGGCTGATGTTGATGGGTGTCTCGTTCACGGTCGCGGCCTACCTGCAGGTGGTGCGCGGCTACGACGCGATCGAGACCGGCGTGATCTTCACGGCAGCCACGGTCGGCCTGCTGGCGTCGTCGCTCGGCGCCGAGCGGTTCGCGAAGCGGCGTGCGCAGCGGACCCTCATCATGGGGGGCTTCGTCCTCACGACGGTCGGGCTCGTCGTCTTCCTCGCCATGGTGTCCCTGGCCGTGTCGAAGGACGCCACGAGCGCCTGGGTCTTCGCGCCCGGACTCTTCCTGACCGGACTGGGAGTCGGTCTCATGCTGACGCCGTCGGTCAACGTGGTGCAGTCGGCCTTCGGTGACGAGCTCCAGGGCGAGATCTCCGGACTGTCGCGCAGCGTGTCCAACCTGGGCTCGTCGCTCGGCACCGCTGTCGCCGGCACGATCCTCGTGGCGGGCATCACGACCACCCCGGAGCGCTCCTACGGGCTGGCCCTGGCCGTGCTGGCCGTCATCGGAGTCGCGGGAGTGGTGGCCTCGGCGATGCTGCCCCGTACTCCCGCTCCGGTCGCCGCGGCCCAGGAGGCAACGGCCTGACCGGCCGGCGGGCACGCTGACCGGGTACCGGCGTCAGGCGAGCGAGATGAGGTCGAGGTAGTCCTGGCCCCAGAGGTCCTCCACCCCGTCGGGCAGCAGGAGGATCCGCTCGGGCTCGAGCGCCTCGACAGCGCCCTCGTCGTGGGTCACGAGCACCACTGCGCCCTTGTAGGTGCGCAACGCACCGAGGATCTCCTCGCGCGAGGCCGGGTCGAGGTTGTTCGTGGGCTCGTCGAGGAGCAGCACGTTCGCCGACGAGACGACCAGCATCGCCAGCGACAGGCGGGTCTTCTCGCCGCCGGAGAGCACCCCGGCAGGCTTGTCGACGTCGTCACCGCTGAACAGGAACGACCCCAGCACCTTGCGCACCTCGGTCTCGCCGAAGGTGTCGGGCGCGGCCGATTTCATGTTCTCGAGCACGGAGCGTGAGACGTCGAGGTTCTCGTGCTCCTGGGCGTAGTAGCCCAGGCGCAGGCCGTGACCCGGCTCCACCTGCCCTGTGTCGGGGGCGTCGACGCCCGCGAGCATGCGCAGCAGCGTGGTCTTGCCGGCGCCGTTGAGCCCGAGGACGACCACGCGCGAGCCGCGGTCGATGGCGAGGTCGACGTCGGTGAAGACCTCCTGCGAACCGTAGGAGCGCGACAGGCCGCTGGCCCGCAGCGGCGTCTTCCCGCACGGGGCGGGGTCGGGGAAGCGGAGCTTGGCCACCTTGTCCTGGGTGCGCTCCCCTTCGACCCCTGCCAGCATCCGCTCGGCGCGGCGCATCATGTTCTGTGCCGCGACGGCCTTGGTGGCCTTGGCCCGCATCTTCTCGGCCTGCTCCATGAGGGCCGAGGCCTTCTTCTGCGCGTTGGCGAGCTCGCGCTTCCGGCGCCGCTCGTCGGTCTCGCGCTGCTGGAGGTAGGGCTTCCAGCCGACGTTGTAGACGTCGACCTCGGCGCGGTTGGCGTCGAGGTGGAAGACGCGGTTGACCACGGCGTCGAGCAGCTCGACGTCGTGGCTGATGACCACGAGGCCACCCTTGTAGCCCTTGAGGTAGTCGCGCAGCCAGGCGATCGAGTCGGCGTCGAGGTGGTTGGTCGGCTCGTCGAGGAGCAGCGTCTCGGCTCCGGAGAACAGGATCCGCGAGAGCTCCACGCGGCGGCGCTGGCCTCCGGAGAGAGTCGACAGCGGCTGCCCGAGTACCCGCTCGTCGAGCCCGAGGGCGGAGGCGATCGACGCGGCCTCGGACTCCGCGGCATACCCACCACGCGCGGTGAACTCGCCCTCCAGTCGGGAGTACCGGCGCATCGCCTTCTCGCGGGTGTCGTCGTCGGCGTCGGCCATCGCCTTCTCGGCGGTGCGCATGTCGGTGATGATGCGGTCGAGCCCGCGCGCGGAGAGCACCCGGTCGCGCGCCAGCACGTGCAGGTCGCCCGTACGCGGGTCCTGCGGCAGGTACCCGACCTGCCCGGAGGTGGTGACGCTCCCCGCGGCCGGCTGGCCCTGGCCGGCCAGGACCTTGGTGAGGGTGGTCTTCCCGGCTCCGTTGCGGCCGACGAGACCGACACGGTCCCCGGCGGCGATGCGGAAGGTGGCATTGTCGAGCAGCAGGCGCGAACCCGCGCGCAGCTCGATCCCGCTGGCGGCGATCACTACGTAACTCCAGACATCGGTTCGGGTGCCACACTGCCCGCGCAAGGGCGGCAGGCGCTCGCATCAGTTGCGGTTGCGCCGCTGAGGGGCTGAGATCACTAGTCTACGAGAGTGATCAGGGCGCGCCCGTCACGCCCAGTCCCCGCGGAGGTCCGATGAGCTTCAACGACAACGTCCAGCTCGACACCTCGCAGGTGTCGTCCGGCGGGGGCGGTGGGCGAGGCGGCATGGTCGTCGGTGGGGGTCTCGGCGGCCTCATCCTGGTGATCATCCTCATGATCTTCGGCATCAACCCCGGCGACCTGCCCGGCACCGGCACCGACCCCGGTGGGAGCGGACAGGTCGAGCCGGGCGGCGAGCAGAGCGGCGACGCCTTCGCCGAGTGCAAGACCGGCGCCGACGCCAACCGCAACGTGGAGTGCCGCGTCATCGGCACGGTGAACTCGGTGCAGGACTACTGGGCATCGGAGCTCCCCCGCTACGGCAAGGAGTACCCACCGGCCAAGACCGTGCTCTACAAGGGCGCCACCCAGTCGGGCTGCGGTACCGCCTCCAACCAGGTCGGGCCGTTCTACTGCCCGCTCGACCAGCAGATCTACATCGACGCCGACTTCTTCTCCATCCTCGAGTCCCAGTTCGGCGCCGACGACGGCTCCCTCGCCCAGATGTACGTCGTGGCGCACGAGTACGGCCACCACCTGCAGAACGTCCTCGGCCTGCTGGACCGGGCGCAGCAGGACCCCCAGGGCGCCGAGAGCGGGGCCGTGCGCGTCGAGCTGATGGCCGACTGCCTCGCCGGTGTCTGGGCCAACCACGCCGCCACCACCAAGGACGAGAAGGGCGTCACCTACCTCAAGCCGCTGACGCAGTCCGACATCGAGTCAGCCCTCTCAGCCGCCGCCGCCGTCGGCGACGACCGCATCCAGGAGAAGACCCAGGGCCGGGTGAACCCCGAGTCCTGGACCCACGGCTCGGCCGAGGCCCGCCAGAAGTGGTTCCTCACCGGCTACCAGAAGGGCAACCTCAACTCCTGCGACACCTTCGCCGTCGAGTCGGTCTACTGAGCCCGAGCGGCGTCCGGCTCGTCGAGGTCGACCCACACGGCGCGCCCCCGCCGCAGCGCATCCTGCAGCACCGCGAGCTTCGGGTCCGGCAGATCGTAGAGCTCCCGGCGGGGCAGCGCGTCCAGGTGCGCGAGGCGGGGGTCCGCCAGCACGTCGCGCACCAGCGCCCGGTCTCCCCCGACGACGATCCCCTGCAGCCCGGAACCCTGGGGCAGCAGGCGCAGCGCGTGCTCGGCCACCGCCCGCACGAGCTCGTCGGCCTGGTTGCCGCGGCGGCGCGCGAAGCGCTGCTGCGACCACCCGCCGGCCGCCGTGCGGGATTGGACGTACCGCGTACCGCACTTGTGCGCGGTGAGCCGATCCGCGTGGGCCAGCCCCACGGCATACCCGCCTCTGCGCACCAGCACGAGGCCGAGCGGGTCGTGCGGGAACGACGTGCACACGGCCACCGCGCCGTCCCCGCCCTCGGCACGCACGACGGCGCCCTCCTCGGTGAGGAGGGCGCCGTCGTGACGCTCGGCGAAGCCGTCCAGCCAGCGGATGACCCGCTCGGGGCCGACCTCGAGCCGCCTGGTCACGGGCGTGGTCTCAGCGGGCTCAGAGGTTGAAGCCCAGGGCGCGGAGCTGCTCGCGGCCGTCGTCGGTGATCTTGTCCGGGCCCCACGGCGGCATCCAGACCCAGTTCACGCGGTAGGACGCGACGAGACCCTCCAGGGCCTGCTGCGTCTGGTCCTCGATGACGTCGGTCAGCGGGCAGGCGGCGCTGGTGAGCGTCATGTCGATGACGGCGTGGTTCTGGGCGTCGACGGTGATGCCGTAGACGAGGCCGAGGTCGACGACGTTGATCCCGAGCTCGGGGTCGACGACATCGCGCATGGCCTCCTCGACGTCGGCGACGTTCGCGGGCAGCTGCTGCGTGTCGGTCATGCTGTCTCTCCTCTGGTCTCGGATGAGAGGTCTGTGGCTGTGGTGGTGTCGATGCCCGAGCGGTTCAACGCGTCAGTGAAGGCCATCCATCCCAGCAGGGCGCACTTCACGCGGGCCGGGTACTTCGCGACGCCGGCGAAGGCCACGCCGTCGCCGATGGCCTCCTCGTCGCCGGGGTCCGTGCCCCTCGACGTGAGCATGGCGCGCATCGCCTCGTGGGTGCGCAGAGCCTGCTCGACGGTGTGGCCCACGACCTCGTCGGTGAGCACCGAGGTCGACGCCGTGGAGATGGAGCAGCCGAGGGTGTCGTAGGAGACGTCCTCGACGACGGCCTCACGGCCCGAGCCCGATAGGTGCACGCGGAGGGTCACCTCGTCGCCGCAGGTGGGGTTCACGTGGTGCACCTCGGCGTCGTAGGGCTCGCGCAGGCCGGCGTGGTGCGGTCGCTTGCTGTGCTCGAGGATGAGCTCCTGGTAGAGGTCCATCAGCTCGCCACCCCGAAGACCTCGGGCACGCGGTCGAGCGCCGTCAGAAGCGCCTCGACCTCGTCGAGGGTGTTGTATGCCGCGAAGCTGGCGCGCGCGGTCGCCGTCGCCCCGAAGCGCCGGTGCAGCGGCCAGGCGCAGTGGTGGCCGACGCGGACGGCGACGCCCTGGTCGTCGAGCACCTGGCCCACGTCGTGGGCGTGCACGCCCTCGGCGACGAACGAGACGGCCCCGACCCGGTCGGCAGTGTCGGCGGGCCCGACGAGCCGCACCCAGGGACGCTGTGCGAGCCCCTCGAGGAGCGCCTCGGTGAGCGCGTGGTCATGGGCGGCCACGCGGTCCATCCCCAGGCCCTGGAGGTACTCCACGGCAGCGCCCAGGCCCACGGCCTGCATCGCGTTGGGCGAACCGGCCTCGAAGCGCTGCGGCGGGGCGGCATACGTGCTGCCCTCCATCCGCACCGTCTCGATCATCGAGCCACCGGTGATGAACGGCGGCATCTGCTCGAGCACCTCGTAGCGCCCCCAGAGCACGCCGACGCCGGTCGGGCCGAACATCTTGTGCCCCGAGAAAGCGGCGAGGTCGACCCCGAGCCCGCGCACGTCCATCGGCAGGTGGGGGGCGCCCTGGCAGGCGTCCAGCACGCTCAGGGCACCCACGGCGCGTGCAGCGTCAGCGAGCTCACGCACGGGGTTGACGGTGCCGAGCACGTTGGACACGTGCGCGAACGCGAACACCTTGGTGCGCTCGGTGAGCAGGCTGCCGAGGTCGGTGAGGTCCAGCCGCCCCTCGTCGGTCAGCGGGAGCCAGCGCAGGGTTGCTCCCGTGCGGCGGCAGAGCTCCTGCCACGGCACGAGGTTGGCGTGGTGCTCCATCTCGGTGATGAGCACCTCGTCGCCCTCGCGCAGGTCGAGGCGAGGGTCCTTCACCTGCCCGGCCACGGAGTTGGAGAACGCGTAGGCCGCGAGGTTGAGCGACTCGGTGGCGTTCTTGGTGAACACCACCTCCTCGGCGCGGCCACCCACGAACCCGGCAATCGTGGCGCGCGCACCCTCGTAGCGGTCGGTCGCCTCCTCCGAGAGCTGGTGCGCCCCACGGTGCACGGCCGCGTTGGCCTCCTCGGCCCAGGCGCGCTCGGCGTCGAGGGCCTGCACCACCCGGTGCGAGGTCGCACCGGAGTCGAGGTAGACCAGCGGCTTCCCGTCGCGCACGGTGCGCGACAGGATCGGGAAGTCGGCCCGGATGCGGGCCGACTCCCCTGCGCTGAAGGGCGCTGCGCTCACGTGGATGCTCTCGCTGCTCTCGGTGGTGGGCTCGGTGGTGGGCTCGCCGGCCGGGTCAGGCGTTGGCCGGCAGGAAACGGTCGTAGCCCTCGGCCTCGAGGCGGTCGGCCAGCTCCGGGCCACCCTCCTCGACGATCTTGCCGTCGACGAAGACGTGCACGAAGTCGGGCTTGATGTAGCGCAGGATCCGCGTGTAGTGCGTGATCAGCAGGACGCCGACCTCGGTGTTCTCCTTGGCGCGGTTGACGCCCTCGGAGACCACCCGCAGCGCGTCCACGTCGAGGCCGGAGTCGGTCTCGTCGAGGACGGCGATCTTCGGCTTCAGCAGCTCCATCTGCAGGATCTCGTGCCGCTTCTTCTCGCCGCCGGAGAAGCCCTCGTTGACGTTGCGCTCGGCGAACGCGGGGTCCATGCGCAGGTTGCCCATGGCCTCCTTGACGTCCTTGACCCAGGTGCGCAGCTTCGGGGCCTGGCCGTCGACGGCCGTCTTGGCGGTGCGCAGGAAGTTCGACACGGTCACGCCGGGCACCTCGACCGGGTACTGCATGGCGAGGAAGAGGCCAGCGCGGGCGCGCTCGTCGACGCTCATCGCGAGGACGTCCTCGCCGTCGAGGGTGACGGTGCCGCCGGTGATCGTGTACTTCGGGTGGCCCGCGATGGAGTAGGCCAGCGTCGACTTGCCGGAGCCGTTGGGGCCCATGATCGCGTGGGTCTCGCCCGACTTCACGGTGAGGTCGACGCCGCGCAGGATCTCCTTGACGCCGTTCTCGGTGTCGACGGTGACGGTCAGGCCGCGGATTTCCAGGGTGGACATAGGTTCAGCTCTCCTTGGGAACGGCGACGTAGACGTCGTCACCGTCGATCTTGACGGGGTAGACAGCGACAGGGACGGTGGCGGGCGGGCCGGAGGGCTCACCGGTGACGAGGTTGAACCGCGAGCCGTGCAGCCAGCACTCGAGGGTGCAGCCCTCGAGCTCGCCCTCGGACAGCGAGACGTTCGCGTGCGTGCAGGTGTCGTTGACGGCGTGCACGTGGCCGTTCTCGTCCCGGGCGATCGCGATGACCGTCCCGTTGACGTCGGCCGCGGCCACGCCCACCTCGGGCAGCTCGTCGAGCCGGCAGACACGCACGAAGTCGGCGTCGGTGATCTCCTGCACGGCGGTGTTCTCGGCCGTCATGCGGCGCCCTCGCTGCGCTCGGCGGACTCGATGCCGCCCAGCTCCGCGTCGATGGCGGCCATGAGGTGCTCCTGCACCTGGGGAACGCCGATGCGGCCGATGATGCTGGCGAAGAAGCCGCGCACCACGAGCCGACGGGCCGTCGCCTCGTCGATGCCACGGGACTGCAGGTAGAACAGCTGCTCGTCGTCGAAGCGGCCGGTCGCCGAGGCGTGGCCGGCGCCGACGATCTCGCCGGTCTCGATCTCGAGGTTGGGCACCGAGTCGGCGCGGGCGCCGTCGGTGAGGATGAGGTTGCGGTTCAGCTCGTAGGTGTCGGTGCCCTCGGCTGCCGCGCGGATCAGCACGTCGCCGACCCAGACGGTGTGGGCGGTCTCGCCCTGGAGAGCGCCCTTGTACTCGACGTTGGAGGTGCAGTGCGGCGCCTCGTGGTCGACGAACAGCCGGTGCTCCTGGTGCTGGCCGGCGTCGGCGAAGTAGACGCCGAGACCCTCGAACGAGCCGCCGGGACCGGAGTAGCGGGTGTTGGTCGACACGCGCACGATCTCGCCGCCGAGGGTGACCACCACGTGCTTGAGGTGGGCGTCGCGGCCGACGAGGGCGTCGTGCTGGGCGAGGTGGATCGCGTCGTCGGCCCACTCCTGGACGCTGACGACCGTCAGGTCGGCGCCGTCGCCCACCCGGATCTCCACGCCGGCGTTGTGCTGCACGGAGCCGGAGTGCTGGAGCACGACGGTCGCGCGGCTGTGCCGGCCCGCCTCGATGACGGTGTGGCCGTTGCCGCGGCCCGCGCCGGTGCCGGTGACTCGCACGAAGACCGGCGTCTCGAGCTCGGCCTCCTTGGCGATGCCCACGTAGAGCGCACGCTCGGTGCCCGCCCAGGCCGTGACCGCGGCACGGTCGGCCGGGCGGTAGGCGGTACCGACACGATCGTCGTCCATCGGCAGGCTGAGCAGCTCGACGCCCTCGGGCGCCTCCGAATCCACCGTGACGGCGCGCTCAGAGCTGCCCTCCTCGGCGAAGAGGCCGGAGAGCCGGTCCACGGGGGTGAAGCGCCAGTCCTCCTCACGGCCGCCGGGCACGGCGAAGTCCGCGACGGCATACGAGGTCCTGCGCTCGGCGCGGGACTGGTCCGGGACCATCGTCTCGGCCGAGTGCGTGTGCGCTCCCTCGGTGGGGCGGGGCTTGTCTGCCAGAAGGCTCATCAGCCGACGGCTCCTTCCATCTGCAGCTCGATCAGGCGGTTCAGCTCGAGGGCGTACTCCATGGGCAGCTCGCGCGCGATGGGCTCGACGAAGCCGCGCACGATCATGGCCATGGCCTCCTCCTCGGTGAGGCCGCGGGACATCAGGTAGAACAGCTGGTCCTCGGAGACCTTGGACACGGTCGCCTCGTGGCCCATCTTCACGTCGTCCTCGCGGATGTCGACGTAGGGGTAGGTGTCGGAGCGGCTGATGTTGTCGACCAGCAGCGCGTCGCAGACGACCGAGCTCTTCGAGCCGTGCGCGCCCTCCATGATCTGGACCAGGCCGCGGTAGGAGGTGCGGCCGCCGCCACGGGCCACCGACTTCGACACGATGGTCGAGGAGGTGTTGGGCGCGGCGTGGACCATCTTGGAGCCGGCGTCCTGGTGCTGGCCCTCGCCGGCGAAGGCGATCGACAGCGTCTCGCCCTTGGCGTGCTCGCCGAGCAGGAAGACGGCCGGGTACTTCATGGTGACCTTGGAGCCGATGTTGCCGTCGATCCACTCCATGGTGGCGCCCTCGGCGGCGGTGGCCCGCTTGGTGACGAGGTTGTACACGTTGTTCGACCAGTTCTGGATGGTCGTGTAGCGCACGCGGGCGTTCTTCTTCACGACGATCTCGACGACCGCGGAGTGCAGCGAGTCGGACTTGTAGATCGGCGCGGTGCAGCCCTCGACGTAGTGCACGTAGGAGCCCTCGTCGGCGATGATCAGGGTCCGCTCGAACTGGCCCATGTTCTCGGTGTTGATCCGGAAGTAGGCCTGCAGCGGGATGTCGACGTGCACGCCCGGCGGGACGTAGATGAACGAGCCACCCGACCAGACGGCGGTGTTGAGCGAGGCGAACTTGTTGTCGCCGGCCGGGATGACGCTGGCGAAGTACTCGCGGAACAGGTCCTCGTGCTCGCGCAGGCCGGTGTCGGTGTCGACGAAGATGACGCCCTTCTCCTCCAGGTCCTCGCGGATCTGGTGGTAGACGACCTCCGACTCGTACTGGGCGGCGACACCGGCGATGAGGCGCTGCTTCTCCGCCTCCGGGATGCCGAGCCTGTCGTAGGTGTTCTTGATGTCCTCGGGCAGCTCGTCCCAGGTGGTCGCCTGCTTCTCCGTCGACTTCACGAAGTACTTGATGTTCTGGAAGTCGATGCCCGACAGGTCCGAGCCCCAGTTGGGCATGGGCTTCTTGTCGAACAGGCGCAGCGACTTCAGGCGCAGCTTGAGCATCCACTCGGGCTCGTTCTTGCGCGCCGAGATGTCGCGGACGACCTCCTCGTTGAGGCCACGCCGAGCGGAGGCCCCAGCGGTGTCGCTGTCAGCCCAGCCGTACTCGTAGCGCCCGAGGTCCTTCAGACCCGGGTTCAGCTCTTCGATGGTGCTCATCGCGTGGACCCTTTCGTGGTTTCTGCGGTGGGGGTGGTCGTGCTCATGGCGCTGGGCCCGGGGGCGACATCGCCCCTGGGCGGGACAGTGGGGGTGGGAACGAAGGTGGTGCACACGTGGTCGCCGTGCGCCAGCGTCGCGAGCCGCTGCACGTGCACGCCGAGCAGCCGCGAGAACGCATCTGTTTCAGCGTCACAGAACTGGGGAAATTCCCGAGCCACGTGCTGCACGGGGCAGTGCCCCTGGCACAGCTGTATGCCGGTGAGCGGGCCTGCGCTTCCGGCCGCCGCCCCCACGGGGCGTGCGGAGGCCGCGAAGCCGTCCCGGGTGAGGGCCTGCACCAGGGCCGCCGTACGGGCCTGCCGGTCCTCGCCCGCCTCGGCGAGCTCCGCGGCATACCGGGCCTCGAGCTCGGCGACCCGCTGCTGGGCGAAGCGCGTCACGGCGCCCTCCCCCGCGGCGTCCGCGAGGAAGCGCAGGGCGTCGGTGGCGAGGTGGTCGTAGTCGGACTCGAGGGCCTGGTGGCCGGCCTCCGCCATCACGTAGGCGCGCGCGGGGCGCCCGCGGCCACGGTGGCCGGTGACCGCCTCGCGGCTGCTGATCAGGCCGAGCTCGACGAGGTTGTCGAGGTGGCGGCGCACCGCCGCAGCGGTCAGGCCGAGCTGGTCTGCGAGGGACGCCGCGGTGATGGGTCCACTCTCGCTGATCGCCTGCAACACCCGGTCGCGCGTGCGCGACTCGAGGACCTGCGGCTGGGCCGCACCGTCCTGGCGTTCGTGTCCGGCGATAAACACAACAGTGATGTTACGTAATTGCCGGGAGAGGGGAAAGGAAGGTCTGCCTAACCTCTGCCGATCCCGCAGAAATCAGTCGAGCAGGCCCCGCTGGCGGGCCACGGCCACGGCCTCACCGCGCCCGGTGGCGCCGAGCTTGGCCATGATGTTGGAGACGTGCACGCTGGCCGTTTTTGCGCTGATGAACAGCTGGGTGCCGATCTGCTTGTTGCTCCGGCCGAGGGCGACCAGCGAGAGGATCTCGTGCTCACGCGGTGTCAGGTGCTCCGCCGGGCGTGCCGCCGCGTCGCGCAGCGGGGGGCGGTGGCCGGTGAGGGGTCGCAGCTCGGCGAGCAGCGGACGGGCCCCGAGCCTGGTGGCCGTCTCGGTGGCAGCCGCAGCCTCGGCCTCGGCACGCGGGTCGCCGCCCGCGGAGAGCACCGCCGCGAGCCGGGCCCGGGACCGCGCGCCCTCGAACGCGTGGCCGTAACCCTCGAACCGCCGCACCGCCTCCGACCAGGCCCCCTCGAGGTCGGCCTGTCCGGGGTCCGCGCCAGTGAGCCATCGCAGCCGCAGCAGCTCGGCCTCCGCCCTGGCGGCCCAGGCGCTCGCCTCGGGGCCGCCGTTGCCCGAGGCGTCGGACTCCTGCCAGACCTCTCGGGCCACGGCCGCCAGCTCCTCACCACGCACCAGCAGCTCGTGGCGGGCCGCGCCGGCGGTGGTGGCGGCATGGCTGGCCAGCTGTCCCAGCAGCAGGGCGCTGAGGCGCACCCGGGCCTGGAACCGCGGGCGCCAGAGCCGGTTCAGCAGGGTGACGACCTCGTCGTGGGCTGCGACGGCGGCCGCCAGGTCTCCGGCGTCGCCGTGCAGGTCGATCGCGGCACTGCCGCTCAGCAGCGCCACCAGTCCCTCGGTCTCCCACCAGCGACGGGTGCTCGGCACCACGTCGAGGGCGGCCGTGTCGCCGCGGCCGGCGGCGACGTAGAGCAGTGCGGCGTCGAGCAGGGCCCGGGCCATCAGCGGCGCATCGGCCCCGTCGTGGGCCAGGATCTCCTCGGCCTGGGCCCAGTCGCCGAGCTCGTACGCGGCGATGCCGCCGAGCAGCCGGCACTCGAGGGCGTACGGCGCCCACTCGCGCCCACCGGCCCTGGCCCGGGAGGCCCCGCGGCGGTAGATCTCCAGCGCCTGAGACAGCCGCCCCGCCCGGTGGTGCAGCGACCCGAGGTGGTGCAGGGCGCGGCTCTCTGCGGGCGTCCCCTGCACCGCCGGGTCCTCGAGGATCCGCTCCAGCGCGTGCTGCGACTCCTCCGGGTTGCCGGTCCGCTCGCGGACCTTGGCCAGCACGACCCGCACCTCGTCGGCCACGTCCCGCAGCTCGAACTGCTCGGCGACGGCGATCGCGTCGTCGCCCGCCCGGGTCGCCTCGTCGTCGCGGCCGCGGTCGGCCAGCGCCTGGGCGTGGGCGCCGAGCAGGCGGGCGCGCAGGGGTCCCTGGTCCTCGGGCGGGAGCAGGCTGAGGGCCTCCTTGGTCACCGCAAGGGTGTCGACGGGGTTCTCCGTCAAGCGGGCCGTGGTCGCCACCGCACCGAGGAGCTCGGCCCGACCGGCGGCGTCGGCGAGCTGCGGCCGGCGGGTCAGCCTGTCCTGGAGCAGGTCGAGCGCCTTGTAGGCGCGACCGGTGCTGGTGGCTGCCGCGGCGGCGCGCACGGTCAGGGAGTCGGCGGAGGGGTGGTCGTCGGCCAGCAGCGCCAGTGCCTGCTTGTAGTGGCGCCAGGCCTCCTCCGGCCCGCCCACGGCCATCGCCGCGTCGCCGGCGCGCGCACTGGCGTCGAGCGCCTCCTCGCGGTGTCCCGCGGCGAGGGCGTGGCGGGCCAGGTCCGCCCAGGTGCCGAGCGAGGGGTCCTCGGCGAACGCGGCGGCATACCGCTCGTGGGCCCGGACCCGCTCCCCCGGCAGCAGGTCGTCATAGACCGTCTCCGCCAGCAGGGCGTGGCGGAAGGCGTAGCCGCCGGTGTCGGTGGGGACGAGCACGTGGTGCTCGACGGCGTCGCGGATGGCGACGTCGAGCTCGGCGTCGGACAGGTCGACGACCTCGGACAGCAGCCGGTGCGAGACCTGGCGCCCCGCAGCGGCAGCCAGCCGTACGACCTGCTGGCCCGCGTCGCCGAGCTGTTCGAAGCGCACGAGCAGCAGGCGCGAGAGGTCCTCGGTCGAGCCCGGCCTGCCCAGCGCACTGGCCGCGGTGAGCTCCTCGGCGAAGAACGCGTTGCCCTCGGCACGCTCGACCACTGCCTGCACCTCGCGCTCCCCCAGCTCGCTGCCGCCGAGCCCGCGGACGATCTCGCGCACGTGCCGGTCGGCCAGCGGGGCGAGGTCGAGCCGCTGCACCGAAGCCAGACGAGCCCAGTGGGCCAGCGTCGCGCGCAGCGGGTGGCGGCGGTGCAGGTCGTCGCTGCGGTAGGAGGCGACCAGCGACACCGGGCCGGCGAAGCCGCGCGTGAAGAGCAGGCTCAGCAGGTCGCGGGAGGACTGGTCGGCCCAGTGGACGTCCTCGACCACGACGAGCACCGGCCCCTGCTGGGCGAGGTCCTCGAGGGCGGCGTGCACCGCCTCGACGAGGTCGGCCCGGTCGAGGGCGCCGGCCTCGTCGGTCCCACCTCCGCGGCGACGGCTGGGGAACAGGCGGGCGAGGTGCGGATGGGCCCCGATGACCGCGTCGACCTGGTCGGGTGCCGTGGCCTCGAGCCGGCCGAGCATCTCCGTGAACGGCAGGTAGGGCAGCGAGCTGCCCACCTCTCCGAGGCAGTGGCCGGTGAGCACCAGCCACCCCTGCTCGCGGGCGTGCGCCGTGAGCTCGGTCAGCAGCCGGGTCTTGCCGATGCCCGCGTCGCCGGAGAGGACGACCATGCCGGTCCGGCCCGCCGCCGGGTCGAGACCCAGCAGGCGCGACAGGCGCTCGCAGTCGTCGTCGCGGCCCACGAAGAGGCCGCCAGCAGGGGCATCCAGTGGCACACCGCAGATTATGTCGGAGTGCTCTGACAATGCAGCCTGCTGGCGGCCGATTGGGACGAGCGTCGCGGTCATCGCCGGGCCGCGCAGCCGGTCAGGCGGGCCGCACCTGCGTGGCGTGGCGGTGGTGCAGCCTGACGTGCAGCCGCTCGGCCCAGCGGTGGCCGTGGCGCCGGCTCGACGCGACCCGGCCCGAGCCGGCGGCGAAGAGCTGGCGACGGTAGTCGAGCTCGGCGTTGACGAACAGCGGGTCTCCATACATGGGGTGCTCCTTGTGCGGTGGCCCCGTCGTCGGGGCCTGGTCGGTGGTTCCTGGTGATGCTTCGACTGTGCTCGTCTGAGGTGGGTCGCCACATTGGGCTGCTGCCCTATCTCTGCGGGTCGGCCGCCTCAGACCGGCGCCTGAGGGGGTCTGAGGCCGGCTGAGGTCGCTTGAGGACGGCCGTGGCGCTCTGGCCTCAGGCCGGGCGGAGGGTGCCGCTGGTGCGGCGGGGCCGGCTGGGGCGCCAGGTCGGCCACTGCAGCCGACGCTGCCGGCGCTGCGGCCGGAGCGAGGCACCCGAGAGGTTCTCGCGCTTCCAGCTGAGCTCGGCCGCCACGGTGAGGGGGTGGGCGATGAGGTTCATGGTTGCTCCTTCGGTGGTGCCTCAACACTGCGCCCCTGAGGTGACCGGGCACATGGGGAAAGTGCCCACACCCTTGAACGGGTCCGGCACCTCAGGCGTGACCTGAGGCCCCCGCCCACCTCAGGCGCTCGCTGCCGGGGCGACCTCCGGCGCACGAGCCCTGCGACCTAGACTCGCCGGGTGCCCGCAGCCGTCGTCGTGACCGACCTCCGCAAGCAGTTCGGGTCCGTGACCGCCCTCGACGGCGTCACCTGGCAGGCCGAGCCGGGACGGGTGACCGCCGTGCTCGGACCCAACGGCGCGGGCAAGACGACCATGGTGGAGTGCTGCGAGGGCCTGCGCCGCCCGGACTCCGGCACCGTGCGCGTGCTGGGCGCCGACCCGTGGCACGCCTCGGCCGAGCACCGGGCCAGGGTCGGCGTGATGCTGCAGGACGGTGGCCTGCCCAACGCCGCACGCCCGGTGGCGCTGCTGCGCCACCTCGCCCAGATGTATGCCGCGCCGCGACCGGTCGACGACCTCGCCGCCCAGCTGGGCATCGATCGCTTCTCCGGCACGTCGGTGCGCCGCCTCTCCGGGGGCCAGCGGCAGCGGGTGGCCCTCGCCGCCGCCCTGGTCGGCGCCCCCGACGTGGTCTTCCTCGACGAGCCCAGCGCGGGACTCGACCCGCACGCCCGCCTCGACGTCTGGGACCTCGTGCGCTCGGTCGCCGCCGAGGGCACGGCCGTCGTGCTCACGACCCACTCGTTCGAGGAGGCCGAGCGGATCGCCGACGAGATCGTCATCGTCGCCGACGGACGGGTCGTGGCCGAGGGCAGCCGCGAGGAGATCACGGCCGGGCGGTCCTTGGAGAACGTCTACTTCGAGCTGACCCGCAGGAGCCCGCGATGAGCCAGCGGACCCTCGGCCGCGCTGCGCCGGCGCCCCAGCGCATCGCCGCCCAGGCCCGCTTCGAGACCCTCACCATGCTGCGCAACGGCGAGCAGCTGCTCGTCGCCATCGTGCTGCCGGCCATGGTGCTCGCCGGACTCGTGGCCACCTCCTTCGTCCCGCTCGGAGCCGGGCGACGGGTCGACGTGGTGGTGCCGGGCGTGCTCGCCCTGTGCGTCATCTCCTCCGGCTTCACGGGCGTCGCGATCGCCACCGGCTTCGACCGCCGGTACGGCGTGCTGCGCCTGCTCGGCGCGAGCCCCCTGGGACGGCTGGGCCTGCTCGTGGGCAAGGCGGCAGCCGTGCTGAGCGTGGTCGCCGTGCAGTTCACCGTCATCGGAGGGCTGGGCCTTACCCTGGGCTGGGAGCCGCGCTGGTCCGGCACACCGGCTGCGCTGGTGTCGACCCTCCTCGGCACCTGGGCCTTCGTCGCGCTGGCCCTGCTCCTGGGCGGCACGGTGCGCGCCGAGGGCGTGCTGGCGCTGGCCAACCTCGTGTGGGTGCTGCTGCTGACCCTCGGTGGGGTGGTGGTCCCGACCAGCCGGTTGCCCGAGGGGCTGGCACGGCTCGTCGAGGTGCTCCCGTCGGCGGCCCTGGGCGACAGCCTGCGTGCCGCCCTCCTCCACGGCCAGGTGCCCCTCGGTGACTGGCTGGTGCTGGTGGTCTGGGCGGCGGCTGCGACCGCGCTCGCCTCCCGTTTCTTCCGGTGGAGCGACTGAGCGCACCCGCTGCCGCAGACCGGTGGCACCGTGCCCGGGCGGCGGGTCCCGGGGCGAGCACAGGCGGGCCGTGGCCGCTGCGTACCCTCGTGTCGTGACCGCAGCACCCCCCGCCACCGCACTGGCCACGCGCGGCGTCGCCAGCTCGCCCTGGCTCTCGCGCATCCTCCTGGCCAACCTCGTCGTCGAGGTGCTCATCGTGGTCACCGGCGGCCTGGTGCGGCTCACGGGGAGCGGGCTCGGCTGCCCCACCTGGCCCGAGTGCGTGCCGGGGAGCTACGTGCCGGTCCGGGAGCAGGCGGAGGGCTTCCACCGCTACATCGAGTTCGGCAACCGCACCCTCACGGGCGCGGTCGGTCTCGCCGCGATCCTCGTCGTGTATGCCGTGTGGAGGTGGGCCGGTGCCCGGCGCGACCTCATGGTGCCCGCCTGGCTCGTGCTCGGCGGGGTCGTCACCCAGGCGGTGCTCGGCGGGGTCACCGTGCTCACGGGCCTGCACCCCGCCACGGTCGCAGCACACTTCCTCGTCTCGATGGTGCTCGTCGCCACCTCGGCCTTCATCGTGTTCCGGGCGCAGGAGCCGCCGGGAGCCCGCCCGCTCGCCGTGCACCCGCTCGTGGAGCGGCTCGCCTGGCTGGCCTGCGCGGTCGCCGGCGTCGTGCTCCTGCTCGGCACGGTCGTGACCGGCTCCGGACCGCACTCCGGCGACGCCGACGAGCCCGCCCGCTTCGGCTTCGACCCGCGCACGATTTCGTGGCTCCACGCCGACGCGGTGATGCTCTTCATCGGCCTCGTGGTCGCCGTCTGGGTCGCCGCCCGGCTCTCGGCCACCTCCCGCCGCGCCCCCGACGCCTGGCGCACGGTGCTGCTCGTCACGCTCGCCCAGGGCGTCGTCGGCTACGTGCAGTACCTCACCGACCTGCCCGAGGTGCTCGTCCTCACCCACATGCTGCTGGCGTCGCTGCTGGTCGTCGCCCTCACGGCGGGTGTGGTGCGACTGCGCTCCGGCCTGCCAGACTGAGCCCGTGCCGAAGGACTGGAGCCGCAGGACCCAGGTGAAGGTGGCCCTCGTGGCCGCCCTCCTCGGCGTGCTCGTGTGGGCGGACGCCCGCGTCCCGGAGTGCGCGTCCTACGGACAGACCCCGGGCGGTGTCGCCCTGCCCGGCGAGATGGCCGACCACGGCATCACCTGCACCGGCCGCTGAGCAGCCGCTGGGCACTGGCGGCGCCGGTCGCCTTCGCCCCGAACCGTCAGGTGATCGGCAGGTACAGCAGGGGGTCGACCGCGACGCCGAGGAAGAGGATGGCGACGTAGCTGATCGAGAAGTGGAACAGCCGCATCGGCCGCAGCACCTTGGGTCCCTCCCCCGCCTTCGCCGCCCGCAGCAGTCGGTGCGCCTCGGCGATGAACAGGCCTCCGGAGACCAGCGCCGTGACGAGGTAGATCCACCCCATCGGGGCGACCGGCACCAGCAGCAGCGACGTCGCGACCATGGCCCAGGAGTACGCGACGATCTGCCTGGCGACGACGGTGAAGCGCTCCACCACCGGCAGCATCGGCACGTGCGCCGCGGCGTAGTCGTCCTTGAACCGCATGGACAGCGGCCAGTAGTGCGGCGGCGTCCAGAAGAAGATGACCAGGAAGAGGATCACCGCCTCCCAGCCCACCGTGCCGGTGACCGCGGCCCACCCGATGAGCACGGGCATGCAACCGGCCGCGCCGCCCCACACGATGTTCTGCGCGGTCCGGCGCTTGAGGATCATCGTGTAGCCCACGGCATACATCAGGATCGCGCCGAGCGAGAGCGCGGCCGAGATCAGGTTGACCTGCCACGCGAACCAGAGGGTCGAGACCACGGTGAGCACCGCGCCGAAGACCAGCCCGTTGCGGGGCGTGACCTCGCCGGTGACCATCGGCCGGTTGCTGGTGCGGTGCATCTCGGCGTCGATGTCGCGGTCGTAGACGCAGTTGAACGTGTTGGCCGCGCCGGCGCTCAACGAGCCGCCGACGAGGGTGGCGACGATGAGCCACAGTGACGGGACGCCGCGCTCGGCCAGGAACATCACCGGCACCGTGGTGACCAGGAGGAGCTCGATGATGCGCGGCTTGGTCAGCGCGACGTAGGCGCCGACGGTACGCCTCCACCCGTGCTTCACCCCTGCGGCCGGGGACGCGGAGATCCGGGCAGACGGATCGAGAGCGGTCACAGCGTCCTTTGCGGGTGGTGCGGTAGGTCAGGGAGCCCGGCCAGTCTAGCCCGCGACGCCCGGGGCCCCGCGGACGGCTCGTCCGCCACCCACCCGGTTGACCGGTGGTTGGTCCTGCGTGCGACGCAGGTCACGCCCGCCACTAGGCTCAGGGGCTGTTGCCAGTGCCCCTCTTCGAAGGAGACCTGTACCCGTGACCACCACACGCACCGCCAAGTCTGCGGCAGTCAGGGGGCGCGACGCCTCCCTGCCCAAGCCCGTCGCACGCAAGGCCGGGTGGTCCGACGTCGACATCCGGGCCGTCGACACGGTGCGGGTCCTCGCCGCGGACGCAGTGCAGAAGGTCGGCAACGGCCACCCGGGCACGGCCATGAGCCTGGCCCCCGCGGCCTACCTGCTCTACCAGCAGGTGATGCGCCACGACCCCGCCGACCCGCACTGGCTCGGGCGCGACCGGTTCGTGCTCTCCTGCGGGCACTCGAGCCTCACCCAGTACATCCAGCTCTTCCTCGCCGGCTACGGCGTCGAGCTCGACGACCTGAAGGCGCTGCGCACCTGGGGCTCGATCACCCCGGGCCACCCCGAGGTGCACCACACCCCCGGCGTCGAGATCACCACCGGCCCGCTCGGATCCGGCCTCGCCTCGGCCGTCGGCATGGCCTTCGCCCAGCGCCGCCAGCGCGGCCTGCTCGACCCCGACGCCAAGCCCGGTGAGAGCCCCTTCGACCACCACATCTGGGTGCTGGCCTCCGACGGCGACATCATGGAAGGCGTCTCCCACGAGGCCTGCTCGCTCGCCGGACACCAGGAGCTGGGCAACCTCACGGTCGTCTACGACGCCAACCAGATCTCCATCGAGGACGACACCGACATCTCGTTCTCCGAGGACGTGGGCAGGCGCTTCGAGGCCTACGGCTGGGACGTCGTCGACGTCGACTGGCGCAAGGACGGCGACGGCGAGACCTACGTCGAGGACGTCGACGCGCTCCACGCCGCGCTCGAGAGGTCCAAGCGCTCGAAGCGCCCGACGCTGGTCGTCCTGCACACGATCATCGCCTGGCCCGCGCCGACCAAGCAGGACACCGGCAAGTCGCACGGCTCCGCCCTCGGCGCCGACGAGATCGCCGCCACCAAGGAGCTGCTCGGGTTCAACCCGAAGAAGACCTTCGAGGTCGACCGCGCGGTGCTGACACACACCCGCAAGGCCAAGGCCCGCGGCAAGGCCGCCCGCAAGGCGTGGGACAAGACGTATGCCGCGTGGCGCAAGGCCAACACCGAGCGGGCCGAGCTGCTCGACCGCCTGGTGGCCGGTGACCTGCCGGCCGGCCTCGACAAGGCCCTGCCGGTCTTCCCCGCCGACAACGAGAAGGGCCTGGCCACCCGTGCCGCCTCGGGCAAGGTGCTCGGCGCGATCGCCGACGTCATGCCCGAGCTGTGGGGCGGCTCGGCCGACCTCGCCGAGTCGAACAACACCACCATGGAGGGCGCGGAGTCCTTCATCCCGACCGGCAAGCAGACCCGCGAGTGGAAGGGCGGCCCCTACGGCCGCACGCTCCACTTCGGCGTCCGCGAGCACGGGATGGGCATGATCCTCAACGGCATCGCGCTCGAGGGCCTCACCCGTCCGTACGGCGGCACGTTCCTCGTGTTCTCCGACTACATGCGTCCCGCCGTCCGCCTCGCCGCGATCCAGCAGCTGCCCGTGACGTTCGTGTGGACCCACGACTCGATCGGCCTCGGCGAGGACGGCCCGACCCACCAGCCCATCGAGCACCTGGCTGCACTGCGGGCGATCCCCGGCCTCGACGTCATCCGTCCCGCGGACGCCAACGAGACCGCCGCCGCCTGGTTGGCGGTGCTGGGGAAGCGCGACCGCCCCGCGGCCCTCGCGCTGACCCGTCAGGCCGTGCCGGTCTACGACCGCAGGGAGTACGCCAGGGCCCGCAACGTGGCCAAGGGCGGCTACATCATGGCCGAGGCCTCCACGGGGACCCCCGACGTGATCCTCATCGCCACCGGCTCCGAGGTGCAGCTGGCGGTCGAGGCGCGGAAGACGCTGGAGAGGCAGGGTGTTGGCACTCGTGTGGTCTCCATGCCGTGCCGCGAGTGGTTCGACGAGCAGAGCGCGGCCTACCGCGAGAAGGTCCTGCCCCGCGCCGTGCGCGCCCGCGTGAGCGTGGAGGCCGGTGTGCCGCAGGGCTGGCGCGAGCTGGTCGGCGACGCCGGTGAGGTCATCGGCATCGACCACTACGGCGCCTCGGCCGACTTCGCCACGCTGTTCAAGGAGTTCGGCTTCACCACCGCGGCGGTCGTCGCGGCCGCCAAGAGGTCCATCAAGACCGCGAAGGGAAACTGACGCATGACCGACAACCCAGCCCTGAGGGCCCTCGCCGACAACGGCGTCTCCGTCTGGCTCGACGACCTCTCCCGCCAGCGCATCCAGAGCGGCAACCTGCAGGAGCTCATCGACACCAAGGGCGTCGTCGGCGTGACGACGAACCCGTCGATCTTCCAGCTGGCGCTCGCCGAGGGTGACGCCTACGACGAGCAGGTGGCCAAGCTCGCCGCCGAGGGCCGCACCGTCGACGACACCGTCTTCGTCCTGACGACTGAGGACGTCCGCAACGCCTGCGACATCATGCGTCCCGTCTACGACGCCACCGAGGGCGTCGACGGCCGGGTCTCCATCGAGGTCGACCCGCGGCTGGCCCACGACACCGCAGCCACCATCGAGGCGGCCCGCACGCTGTGGGCGACGGTCGACCGGCCCAATGTCTTCATCAAGATCCCCGCCACCGTGGAGGGCCTCCCGGCGATCTCGCAGGTCCTCTCGGAGGGCATCAGCGTCAACGTGACGCTGATCTTCTCCCTCGATCGCTACCGCGGCGTCATGAACGCCTTCCTCACCGGCCTCGAGCAGGCCCGCGAGGCCGGCCGCGACCTGCACGAGATCGACTCGGTCGCCTCGTTCTTCGTCTCCCGCGTCGACACCGAGGTCGACAAGCGGCTCGAGACCATCGGCAGCGAGGAGGCGCTCTCCCTGCGGGGCCGGGCCGGTGTCGCCAACGCGCAGCTGGCCTACCAGGCGTTCGAGGAGGTCTTCTCCACACCGCGCTGGCAGAACCTCGCCGACGACGGCGCGCACGTGCAGCGTCCGCTGTGGGCCTCCACCGGCGTCAAGAACCCCGACTACTCCGACACGCTCTACGTGACCGAGCTGGTGGCGCCGAACACCGTCAACACCATGCCGGAGAAGACGCTGGATGCCGTGATCGACCACGGCGAGGTCCGGGGCGACACGGTCACCGGCTCCTACACGCAGGCGGCCGAGATCCTCGACGCGCTCGAGCGGCTCGGCATCTCCTACGCCGACGTCACCGCCCAGCTCGAGAAGGAGGGCGTGGACAAGTTCGAGGCGTCGTGGGAGGAGCTGCTCAAGGGCGTGCGGTCCGAGCTCGACAGGCTGAGCGCGTGAGCGCCGTCGGCGTCGTCGCCTCGGGCCCCGCGGCCGACGCGATCGCCGCCCGGGTGCCCGAGCTCGTCGCCGAGCGCTTCGCGAGCCGCCTGTTCGCCCAGGACGCCACGCTGTGGGGTCCCGAGGCCCGGTCCGAGGCGTCCGTCCGGCTCTCCTGGGTGGGCCTGCCCCGCTCGTCCCGCCCCCTCGTCGGCGAGGTTGCCGCCCTGCGCGAGCACTTCCGGGGCGAGGGCGTCGACCGCGTCGTGCTCTGCGGCATGGGCGGCTCGTCGCTCGCGCCCGAGGTGATCTGCGCCACGGCGGGGGTGCCGCTCGTGGTGCTCGACTCCTCGGACCCCGACATGGTCCGCTCGGCGCTGGTCGACCTCGAGCGCACCGTCGTCGTGGTCTCCAGCAAGTCCGGGTCCACGGTCGAGACCGACTCGCAGCGGCGCGCCTTCCAGGCGGCCTTCTCCGAGGCGGGCATCGACCCCACCGGCCGCATCGTCGTGGTCACCGACCCCGGCAGCCCCCTGGACCGGGAGTCCCGCGAGGGCGGCTACCGCGTGGTCAACGCCGACCCGAACGTCGGCGGTCGCTACTCCGCACTGACCGCCTTCGGGCTGGTGCCCTCCGGCCTGGCCGGCGCCGACGTCGAGGCGATCCTCGACGACGCCGAGGCCGTCTCCGACGTGCTCGGCGCCGATGACGAGGGGAACCCGGCCCTGCGGCTCGGTGCGGCCATGGCCGGCACCAACCCGCTGCGCGACAAGCTCGTGCTGGTCGACGACGGCTCCGGCATCGTCGGCCTGCCCGACTGGGCCGAGCAGCTCATCGCCGAGAGCACCGGCAAGCGGGGCACCGGCATCCTGCCCGTGGTGGTCGCCGAGGAGGAGGAGTACGAGGTCGAGTGGCCTCCGGACGACGTCACTGTCCTGCGCCTGAAGGGCGACGCCGAGGACACCGACAGCCCGGACGAGCTCGTCCAGCCCGGCCGCTCCGACATCGAGGTCACGGGCTCGCTCGGCGCCCAGCTGCTGCTCTGGGAGGCCGCCACCGCCGTCGCGGGGAGGCTTCTCGGCATCAACCCCTTCGACCAGCCGGACGTCGAGAGCGCCAAGAAGGCGGCCCGCGGCCTGCTCGAGGACAGCGGCGGCCAGGTTCAGCCACCGGCGTTCACCGACGGCGCCGTGGAGGTCCGCGCCCTCGGCGGCGACTGGTTCGGTGACGCGACGACGGTCGAGCAGGCCGTGGACGCCCTGCTGCGACGTCTTCGTCCCGACGGCTACGTCGCCGTGATGGCCTACCTCGACCGGCTCGCCGACGCCTCGCTGGCGGACGTCCGCCCTCGGCTGGCCGCGCACGTCCGGCGGCCGGTGACCTTCGGGTGGGGACCCCGCTTCCTCCACTCGACAGGCCAGTTCCACAAGGGAGGTCCGGACATCGGCGTCTACCTCCAGGTCACGGCGCAGCCGCGCGAGGACCTCGAGGTCCCCGGTCGCGACTTCACCTTCGGCGAGTTCATCGCCGCCCAGGCCGCGGGTGACGCGCAGGTGCTGGCCGAGATCGGCCGCCCGGTGCTCCGCCTGCACCTGACCGACCACGACGCCGGCCTCCGACAGGTCGTCGCCGCACTTTCGCGCCACACGCTGACGTAAGGGCACTGCATGACTCCAGCCCGGGTGACCCAGGGCCACAACCCCCTCCGCGACCCCCGCGACAAGCGCCTCCCCCGCATCGCCGGCCCCTGCGGCCTGGTGCTGTTCGGCGTCACGGGCGACCTCGCGCGCAAGAAGCTGATGCCGGCGGTCTACGACCTGGCCAACCGCGGCCTGCTGCCGCCGGGCTTCTCGCTGGTCGGCTTCGCCCGACGCGACTGGGCCGACCAGGACTTCGGCAAGGTCGTCTACGAGGCGGTCAAGCAGCACGCGCGCACGCCGTTCCGCGAGGACGTCTGGCGCAACCTCTCCGAGGGCTTCCGTTTCGTACCGGGCGTGTTCGACGACCCGGCGGCGTTCGACCTGCTGGCCGAGACCGTCCACTCGCTCGAGGCCGAGCGCGGCACCGGCGGCAACCAGGCGTTCTACCTCTCCATCCCGCCCGCGTTCTTCTCCACGGTCTGCGAGCAGCTCGAGCGCTGCGGGCTGACCAAGTCCACCGACGGGAGCTGGCGGCGGGTCGTGATCGAGAAGCCGTTCGGCCACGACCTGAAGAGCGCCCGCGAGCTCAACGACATCGTCGAGGGCGTCTTCCCGCCGGACTCGGTGTTCCGCATCGACCACTACCTCGGCAAGGAGACGGTGCAGAACCTGCTGGCGCTGCGCTTCGCCAACCAGCTGTTCGAGCCGGTCTGGAACGCCAACTACGTCGACCACGTGCAGATCACGATGGCCGAGGACATCGGCATCGCGGGCCGGGCCGGCTACTACGACGGCATCGGCGCCGCCCGCGACGTCATCCAGAACCACCTCCTGCAGCTGCTCGCGCTGACCGCCATGGAGGAGCCGGTGTCGTTCGACGCCGAGCACCTGCGCGCCGAGAAGGAGAAGGTGCTCTCTGCGGTGCGCCTGCCAGAGGACCTGTCCAAGGCCACGGCTCGCGGCCAGTACGCAGCCGGCTGGCAGGGCGGGGAGCAGGTCATCGGCTACCTCGACGAGGACGGCATCAAGGCCGACTCCACGACCGAGACGTATGCCGCGCTGAAGCTCGAGATCGACAGCCGCCGGTGGGCGGGGGTCCCCTTCTACCTGCGCACCGGCAAGCGGCTCGGCAAGCGGGTCACCGAGATCGCCGTGGTGTTCAAGCGGGCGCCGCACCTGCCGTTCGCCCAGACCGCGACGGAGGAGCTGGGCCAGAACGCCATCGTCATCCGCGTGCAGCCCGACGAGGGCATCACCATGCGCTTCGGCGCCAAGGTGCCCGGCGCGCAGATGGAGGTGCGCGACGTCTCCATGGACTTCGGCTACGGCCGCGCCTTCACCGAGTCCAGCCCCGAGGCCTACGAGCGGCTCATCCTCGACGTGCTCCTCGGCGATCCGCCGCTGTTCCCGCGGCACGAGGAGGTCGAGCTGTCCTGGAAGATCCTCGACCCGGTCGAGCGCTTCTGGGCCAGGCACGGACGGCCCGACCCCTACCCCGCCGGCGGCTGGGGCCCCGAGTGCGCCGACGAGATGATGCGCCGCGACGGCCGTGTCTGGAGGATGCCGTGATCGTCGACCTGCCCAGCACCACGACCAAGGAGATCAGCAAGAAGCTGGTGCGGCTGCGCCAGGACGTCGGCGCGATGGCCCTGAGCCGGGTGCTGACGCTCGTGCTGGTCGTCGACGAGCGGCACGCCGAGGACGCCATCCAGGTCGCCAACGACGCCAGCCACCAGCACCCGTGCCGCATCATCGCCGTCGTGACCGGCAACAAGCGGGGCGCCTCACGCCTCGACGCCCAGATCCGGGTCGGCGGCGACGCCGGCGCGAGCGAGGTCGTGGTCCTGCGCCTCTACGGTCCGCTGACCCGCCACGGGCGCAGCGTGGTGATCCCGCTCCTGCTGCCCGACTCCCCCGTGGTCGCGTTGTGGCCCACCGCGGCCCCTCGACGGATCTCGGAGGACGCCATCGGCGCGATGGCCCAGCGCCGCATCACCGACGCCGCCGCGGCCAGGAACCCCCGGGCCGAGATGAAGCACCGGGCCGAGACCTACGCGCCGGGCGACACCGACCTGGCCTGGACCCGGATCACCCTGTGGCGGGGCCTGCTCGCCGCCGCCCTCGACCAGCCGCCCTACGAGCCGGTGCTCTCCGCCACGGTGACCGGCGGCTCGGACTCCCCGTCGGCGGACCTGCTGGCGGCGTGGCTCGCGCAGTACCTCAAGTGCCCGGTCCGGCGCACCCGGTCCCGGGCGGGCACCGGCATCGTCAGCGTCCGGCTCGAGCGCCGCGCCGGCAACATCGACCTCGTGCGGCCCGAGGGCGACACGGCGACGTTGATCCAGCCCGGGCAGCCGGACCGCACCATCTCGCTGCCGCACCGCAGCGACGCCGAGTGCCTGGCCGACGAGCTGCGCAGGCTCGACCCGGACGAGGTCTACCAGGAGGTCATGACCCGGGGCATGCCGCAGCTGGCCGCGCCCTCCAAGGGCAAGACCGCCAGCGAGGCGGTGGCCGACGGCGAGGCGCCCTCCGTGGTCGAGGCCGAGCGAACCCTGCGCCGGCTGCGCCGCGGTGCCCGCATCGAGAGCCGCAGCGCCATGGTGGAGGCGGCGCCCGAGCCAGAGGCACGCGCTGACACCGCAACCGTCAAGAAGGCTGCGGCCCGCAGGCTGGCCAGGGCCAAGGCAGGCACCGACTCCGACGCCGCACACGGCGACGAGTCCGGTGCCGGCGCCGATCCCGGCAGCGACGCCGGCAGCACGGCAGGGGCGGCGTCGTGAGCCGCCCGCCCCTGGTCGTCGTCCACCGCGACAAGCAGCTGCTCGCCGACGCGGCGGCCGCCCGGCTGGTGACGGCCATCGTCGACGCCCAGGCGTCGCGCGGCGAGGCCGACATCGTGCTCACCGGTGGCTCGATGGGCTCGGCGATCCTCGCCTCGCTCGGGGCGAGCCCCGCGTGCGACGCGATCGACTGGTCCCGCGTGAACCTCTGGTGGGGTGACGAGCGCTACCTGCCCGCCGGCGACCCCGAGCGCAACGAGACCCAGGCGCGCGCGGCGCTGCTCGACGAGGTCGGGCTCGAGCCCGCGCGCGTTCATGCGATGCCCGCCTCCGACGGCCCCGAGGGTGCCCGCGTCGAGGACGCGGCCCGACGGTATGCCGCCGAGCTGGCCTCCGAGGCGGAGCTCGGTGAGGACGTGCCCCGCTTCGACGTGGTCATGCTGGGCGTGGGGCCGGACGCGCACGTCGCCTCGCTCTTCCCGGAGCACCCGGCGCTGCACGAGCAGGAGGCGACCGTCGTGGCGGTGCACGGCTCGCCGAAGCCTCCGCCCACGCGGATCTCGTTGACCTTCCGCGCCCTGTGCGCGGCGCGCGACGTGTGGTTCCTCGTCTCCGGTGACGACAAGGCGAAGGCGGTGGGCCTGGCGCTCTCCGGGGCGGGTCCGCGCCAGGCGCCGGCCGCCGGGGTGAGCGGCACCCGGTCCACCACGTGGCTCATCGACCGAGCCGCGGCCACCCACGTGCCACGGGCGTTGGTGCGGATCAGCTCCCCCTGACGTTCCTCCGACGCCCCTGCCCCCCTCGCGAAACGAAACCCACCGCGTGGCCCCGTATCCGGGGCCGTGCGGTGGGTTTTCGTCGGGGTGCGTCCCGGGTGCTACTGGATGAGCTTGCGCTCACGCAGCGTGGCCAGGGCCTCCTCGAGGATCGCCTTGCCGTCGGCGTCGGAGCGGCGCTCCTTCACGTAGGCCAGGTGCGTCTTGTAGGGCTCGACCCGCGGCGGGGCCGGCGGGTTCGCCTCGTCCTGGCCCGCTGGGAAGCCGCAGCGCGGGCAGTCCCACGTCTCGGGGATGCTCAGACCCGGCTCCTCGGCGAAGCTCGGGCGGGTCTGGTGGCCGTTGGCGCACCAGTAGGAGACGAAGACGCGGGGAGCGGCGTCGCCGCGCTCGGCCTCCCCCATGGGTCCGGCGCCGACTCGGCTGCCGCGGATTGCGTTGCCACCTGCCATGGTCAGTTGTGCCTTTCAGCGTTCAGTTCAGTCAGCGTCACGTCAGGCGGAGAAGCGCTCGATGAGCCCGAGGCCCACGATGCAGGCGAACCACACGACCGCCACGGCCACCGTGAAGCGGTCGAGGTTGCGCTCGGCCACGGAGGAGGAGCCCAGCGAGGTCGACATGCCGCCACCGAACATGTCCGACAGGCCGCCGCCCTTGCCCTTGTGCAGGAGGATCAGGAGGGTCAGGAACAGGCCCCCAATGACCAGCAGCACCTGCAGGCCAATCTTTACGGCTTCCACGCGTTTCCCTTGTCCGTCGACGTCTGTGTCTCGCCGCACCACAAAGTGCAGCACGGGTCAGAATACCTGCTCGCTCCCGAGCGGCCGAACCTCGGGCACCGGCGCGCCGGGCGCCCGTGCACCGACGTCAGCGCACCGGCGCCCGCACCCGCTCGGCTCAGGAGGTCTTCATGTGGTCGCGGTAGCGGCAGATCGAGGCGAACTCCTCCGCGACGATGGACGCACCGCCGACGAGAGCGCCGTCCACATCCTCCTCGGCCATGATCGCCGCGACGTTGGCGGCCTTGACCGAACCGCCGTACAGCACCCGCACGCCGTCGGCCAGGTCGCCGGAGTAGAGCTCGGCGAGCTTGGTGCGGATGGCCGAGCACACCTCCTGGGCGTCCTGCGGCGTGGCGACCTCGCCGGTGCCGATGGCCCACACCGGCTCGTAGGCGACGACCATCGTCCTGGCCTGCTCGGCCGTGACGTCCTTCAGGCCGGCCTCGACCTGCGCCAGCACGTGGGCCACGTGCTCACCGGCCTGCCGCACCTCGAGCCCCTCGCCGACGCAGAAGATCGGGGTGAGCCCGTGGCGGTACGCCGCCTTGAGCTTGGCGTTCACGACCTCGTCGGTCTCGTGGTGGTACTCGCGCCGCTCGCTGTGGCCGACGACGACGTAGGTGCACCCGAGCCTGGCGAGGAACGCGCCCGACACCTCGCCGGTGTACGCGCCGCTGTCGTGCATGCTCAGGTCCTGCGCCCCGTGCTTGAGCTGCAGCCGGTCACCGTCGATGAGCGTCTGCACGCTGCGCAGGTCCGTGAACGGCGGCAGCACGGCCACCTCGACGGCAGCGAAGTCGTGCTTGCCGTCCCGCAGGGTCCAGTCCAGCTTCTGCACCAGGTGGGTGGCCTGCAGGTGGTCGAGGTTCATCTTCCAGTTGCCCGCCATGAGGGGCGTGCGTCCTGCCGGGGTGGCAGCCATGGGACTCCTTGTCGGTGTGGGTGCGGCAGCCGTGTGCGTACCGCGCTCGCGCTCTCGGTGTGCCTGTGGTGGGCCGGGCCGCGTGCGGCCCGGCCCACCCGTCCTGGTCCAGCTGAGGCGCTCAGTCCTCGTCGAGGACGGTCAGGCCGGGCAGCTCCTTGCCCTCGAGGTACTCCAGGCTGGCGCCGCCACCGGTCGAGATGTGGCCGAACTGGTCGTCGTCGAAGCCGAGCTGGCGCACGGCGGCAGCCGAGTCGCCGCCGCCCACCACGGTGAGGGCGCCCTTCCGGGTCAGCTCGACGAGGGCCTCCGCCACGGCCGCCGTGCCCTCGGCATACGGGTCCATCTCGAACGCGCCCATCGGGCCGTTCCAGAAGACCGTCCTGCAGTGCTTGAGCTTCTCGGCGAACAGGAACCCGGACTCCGGTCCGATGTCCAGGCCCATCCGGTCGGCGGGGATGGCGCCTGCGGGCACCACCTGCGGGTCGGCGTCGGCCGAGAACTCGGTGGCCGCGACGATGTCGACCGGCAGGACGATCTCGACGCCCCGCTCGTGGGCCTGGTCGAGGTAGCCCTTGACCACCTCGACCTGGTCGGCCTCCAGCAGGCTCTTGCCCACCTCGTAGCCCTGGGCCTTCAGGAAGGTGAAGACCATGCCGCCACCGATGAGGAGGCGGTCGGCGGTCTGGAGCAGGTTGTCGATGACACCGAGCTTGTCGGACACCTTCGCGCCACCCAGCACCACGGCATACGGACGCTCCGGGTCCTTGGTGAGGCGCTGCAGCACACCGACCTCGGTCTCCACCAGTCCACCCACGGCGTGCGGCAGTCGCCGCGCCACGTCGTAGACCGAGGCCTGCTTGCGGTGGACGACGCCGAAGCCGTCGGAGACGAAGACGTCTGCGAGAGAGGCGAGCTCGTCGGCGAAGGCGCCACGCTCGGCCTCGTCCTTGGAAGTCTCCCCTGCGTTGAAGCGCAGGTTCTCCAGCAGCACCACGTCGCCGTCACCGGAGGCCTCGACGGCCGCCTTGGCGGAGTCGCCCACGGTGTCCTCGGCGAACCGGACCTCGCGGCCGAGCACCTCGCCGAGCCGCTTCGCCACCGGAGCGAGCGAGTACTTCGGCTCTGGCGTGCCCTTCGGGCGGCCGAGGTGGGCGCACACGATGACGCGTGCGCCCGCCTCGCAGAGGGCCTGGATGGTCGGCGCCGACGCGCGGATGCGGCCGTCGTCGGTGATGGTCTGGCCGTCGAGCGGCACGTTGAGGTCGGACCGGACGAGCACCCGCCTGCCGCGGAGGTCGCCCAGGTCAGCGATCGTCTTCACGCTCGCCGCGTCCCGTGTCAGAGGGACTGGCCGACGAGCAGCGTCAGGTCGATGAGGCGGTTGGAGTAGCCCCACTCGTTGTCGTACCAGCCGACGACCTTGACCTGGTTGCCGATGACCTTGGTGAGGCCGGCGTCGAAGATGCACGAGGCCGGGTCGGTCTCGATGTCCTTGGAGACGATCGGGTCCTCGGTGTAGACGAGGATGCCCTTGAGCGGACCCTCGGCGGCAGCCTTCACCGCGGCGTTGACCTCCTCGACGGTGGTCTCGCGACCGGCCTCGAAGGTGAGGTCGGTCGCGGAGCCGGTCGGGGTCGGCACGCGCAGGGCGTAGCCGTCGAGCTTGCCCTTGAGCTCCGGCATGACCAGGCCGATCGCCTTGGCGGCACCGGTGGAGGTCGGCACGATGTTGAGAGCGGCGGCGCGGGCGCGGCGCAGGTCCTTGTGCGGGCCGTCGTGCAGGTTCTGGTCGCCGGTGTAGGCGTGGATGGTGGTCATCAGGCCCTTGACGATGCCGAACTCGTCGTGGAGGACCTTGGCCATCGGCGCCAGGCAGTTCGTCGTGCACGACGCGTTGGAGATGATCGTGTGCTTCTCCGCGTCGTAGGCGTTGTCGTTGACGCCCATGACGACGGTGACGTCCTCGTTCTTCGCGGGCGCGGAGATGATGACCTTCTTGGCGCCGTTGTCGACGTGCACCTTGGCCTTGGTGGCGTCGGTGAAGAAGCCGGTCGACTCGATGACGACGTCGGCGCCGAGCTCGCCCCACTTGAGGTTGCTGGGGTCCCGCTCGGCGAAGGCCTTGAACGACTTGCCGTTCACGGAGATCTCGGTCTCGGAGGAGGTCACGTCGCCGGCGAGGCGGCCGAGGATCGAGTCGTACTTGAGCAGGTGCGCCAGGGTCGCGTTGTCGGTGAGGTCGTTCACCGCCACGATCTCGATGTCGGCACCCGACGCCTGCACGGCCCGGAAGAAGTTGCGGCCGATGCGGCCAAAGCCATTGATCCCTACGCGAACAGTCACTGTTCCTCAGCCTTCCGAATGGACGGTGTGCCGCGATGTCGTACGGCAGCGGGTCAGCTCCGACCCTATTGGATGCCGCAGGGCCGGGGACACCGGGTCCGCGGTACGAGCGGGTAGTCGGGACCTTCGGCACCAGAGGTCAGGACAGGCGTCCCACCCGACCCTGCCGCACCTTTATCGGGTCACCCGATAAAGGTGCGCTGACCCCGAGGTGGCACCTCAGGTGAAGTGACCGTTCGTCGGGTGAAGGGGCTCGTGACCGACCGCACGACAGCTCGCATGGGCGGAGGACGTCGTCGGGGCGGGGCAGTTCAGGCGGCCGAGGTCGCCTGCCGGATCCACGCAACGATGCGCTCCGGTCGCAGCAGATCGGCCCACGTGACGCGGATGACCGTGTAGCCCAGTCGACGCAGGCGGTCCTCCCGTCGCTTCTCCTGGAACAGCGTGTCGCCGTCGCCGTCCTGGTACTTGACCTTGCCGTCGAACTCCACCACCACCTTCGAGCCCTCGACCAGGAAGTCGACCCGGGCGACGAAGTCTCCGTCGTCGTCGAAGATCACGACCTGAGGGACCAGCGACACCCCCGCCAGCTGCAGGTGTACCCGCAGACGGGACTCACCAACCGACTCGGACCGCGCGTCCACCAGCGGCAGCATCGCTCGCACGCGTCCGGACCGCGGCCATCCGCGCACGGCGGCTGCCGCAGCGGCCAGCCCCTCCAGGTCGAACAGGCCTTCACGGAGCCCGTGGTCGCACGCGACGACTCCGGCCACGACCCCGGCGTCGAGGGCGAGCTGGACGACCGCCGTCGCAGCGGGGACCGCCGGGCGCGTCGGGATAGAGCTTCAGGCCGGCCTTGACGAGGCGCGGATGGCGTTCCTCGGCGGTGAGGTCCGGCAGGTGGGGCCCGTACACGCCCCGGCACACGTGGTCGATCTCGTGGCGGCGGACCAGGCCCTGGAGCACGCGACGGCCCAAGCCGGCGGCTCGCGCCTGAGCGGTGGTGTAGAGGCCGTCCTCGGTGCAGGGAATCACGGTGGTTGCACCCATGCGGTGAGGTTCGTGCGGCAGGTGCGGCCGCGGCATACCCGTCCTGGAAGCTGTGGACCGTGGGTGCGGGAGAGCCGCCCTGGGGACTGCGGGGGTATCCCGGCTCGGCCCACCCCGGCTTCACCCCGGAAGGGTGCGCATCCCGCGTGGTGCCACCTCGGGTCAGGCGCACCTTTATCGGGTCACCCGATAAAGGTGCAGGGAAACGCGGAGGTCAGGCGTCCAGCATGTCGGCCGTGAGGTTGGCCTCCGTGCCCGGGATGCCGAGGTCCTGCGCCCGCTTGTCGGCCATCGCCAGGAGCCGGCGGATACGGCCCGCGACGGCGTCCTTGGTCATCGGGGGCTGGGCCAGCTGCCCGAGCTCCTCGAGGCTGGCCTGCTTGTGCTCCAGGCGCAGCGACCCGGCCTCGCGCAGGTGGTCGGGCACCTCCTCACCGAGGATCTCGAGCGCCCGCTGGACGCGCGCGCCCGCGGCCACCGCGGCACGGGCGGAACGGCGCAGGTTGGCGTCGTCGAAGTTGGCGAGCCGGTTCGCGGTCGCCCGCACCTCGCGCCGCATCCGGCGCTCCTCCCACGCGAGGACCGCGTCGTGCGCCCCCAGCCGCGTCAGCATCGCGCCGATGGCGTCGCCGTCGCGGATGACGACCCGGTCGACGCCGCGGACCTCACGGGCCTTGGCCTGGATGCCGAGCCGGCGGGCGGCACCGACGAGGGCCAGGGCGGCCTCGGGCCCGGGGCAGGTCACCTCGAGTGCCGAGGAGCGCCCGGGCTCGGTCAGCGAGCCGTGCGCCAGGAAGGCCCCCCGCCAGGCGGCCTCGGCGTCGCACGCCGCCGCGCTCACGACCTTGGGCGGCAGGCCCCGCACCGGTCGCCCGCGCACGTCGATGAGCCCGGTCTGGCGGGCCAGTGCCTCGCCGTCCTGCACCACCCGCACGACGTAGCGGCTGGTCTTGCGCAGACCACCGGCAGCCATCACCAGCACCTCGGTGGAGTGCCCGTAGAGCTCGGTGACGTCGCGGCGCAGCCGGCGCGCGGCGTTCGCCGTGTCGAGCTCGGCCTCGACGACGATCCGGCCGCCCACGATGTGCAGGCCGCCCGCGAAACGCAGGGTGGACGCGACCTCCGCCTTGCGGCAGCACGGCTTGGTCACCTCGAGCCTGCTCAGCTCGTCCTTCACCTTCGCGGTCATCGCCATTGCGTCATCCTGTCACCCTTGTCCACTACGTCCGTTCCCCCGCATCCGCTGCTGTGCTCCCCGTGACCGACCCGCTCAGGCACCGAGGATGTCACGGTACGCCGCCGCCAGGCGGAGTGAGTCGTGGTGCCCCGGGTGGCGCCGCTTGGCCACCGGCGCCACGACGACGTCGGCCCCGAGCCGCGCGGCCGCCCTGCGCAGGGCGGCTTCGTCGTCGACCGCTCCCGGGTCCGCGAGCACCACGTCGAGGCGCAGCCTCGGCGCGTGGTCGGCCAGCGTCTCGAGGTGGTTGGCCGCGGAGAAGCCGGCCGTCTCCCCCGAGTGCTCCACGTTGAGCGTGAGCAGCCGGCGGGCACTGGTGTCGTGCAGTGCCGCGCGCAGCGCGGGCACCATCAGGTGCGGCATCACCGACGTGAACCACGAGCCGGGGCCCAGGATGACCCAGTCGGCGTCGCGCACGGCCTGCACCGTCGCCGGCGGTGCCGGCGGGTCGGCGGGCTCAAGCGCGATGCTGCGCACCCTTCCCGCGGTGCTGGCGACGGCGACCTGTCCCCGCACGGTCGTGACCTCGTCGGGCAGCGCCGCCTCGTGGCCCTGCACCACTGCGGTGATCTCGAGCGGCACCGCCGCCATCGGCAGCACGCGCCCGCGCGCGTTGAGCAGCCGGCCGACCAGGTCCAGGCCCGCCACGGGGTCGCGGTTGACCTCCCAGAGGGCGACGATCAGGAGGTTCCCGAGGGCATGGCCCCCGACCGGGCCGTCGCCGCGGAAACGGTGCTGCAGCACGTCGCGCCAGGTGTGGCCCCACTCCGAGTCCTCGCACAGGGCGCTCAGGGCCATCCGCAGGTCGCCCGGCGGGAGCACGTCGAACTCCTCGCGCAGCCGCCCGCTCGACCCGCCGTTGTCCGCCACCGTGACCACGGCGGTGATGTCGTCGCTCACCAGCTTCAGCGCCGACAACGACGCTGAGAGCCCGTGCCCGCCGCCGAGCGCAACGACCGCCGGGCCGCTCACTCCTGCCCCAGGTCGCGGTGCACCACGAACGTCGCGACGTCCGGGGAACCCAGTGCCACGGCCAGCGCCTCGGACATCGCGACCGAGCGGTGCTTGCCGCCCGTGCAGCCGATGCCGATGGTGACGTAGCGGCGCCCCTCGCGGATGTAGCCGGCCGTGACCGGTCGCATGAGCTCCACCACGCGGTCGATGAACTCCGGGGCGCCGTCCTGGGCCATGACGAACTCCGCGACCGGGGTGTCCTTGCCGCTGAAGTTGCGCAGCTCCGGGATCCAGAAGGGGTTCGGCAGGAAGCGCATGTCGAAGACGAAGTCGGCATCGAGCGGCAGTCCGTACTTGAAACCGAACGACATGAGGGCGATCCGCACCTTGGGCCCGCCGGGCTCCGCGAAGACCTGGGTCATCTTCTTGGCCAGCTGGTGCACGTTGAGGCCCGAGGTGTCGACGACCACCTGGGCGTCGGCCCGCAGGTCCTGCAGCAGGTCTCGCTCGCGCACGATGCCGTCGAGCAGCCGGCCCTCGCCCTGGAGCGGGTGTGGCCGTCGCACGCTCTCGAAGCGCCGGACCAGGGCCTCGTCGCTCGCGTCGAGGAAGACGAGGTTGGGCTGCCACCCGCGCTCGCGCAGCTCGGCCAGCGACTCCTGCAGGTGGGTGAAGAACCCCCGCGCGCGCACGTCCACGACCGCCGCGATGCGCGTGATGGGCGTGGTGCGCTCGGACGTCGACGCCAGCTCGGTCAGCGGCACGAGCAGGTGCGGCGGCAGGTTGTCCACGACGTACCAGCCGGAGTCCTCGAGCACGTTGGCGGCGGTGCTGCGCCCGGCCCCGCTCATCCCCGTGACGATGACGAGCTCGAGGGGTGTCGGGCTGGGCTGCGCGGGCTCGGCCTCTGCCTCAGGCACTCGGCTGCTCCTCGTCGTCGTCCATGACCTCGCCGGTCATGAGGTTCACCGCGGGCGCGGCGGGGGATGTTTGGGACAACTGTGCCGCAATGGTGCCCGCCAGCGCAGGTCCGATGCCGGAAACGGCCTGGAGATCCTCCACGCTGGCGGCCCGGATCTTCTTCACCGAGCCGAAGTGCCGCAGCAGCGCCTTGCGCTTGGCCTCACCCAGGCCGGGTATGCCGTCGAGCGCGCTCGTGGTCATGGCCTTGGACCGGCGCTGGCGGTGGAGCGTGATGGCGAAGCGGTGCGCCTCGTCGCGCACCCGCTGGAGCAGGTAGAGCCCCTCGCTCGTGCGCGGCAGGATGACCGGGAAGTCCTGGCCGGGAACCCAGACCTCCTCCAGCCGCTTGGCCAGTCCCACGACCGCGACGTCGTCGACGCCGAGGGCGTCGAGGGCCGCGCGGGCCGCGTTCACCTGCGGCAGGCCGCCGTCGACCACCACGAGGTTGGGTGGGTAGGCGAAGCGCCGCGGTCGCCCGGTGTCGGGGTCGACCCGCTCCCCCACCCCGCCGGAGGGCTCGCCGTTGTCGCGGTCCGGGCCCAGCTCGATGTCAGACGCCTGGTCGCGGTCCTCGAGGTAGCGCTGGAACCGGCGGGTCAGCACCTCGTGCATGGCCGCGGTGTCGTCGACCGTCCCGCCCTCGGTGGCACCGCGGACGATGAACCGGCGGTACTCGGACTTGCGGGCCAGGCCGTCCTCGAAGACGACCATGGAGGCCACCACCTGGGTGCCCTGCACGTGGCTGACGTCGAAGCACTCGATGCGCAACGGCGCCTCGCGCAGGTCGAGCGTCTCCTGGAGCTCCTGGAGCGCCTGGCTGCGGGCAGTCAGGTCACCGGCCCGCGCGAGCTTGTGGCGCGCGAGCGACTGCTCGGCGTTGCGCCTGACCGTCTCCATCAGGGTGCGTTTGTCGCCCCGCTGCGGCACCCGCAGCTGCACCTGGGAGCCCCGCAGGCCCGTCAGCCACTCCACGACGGCCTCGAGGTCGGGCGGGAGCACCGGCACGAGCACCTCGCGGGGCACCCCCTCCCCCGACTCGCCGCCGTAGACCTGCTGCAGCAGGTGCTCGACGATCTCGGGCACCGACTCGGCGTCCTTCTCGGCCACCCAGCCGCGCTGGCCGCGCACCCGGCCGCCACGCACGTGGAACACCTGCACCGCCGCCTCGAGCTCGTCGTCGGCGAGGGCGAAGACGTCGGCGTCGGTGCCGTCGCCCAGCACCACCGCCGACTTCTCGAGGGCCTTGTTGAGCGCTCCGATGTCGTCACGCAGCCGCGCCGCCTGCTCGAACTCCAGTGCCGCCGAGGCCTCCTGCATCCGGCGCTCGAGCCGCTTGACGAACTTGGTGGTGTTCCCGGCCATGAAGTCGCAGAAGTCCTCGGCGATGGCGCGGTGCTCCTCGGGGCTGACCCGACCGACGCACGGTGCCGAGCACTTGTCGATGTACCCCAGCAGGCAGGGCCGGCCCACCTGGCCGGCCCGCTTGAACACCCCGGACGAGCAGGTGCGCATCGGGAAGACGCGCAGCATCAGGTCGAGGGTCTCCCGGATCGCCCAGGCGTGGGCGTACGGGCCGAAGTAGCGGGTGCCCTTGCGCTTGGCGCCGCGCAGGACCTGGGCGCGCGGGAACTGCTCGCCCAGGGTGACGGCGAGGTAGGGGTAGGACTTGTCGTCGCGGTACTTGACGTTGAACCGCGGGTCGAACTCCTTGATCCAGGAGTACTCGAGCTGCAGCGCCTCGACCTCGGTCGAGACCACCGTCCACTCGACGCTGGCGGCCGTGGTGACCATCGTCGCGGTGCGGGGGTGCAGCGCACTGAGGTCCTGGAAGTACGACGACAGGCGCGGCCGCAGCGACTTGGCCTTGCCGACGTAGATGACGCGGCCGTCGCGGTCCCGGAACCGGTAGACACCCGGGTCGACGGGGATCTCGCCCGGGGCGGGGCGGTAGGTCGACGGGTCAGCCACGCCCCCACTCTAGGAGGCCGCGCCGACGCTCCCGGCACGGCCTCCCCGCCCTCGGCGGGTCAGGAAACGGTGATGCCGTCCCCGGTCACCGACACGGTCTTGCGGGGAAGGGCCTTCTCGGCCGGGCCCTGCTTGACCTCTCCCGTCGCGATGTCGAACTTGCTGCCGTGGCAGCCGCAGTTGATGGTGCCGTCCGAGACGTTGGCGACGGTGCAGCCCTTGTGCGTGCAGACCGCGGTGAACGCCTTGAAGTCCCCTTCGGTCGGCTGGGTGATGACGACCTTCTGGTCGGCCAGCACCTTCCCGCCGCCAACCGGGATCGTGGCCTTGGAGATGGCGTCCTTGATGGCGCTGGACGCGGCCGCCCCGGCGCTCGACGCGGCGTCGCTGGCGATGTCCTCCGCGGCACCGCAGGCGGTCAGAGCGACGGCGCCGCCCGCGACGCCCGCGGACAGCAGCACGGCTCGGCGGCTGCAGCAGGCGGCGGCCCCCGCCTCGGTCTGGTTGTCTGGACTCATGGCCTCGGTCATGGCAGCGCGGACCTTTCGTCGGGGTGCGCCCTCATCAGTGGGCGCCGGTGCCCGCGAGTATGCCGTGTGCACCCTGAACAGGACCTGTGACGGCGCCGCGGCGGGCCTGGTGGGTTGCCGGAGGAGCTGGCCGGAGAGCTGGCCGGAGGGTCTCTGGCGGCGTCGTGACGACGGTTCGGGTAACGACACGGTCACCAATATTCCCCGGGTTCTTACGTCTGCCACTCCTGAGTGTCTAGTGTTCAAGTCACCCCCCGCGGGGTACCCAGTGTGTGCTGCGTGTGCGCACCCAAGTGACTTCAGGAGGAGTCTTGCGTTCCCTGATCAAGATTGGCGCGCCCGTCGTGGCCGCCGCATTCGCGCTGAGTGCCTGTGGTGGAACCACGACCTCCAGCGACAACGCTGCTGGTGGCGACAAGGCGTGTGACCTCAAGATCGGTTTCTTCGGCGCCCTCACCGGCGACGCAGCCAACCTCGGTATCAACATCAAGAACGGCGCCGACCTCGCCGTCAAGCAGTACAACGAGAAGAACGCGGACTGCAAGGTCCAGCTCGTGACCTTCGACAGCCAGGGCGACCCCTCGGTCGCGCCGGGCCTGGCGCAGAAGGCCGTCACCGACAAGAAGCTCGTGGGCATCGTCGGCCCGGCCTTCTCCGGCGAGTCCAAGGCTGCCAACCCGATCTTCGACAAGGCGGGCCTGAACATCATCACCGCCTCCGCGACCAACCCGGCGCTGTCCGAGAACGGCTGGAAGACCTTCCACCGCATCCTCGGCAACGACGCCACCCAGGGCCCGGCCGCCGCGAAGTACATCAAGGAAATCCTGAAGGCCGAGAAGGCGTTCGTCATCGACGACTCCTCGGAGTACGGCAAGGGCCTCGCCGACATCGTCCGCAAGGACCTTGGTGGCCAGGTGGCCGGCAACGACGCCGTGCAGCAGAAGCAGACGGACTTCTCCGGCACCGTCACCAAGGTGACCGCGTCGAAGGCGCCCGCCGTCTTCTTCGGCGGCTACTACGCCGAGGCCGCGCTGCTGGTCAAGCAGCTGCGCTCCGCCGGCTACAAGGGCACCTTCGTGGCCGCTGACGGCGTCAAGGACGACGGTTTCATCAAGGCCGCCGGCAGCGCTTCCGAGGGCGCGATCGTCACCTGCCCGTGCCTGCCCCCGGACAAGGCCGCCGAGTTCTCCACGGCCTTCGAGAAGGCCTACGGCTCCCCGCCCGCGACCTACTCCGCCGAGGCCTACGACGCGGCGAACGTCTTCCTCGCCGCGATCGCCGAGGGCAAGACCGCGTCCGAGGACATGACCGCCTTCATCAAGTCCTACGACAAGGCGGGCGTGACCAAGCAGGTCAAGTTCGACGAGAAGGGCGAGCCGGCCGAGATCTCCGTCTGGGCCTACAAGGTCGAGGGCGGCAAGATCGTTCCGGACCAGGAAGTCAAGTAGTCGCCCGGTAGCGGCCAGGACCCTCACCGAGCAGGGTCCTGGCCGCTACCGTGTTCCCGTTCGGGTGACGCCACCCTCACGGCGTCCCCCGCTCCCCCAACGGAGGTCACATGGATCTGCTGGCCAACCAGTTCTGGGCGCTGACGATCACCGGTCTGGCCATCGGTGCTGTGTACGCCCTGGTCGCCCTCGGCTACACCCTCGTCTACGGCGTGCTGCGCCTCATCAACTTCGCCCACTCCGAGGTCTTCATGTGGGGCAGCTTCGCTGCCGTGTGGGTCCTCATGGCTGTGGGCGCCACGAACGCCTCCGGCCTGGGCGTCGTGGGCCTACTCGTGCTCGGCTTCGCCGCCGCCATGGCGGTCTCGGGCCTCATCGCGGTCGGGCTCGAGTTCTTCGCCTACCGGCCCCTGCGCAAACGCAACTCCCCACCCCTGATCGCCCTCATCTCCGCGATCGGCGCCTCGTTCGTGCTCTCGGAGGCCATGGGCCTTCGCGACAAGCCGTTCTCGGCGCTGGGCATCGAGGGCCTGCAGGAGTACGTCGGTCGCCCGCGCGAGAACCTGCCCCTGCCGCGGATCGTCGACACCGACCCCGTCTTCCCGGTCTTCAACTACAACGTGACGAACGTCGACATCCTCGTGATCGTCTCCGCGCTCATCATGATGGTCGTGCTCGACCAGTTCATGCGGCGCTCGCGCCTCGGCCGCGGCATCCGCGCGGTGGCGCAGGACCCCGAGTCCGCCGCCCTGATGGGTGTCAACCGTGACCGCGTCATCCGCATCACGTTCCTCATCGGCGGCATCATGGCCGGCGGCGCCGCGATGCTGTACCTCCTCAAGATCGGGGTGACCCGCTACAACGCCGGCTTCATCCTCGGTGTGAAGGCGTTCACCGCCGCCGTGCTCGGCGGCATCGGCAACCTGCGTGGCGCCCTGCTCGGCGGCTTCATCCTCGGTGTCGCGGAGAACTACGGGTCCGCGATCTTCGGCACCGAGTGGAAGGACGTCGTCGCCTTCGTCCTCCTCGTCGTCATCCTGCTGTTCCGGCCCACCGGCCTGCTCGGTGAGTCCCTCGGGAAGGCCCGCGCATGAACGCCGTCCGCAACTTCTTCCACTCGATCCGCGTCCGGCTCGGCAAGCTGCCCAAGTGGGCCCAGATCGTCCTCTGGGTACTCCTGGTCCTGCTGGTCTACCTGCTGCCGATCATCAACCCGCCGCTCATCACCACGACCGACTCCGACTTCGCCTCCGTGCTCTTCTCGTGCGCGATGTACTCGCTCGTGGCCATCGGCCTCAACATCGTCATCGGCTACGCCGGCCTGCTCGACCTCGGCTACGTCGGCTTCTTCGCCGTCGGTGCGTTCACGGTCGGCGTGCTGACCTCGGCCCACGGCACGGTGTCGCTGCTGCTCGCCTTCCCCGTCGCGATGGCGGTCACGCTGATCTCCGGCGTGCTGCTCGGCGCCCCCACCCTCCGGGTGCGCGGTGACTACCTGGCCATCGTGACTCTCGGCTTCGGCGAGATCATCCGCCTCGTGCTGCTCAACACCGAGTGGCTCGGTGGCGCGTCCGGCATCGCCAACATCCCCTCGCCGCCGAGCTGGGCGATCTTCGAGATCCCGCACATCACCTGGCAGGGCTTGACGGCCTTCGTCGACCTCGAGACCACGACCACGTTCCTCGAGTTCAGCGTCGTCGACGCGGTGCCGTTCTACTGGCTCGCTCTGACCCTCGTGCTCGTCGTGCTCTTCCTCGACTGGCTCATGCAGAACTCCCGCGTGGGTCGTGCCTGGGAGGCCACCCGCGAGGACGAGGACGCCGCCGAGCTCATGGGCGTGCCGACGTTCCGGTTCAAGCTGCTGGCGTTCGCCACCGGCGCGGCCATCGGCGGCCTGTCGGGCGCTCTCTTCGCCACCCGGCAGGGCTTCATCAACCCTGACAACTTCTCGATCATCTACTCGGTGCTCTTCGTCGCCATGGTCGTCGTCGGTGGTCAGGGCAACCGCTGGGGCGTCGTCGCGGCGGCCGTGCTGCTCATCTGGCTGCCCGAGAAGTTCCGCTTCCTCGCGGACGGCCGCTACCTGCTGTTCGGCCTCGCCCTGATGGCGCTGGCCATCTTCCGCCCCCAGGGCCTGCTGCCACCCAAGCGCAGCGTCCGGGCGAAGCAGGCCGAGGAAGAGGAAGCCGAGATCCTGGAGGAGGGACACGCCCATGCCTGAGACCACGCCGGAGAACCCGGCCCCCCGTCACGACGGCCCCCTCGGCGCCACCCGGCCCGAGGACGTCAGCGAGACCCCCGACACGTCGGTCGACATCAGCGTCGAGGAGGTGGCGCACCTGCCCAAGGGCAAGATGCTCGAGGTCGACGACGTCACCCTCCGCTTCGGTGGCGTCACCGCCCTCGACGGCGTCTCGTTCCACATCAACACCGGTGAGATCCTCGGCCTGATCGGCCCGAACGGTGCCGGCAAGACCACCTGCTTCAACGTCATGACCGGCGTGTACCAGCCCACGTCGGGCGGGGTGCGCTTCATGAGCGAGCCGCTGGGCAGGCGCAAGAAGTTCCAGATCACCAAGCTGGGCATCGCGCGCACGTTCCAGAACATCCGCCTGTTCCACAACATGACGGCCCTGGAGAACGTGCTCGTCGGCGCCGACGCGCACCACTCCACCGGCATCGGGTCCGCGCTGCTGCGGCTGCCGAAGCACCGGGCCGAGGAGGCCGAGGGCATGGAGCGCGCCCAGGAGCTGCTCAAGTTCATGGGCCTGGAGCGACGGGCCGACGAGCTGGCCCGCAACCTGCCCTACGGCGACCAGCGGCGGCTCGAGATCGCCCGGGCGCTCGCCACGAACCCCAAGCTCCTCTGCCTCGACGAGCCCGCGGCCGGCTTCAACCCGGCGGAGAAGGTCAAGCTCATGGAGCTGATCCAGACCATCCGCGACCAGGGCTACACCGTGCTGCTCATCGAGCACGACATGAAGCTGGTCATGGGCGTCACCGACCGGATCGTCGTGCTGGAGTTCGGCAAGAAGATCGCCGAGGGCCTGCCAGCCGAGATCCGTGACAACCCTGCCGTGATCGCGGCCTACCTGGGAGTTGATGAGAGTGCTTCTTGAGGTTGACGACCTCTGCGTCAACTACGGACGCATCGAGGCCATCCGCAACATCTCGTTCACGGTCGACGAGGGCGAGATCGTCACGCTGATCGGCGCCAACGGCGCCGGCAAGACGACCACGATGAAGACGGTGTCGGGCCTGCGCCCGGTGCGGCTGGGGTCGATCCGCTTCCAGGGCAAGGACATCACGAACATGCCCGCCCACGAGCGGCCCGTGCTCGGGATCGCCCAGTCCCCCGAGGGTCGCGGCTGCTTCGTCGGCATGACGGTCACCGAGAACCTCGACATGGGGGCCTACGCCCGCAAGGACCGCAAGACGCCGAAGATCAACGAGGACCGCGACCGCGTCTTCGGGCTCTTCCCGCGCCTGGCGGAGCGGCGCTCCCAGGTGGCCGGCACCATGTCCGGCGGCGAGCAGCAGATGCTGGCGATCGGGAGGGCCCTCATGGCCAACCCGAAGCTGCTGCTGCTCGACGAGCCGTCGATGGGCCTCGCGCCCAAGCTCATCCAGCAGATCTTCGACATCATCACGGAGATCAACGAGCAGGGCACCACCGTGCTGCTCGTCGAGCAGAACGCCGCCCAGGCGCTCAAGCGGGCCCACCGCGCCTACATCCTCGAGACGGGCGAGATCGTCCGCGAGGGCACCGGCGCCGAGCTGGCCGCCGACCCGGCCGTGAAGGCGGCCTACCTCGGCGGCGACGCCTGACAGAACCAACCCCTGTATGCCGCGGGCACGGCATACAACGCGAAGGCCCCCGAGGTGCGTCCTCGGGGGCCTTCGCGCTGGGTCGGCCTGCGCGCTGGGTCAGGCCTTGCGCGTCGACCGCTTGGCGGTGGCCTTCTTCGCTGCGCCGGTGGCCTTGGCCGTGGCCGCCTTCCTGGCCGTGCCCGTGGTGGCCTTCGCCTTCGCCGTGGGTGTGCTGGTGGCGCGGGCCGCCGCGGTCTTCTTGGCCGCCGACCCGGTGCCGGTGGGGCGGTCGGGGGTGCGGGCGCTCCTGGCGAGCACCGGGCCGAGGAACCGGCCGGTGTGGCTCTCGACGACGTCGGCGACCTCCTCGGGCGTGCCCTCGGCGATGACCCGGCCGCCGCCGCTGCCGCCCTCGGGCCCCATGTCCACGATCCAGTCGGCGTTCTTGATCACGTCGAGGTTGTGCTCGATGACGATGACGGTGTTGCCCTTGTCGACCAGGCCCTGCAGGACGTGGAGCAGCTTGCGGATGTCCTCGAAGTGCAGGCCGGTGGTGGGCTCGTCGAGCACGTAGACGGTGCGCCCGGTGGAGCGCTTCTGCAGCTCGCTGGCGAGCTTGACGCGCTGCGCCTCGCCACCGGAGAGCGTGGGGGCCGGCTGGCCGAGCCGCACATAGCCGAGGCCGACGTCGTTGAGGGTCTTCATGTGGCGCGCGATGGCGGGCACCGCCGCGAAGAAATCGGCAGCCTCCTCGATGGGCATGTCGAGCACGTCGGCGATCGTCTTGCCCTTGAAGTGCACCTCGAGCGTCTCGCGGTTGTAGCGCGCCCCGTGGCAGACCTCGCAGGGCACGTAGACGTCCGGCAGGAAGTTCATCTCGATCTTCAGGGTGCCGTCACCCGAGCAGGCCTCGCAGCGGCCACCCTTGACGTTGAAGGAGAAGCGCCCCGGCAGGTAGCCGCGGATCTTCGCCTCGGTCGTCTCGGCGAACAGCTTGCGGATGTTGTCGAACACGCCGGTGTAGGTCGCCGGGTTCGAGCGCGGGGTGCGGCCGATCGGGCTCTGGTCGACGTGCACGACCTTGTCGAGGTGCTCCAGCCCCGTCACCGTCTTGTGCCGGCCGGGCACCTGGCGGGCGCCGTTGAGCTTGTTGGCGAGCACGGTGTAGAGGATGTCGTTGACGAGCGTGGACTTGCCGGAGCCCGAGACGCCCGTCACGGCGACCAGGTTGCCGAGCGGGAAGCTGACGTCGACGCCGGTGAGGTTGTGCTCGCGGGCACCCACCACCGTGACCTCACGGCCCTTCTCCTGCGGGCGTCGCTCCGGCGGCGTCGGGATCTCGAGCCGGCCCGAGAGGTACTTGCCCGTCATCGAGTCCGGGTGCTCGAGCAGGCCCTTGACCGGACCGGAGTGCACCACCTGGCCGCCGTGCTCGCCGGCGCCCGGGCCGATGTCGACGACCCAGTCGGCGGTGGCGATGGTGTCCTCGTCGTGCTCGACGACGATCAGGGTGTTGCCGAGGTCGCGCAGGCGCGTGAGCGTCTCGATGAGCCGGTGGTTGTCGCGCTGGTGCAGCCCGATGCTGGGTTCGTCGAGCACGTAGAGGACGCCGACGAGGCCGGAGCCGATCTGGGTCGCGAGGCGGATGCGCTGGGCCTCGCCGCCGGAGAGGGTGCCGGCCGGCCGGTCGAGGGACAGGTAGTCGAGCCCGACGTCGAGCAGGAAGCCGAGGCGGGCGTGGATCTCCTTGATCACGCGCTCGGCGATCTGTCGCTCCCGCGGCGTGAAGTCGACCTCCGCCAGGAACTTGGCGCTGTCGGCGATCTGCAGCGCGCAGACGTCGGCGATGCTGCGCCCGCCCACGAGCACGGCGAGCGACTCGGGCTTCAGGCGGGTGCCGTTGCACTCCGGGCACGGGATCTCGCGCATGAAGCCCTCGTAGCGCTCCCGGCTCCACTCGGAGTCCGTCTCGGAGTGCCGACGCTTCACGAAGGGCACGACTCCCTCGAACCCGGTCGTGTACGACCGCTCCCGGCCGAAGCGGTTCTTGTACCGGACGTGGACCTTGTAGTTCTGCCCGTAGAGCAGGGCGTCCTTGGCGCGCTTGGGCAGCGAGTGCCACGGGGCGTCCATCGAGAACTTCAGGTCCTTGGCGAGGGCGCCGATGACCCTCTGGAAGTAGTCGGCCGAACCGCTGCCCTGTGCCCAGGGGGCGATGGCCCCCTGCGCGATGGAGAGGTCCTCGTCGGGCACGAGCAGCTCGGGGTCGACCTCGAGCTCGGTGCCCAGGCCGGTGCACTTGGGGCAGGCCCCGAACGGGGAGTTGAAGGAGAACGAGCGCGGCTCGACCTCGTCCATCGACAGCGAGTGGTCGTTGGGGCAGGCCATCTTCTCGGAGAAGCGCCGCTCCCGCTCGGGGTCGTCGGCGTCGCGGTCGACGAACTCGACGACCATCAGGCCGCCCGCGAGGCCGAGGGCCGTCTCGACCGAGTCGGTCAGGCGCCGCTTGGCGCCCGCGTCGCCGCCCTTGGCGACGAGGCGGTCGACGACGACGTCGATGGTGTGCTTGACCTGCTTCTCGAGCTTGGGTGGCTCGGTCAGGGACACGACCTCGCCGTCGACGCGGGCGCGCGAGAACCCCTTGCTCTGGAGCTCGGCGAACAGGTCGACGTACTCCCCCTTGCGGGCACGGACCACCGGGGCCAGCACCTGGAAGCGGGTGCGTTCCGGCAGCTCCAGCAGCCGGTCGACGATCTGCTGGGGCGTCTGCCGGGTGATGGCCTCCCCGCAGACGGGGCAGTGTGGCCGCCCGGCGCGGGCGAACAGCAGGCGGAGGTAGTCGTAGACCTCGGTGATCGTGCCCACGGTCGAGCGCGGGTTGCGGTTGGTCGACTTCTGGTCGATCGAGACCGCCGGCGACAGGCCCTCGATGAAGTCGACGTCCGGCTTGTCCATCTGCCCCAGGAACTGCCGCGCGTAGGCCGACAGCGACTCCACGTAGCGGCGCTGGCCCTCGGCGAAGATCGTGTCGAAGGCCAGGGAGGACTTCCCCGACCCGGAGAGCCCGGTGAAGACGACGAGGCTGTCACGGGGCAGCTCGACGGAGATGTCCTTGAGGTTGTGCTCACGCGCGCCTCGCACGACCAGGTGGTCGTGCTGCGGGCGCGGGGCGTCGGAGGGTCGGGAGGTGGGCACAGCAGTCACGCGGTTCATGCTATGTGCCCCCACCGACAGCCGCCGCATCACGGCCTGCGGGGCAGGACGTCGACGAGGTGCGGTGCCGCGGGCTCGGCCAGCAGATAGCGTCAGGCGCATGAGTCATGCCTACCCCCTCGAGGGGGACCTCGCCCTTGTCGACGGGGCCACCCGTGCCCTGCTGCGCACCGCCGCCCGGCTGCGTGACGCCGACCTCGCCGTGCCGTCGCTCTGCGACGGCTGGACCCGGGGCCACGTGCTGGCCCACGTGGCGCGCAACGCCGAGGCCATCGGGCGGCTCGCGGACTGGGCGGTGACCGGCGAGCCCCAGGAGATGTACCCCGGCGGCACGGAGCGACGAGACGCGGACATCGAGGCCGGCGCCGACCGGGACGCCGACGAGCAGCTCCGCGACCTCGAGGACACGGCGCAGGCGTTGGCGCAGGTGCTCCCCCGGCTCGTCGACGGGATCGTCGCGTCCGAGGTCGAGATGCGCGGCGGCCACCTGGTGGCCTCACGCACGCTGCCGTTCCTGCGGCTGCGGGAGGTCGTGCTGCACCACGTCGACCTCGACGCGGGCTACACCCTCGCCGACGTCGACGGCGACGTGCTCGTGCGGCTCCTCGATGACGCGGTCGGCCGGCTGCGGCTGTCGCGCCGGGCGCCGTCCGTGACGCTTCGCACCGACGAGGGCGAGTCCTGGGAGGTCGGCCAGCCGGACGGAGAGGGCCCTGGGGCCACCGAGGTGACCGGCCCGCGGCACGGCCTGCTCCTCTGGCTCGCCCGCCGCATCGGCTCGGGTGTCACCAGCAGCAGCGGAGGGCTGCCCGACCTGCCGCGAGGCGCCTGAACGCCTCAGCCTGCGTTGGCGCGCTTGTGGAGCCCCGAGGTGCCCTGCACCCCGGCGCGCCGGGCGATGGCGACGGCCGCCAGCGCGGAGTGCACCTTCAGCTTGTGCAGGATGCTCTGCACGTGCGTGCGCACGGTGTTGGGCGAGACGTGCAGCAGCTCGCCGATCTCGTTGCGCGACATCCCCTCCACCAGGCAGCCGAGCACGTCGAGCTCGCGCTGGGTCAGGCTGCGGATGCCCTCCGCCTCCGACACCGACGCCTGCGGCTGGCCGGAGAGCGAGACCAGGACGTTGGTCAGCAGGGCCGCCGGGATGTGGGTCTCGCCGCGGGCCACGCCCCTCAGGGCGCCGGTCAGCGACTCGATGTTCGCCGTCTTGTTGACCCAGCCGCGGATGCCAGACTGCACCGCCTCGAGGACCATCTCTCCCCCCTCGGCGCCGGTGACCACGACGATCCCGGTCTGCGGCCACCGGCGGAGGATCTCGCGCCCGAGGGCGAGGCCGTCCTCCTCGCCCAGGATGAGGTCGAGGGTCACCACGTCGCACGGGGTGGTGGACAGCACCTCGAGCGCCTGCTCGGTGTTCATCGCCTTGCCGACCACCACGACATCGGGCTCGTCCGCGAGCCTGACGGCGAGCGCGTCCACGAACACCTGGTGGTCGTCGACGATGACGACCCGAATGGGCTTCTCCATGTTCATCACACTGCCGCCTACACGTCGTGTGCGGACCCCGCCTCGGTCCGATCTCCGTCTACGTCAATAGGATGAGCGGCTCGTCAGCGCATGTGCGCCGGCCAGGTCCCCTCCGAGGCGTGCGCGGCCATGAGCGCGGCCGCCTGCAGGCGGGAGTGCACGCCCAGCTTGGTCAGCAGGTTCTGCACGTGGGTGCGGGCCGTGCTGCGCTGCACGCCCAGCGTCTCGGCCATCTGCTCGGTGGTCTGGCCCTCCATGATGCAGCGCATGACCTCCCACTCCCGGTCGGTCAGGAACTGAAGGGCCCAGAGCGGGTCGTCGCTCGGCTTCTGGGGCCGCAGCGCCTGCTGCAGGAGGGCGGGGTCGACCGCGACGTGGCCGTTGGCGGCCTGGCTGAGCTTGTCGACGATCTCGGCGATCGGCTTCTCCTTGCCGACGTAGCCCGACGCCCCCTCCGCGATGGCGCGCCCGACGACCGCGTGGTCCGACTCGGCCGAGAGCATGACCACCTTCGTCTCGGGACTGGCCTCCCGGATCCGCCGGATGGCGGTCAGCGAGGAGCCGTCCGGGAAGTTCACGTCGAGCAGCACCACGTCGGGTCGGTACTCGCCTGCAGCCTGGACGGCGTCGTCGGCGTTGGACACCAGCGCGACCACGTCATGCCCCCGCTCCCCCAGGGCCAGGCCCAGGGCTTCGAGCAGGAGTCGGTGGTCGTCGCAGACCACCAGCCTCATGACGCGACCGACTCGGTGTGGCTGTGCGGGGCGACCGAGTGCAGGCAGATGTCTGCCTCCGCGCCGCCCGTCGCGCCGGCGCGGAGGTCGAAGGTGCCGTCGCAGGCGGCAACCATGGCACGGGTGGTCGTCAGCCCCAGCGACGTCCGCGAGGCGATCTTGCCCAGACCCGGTCCGTCGTCCGTGATCGTGAGGTGGACGCACTCGGGCTCCCCCTCGACGGCGACGCGAACGTGCCCCCCGGTGCCCGCGGCCCGGATCGCGTTGTCGAGCACGCACGACACGGCACGTCCCAGGGCCACTGGTCGAGCCCAGGCCTGCACGGTGTCCTCGACGTCGAGACTGATGTCGCACCCGGCGGTCGGCTGTGCCCGGTGCACGGCGAGCGCGGCCAGCTCGGCCACGTCCACGGGCTGCACCGTGTCGGTTGCGGCGTCCGTGAGCACGGTGTCGACGAGCTGGCTCAGCCAGCGCGCCTGGTCGGTGATGACCTCCATCTTCCGGTCGACGTCGCCGTTGCCGGAGTCGGACAGAAGGAGGATGGCGGCCAGTGGCTGGCGCAGGTCGTGACAAAGCGCGCGGATCGTGTCGATGTCCCTGGACGACGCGGCGCGAGACAAGCCTTCTACGAGAGCGGTCATGTGCGTTCCTCACCCAATTTCACGACCGGTGCGCCAGCACCCCCTGCTGGCACTCCCCTGTCGTGACCGCTCCAACGTAGGTCCGTCGAAATACAGCGGACAATAGTTATTCGGGACTAAGCCGCTGCCCGTAGCCCGGTCTGGTCACTCCGTCCATTGCAGGATGGGACCCATGACGTACACCGGAGATGTGAAGCCCGGCGGCCCTGCCGCCGTACGAGAACTGGCACAGGCGACCATCCGCAAGCTCGCCGTCTCGGAGATGGCCAACAACGTCTACCTCCTCACCTCTCGGCGCACCGGTGCCCAGCTCCTGGTCGACGCGGCCGCCGACCCGGATGCCTGCCTGGCCCTGGTGCGCGACGGAGGCGGGCGTCTCGACCTCGTGGTGACCACCCACTCCCACTGGGACCACCACCGCGCCCTCGCGGAGGTCGTCGCGGCGACAGGAGCGCCCACTGCGGCCGGGGTGGACGACGCCGACGAGCTGCCCGTGCACCCGGACCGGCTGCTGCGCCACGGTGACCGGATCGAGGTCGGCGACCTGCTCCTCGACGTCGTCCACCTGCGCGGCCACACGCCCGGCTCGGTCGCGCTGGCCTACCGCGACCCGGAGCGAGGCACCCACCTGTTCACCGGTGACTCGCTCTTCCCGGGTGGAGTGGGCAACACCGCGAACCCCGGGCAGAGCTTCGACGCCCTCATCGAGGACGTCACCGCCCGGGTGTTCGACGTCTACGACGACGACACCTGGGTCTACCCGGGCCACGGCGGCGACACGACGCTGGGCGCCGAGCGGCCGCACCTGCAGGAGTGGCGCGACCGGCGCTGGTAGCCACTCACTACGGTGGGCGGGTGCCTCCCGCCGCTGCCGTCCCCGCCCCTGTGCTGGTCCTGGCCGCCGTCGTGTCCGTGCAGTTCGGCGGGGCCCTGGCGGCGACGCTGGTCCCGCAGGTCGGGGCCCCGGGCTCGGTCACCCTGCGGCTGCTCTTCGCCGCGCTGGTTCTGGGCGCGGTGGCCCGGCCCCGCCTGCGCGGGCACACCCGTCGGGCCTGGCTGACGGTCGCGCTCTTCGGCCTCGCGATGGGCCTGATGAACCTCGCCTTCTACGCCTCGCTCGTTCGGCTGCCCATCGGCGTCGCCGTGACCATCGAGTTCCTCGGGCCGCTGACCCTGGCGACGGTGCTGTCGCGCCGCACCGTCGACGTCCTCGCGGTCGTCGCCGCTGGGGCCGGGGTGACCCTGATCTCCGAGGCACTGACCGTCCCCCTCGCCGACCTGGACTGGCTCGGGCTGGGACTGGCTGCGACGGCGGGCGCCTGTTGGGCGGCATACATCATCCTCAGCCGCCGCACGGGGGCGCAGTTCGAGAGCCTGGACGGCCTCGCCCTCGCCATGGGGGTCGCCCTGCTCGTCGTGGCGCCGTTCGGGCTCGGCACCGTGCCCCTGTGGACCGCGGAGGTCGTGGCCAAGGGGCTGGGCATCGCGCTGCTGTCGTCGGTGCTGCCCTACTCCCTGGAGCTGCTCGCGCTGCGGCGGCTCAGCGCGCGCGTGTTCGGCATCCTGCTCAGCCTCGAGCCGGCGGCCGCGGCGCTGGCCGGCTGGCTGGTGCTGGGGCAGCGGCTGACCCCGACCCAGCTCACCGGCATGGCGCTGGTCGTGCTGGCCAGCGCGGTCGTGCTGGGCGCGAGCCGCCCCAGGGAGCCGGCTGCCATCGCCTCAGCCGGCTGAGGACTCCAGGCGGTTGTCCCGACGGGTCTTGAGCAGGCTCGCGACCGTGGTGACGCCGAGGATGAGCACGATGGCGCCCAGGGAGACCGAGATCGGCACCTCGGGCACCGGCACGTGCTGGCCCCCGTTGATGAACGGCAGCTCGTTCTCGTGCAGCGCGTGCAGGAGCAGCTTGACGCCGATGAAGGCGAGCAGCACGGCCAGCCCCAGGCTGAGGTAGACGAGGCGCTTGAGGAGTCCGCCGATGAGGAAGTACAGCTGGCGCAGCCCCATGAGCGCGAAGAGGTTGGCCGTCAGCACGAGGTACGGCTCCTTGGTGAGCCCGTAGATCGCGGGGATCGAGTCGAGGGCGAACAGCAGGTCGGTGGTGCCGAGGGCGAGGATGACGAAGAACATCGGGGTCGCCAGCCGCTTGGCGTCGACCCGGGTGAAGAGCTTGGTGCCGTGGTAGTCCTGCGTCGCCGGGAACCGGTGCTCCATGTAGCGCATGAAGCGGTTCTCCTCGTACTCGTCGTCGTCGCTCTCCCCCTCCCTGGCGAGCTTGATGGCGGTGTAGATGAGGAAGGCGCCGAACAGGTAGAAGACCCAGGAGAAGTTGTTGATCGCCGCGGCGCCGAGGGCGATGAAGATGCCGCGCAGCACGATGGCGATGACGATGCCGATCATCAGGGCCGACTGCTGGTACTTCTCCGGCACCGCGAACTTGGCCATGATCAGCAGGAAGATGAACAGGTTGTCGACCGACAGCGAGTACTCCGTCAGCCAACCCGCGTAGTACTGACCGGCATAGGTCGAGCCGGCGAAGTACCAGATGCCGAGACCGAAGAGGATGGCGGCGCCGACGTAGACGCCCAGGGCCGTGCCGACCTCGCGGGTGCTCGGGACGTGCGGCCTGCGCGCGATGACGAAGATGTCGACGGCGAAGACCGCCATGGCGAGCCCGATGGTGACGAGCCAGACCCAGGTGGGGACGTTCACTGATTGGTTCCTTCCGGTCACGTGCGTGACCGGAGGTCTCTCCCGCCCACTGCTGGCGGACCGGCTCCCCGGGCCCACCCCTGGTATGCCGTGGGCAGCTGGTGTGCCGTGGCAGTGGTGGGCCGTGATGACGAGGACGCCGCGTGGGGATACTCCCCCCCGATCGGTCCCCGTGAGTGTCCCAGACAGGCACAGGGCGCTCAAATCCGGTCCCCTCGTGGTCGTCCCTGGGCGTGCGCCAGAGGGCGACCGCGGGTAGGAAGGAGGTGCCGAACACGTTCGCGCGTCCAGCCGAAGGGAGCACGAGATGCCTGCCAAGAAGTCACACGGACCCAGCGTCAAGGACCCCGAGCTCTACGAGGAGCTCCGTGAGGACGGTGCCTCCAAGGAGAAGGCCGCCCGAATCGCGAACGCCGCCAGCCGGTCGTCCCGCTCCGAGGTGGGCCGCAAGGGCGGGAAGAGCGGCGACTACGAGGACTGGAACGTGACCGACCTGCGCAGGCGCGCCGGGGAGATCGGCATCGAGGGCCGCTCCCGCATGAAGAAGGACGAGCTCATCAAGGCCCTTCGCACCCACTAGCCCGGCTCAGGCCGGCTCAGCCCGAGCACGCCCCGGCTCGGCGCGGGCGTGTTCCGGCTCGGCCCGGCGTGCTCAGCGCGTGGCCTGGCTCATCTGCCGCAGCTCCTTCTTGAGGTCTTGGATCTCGTCGCGCAAACGGGCCGCCAGCTCGAAGTGGAGGTCGGCAGCGGCCTGGTGCATCTGGGTCGACAGCTCCTGGATGAGGTTCGCGAGGTCGTTGGCCGGCAGGTCCTTGAGCCGGTCGGAAGCCACCCCTGCGTCGGCCTGCACCGTGCCCCGCCCGCCGCGGCCGCCGGTCTTGCCCGACTTGCCGCGGGACTGGGACCGCCCGGAACCCATGAGTGCCTCGGTGTCGGCGTCCTCGCGCTGGAGCATGTCGGTGATGTCGGCGATCTTCTTGCGCAGCGGCTGCGGGTCGACGCCGGCGGCCTTGTTGTAGGCCATCTGCTTCTCGCGACGGCGCTGGGTCTCCTCGATCGCCTCCTGCATCGAGGGCGTGACCTTGTCGGCGTACATGTGCACCTGGCCCGACACGTTGCGGGCGGCTCGGCCGATGGTCTGGATGAGCGACCGCGCCGAGCGCAGGAACCCCTCCTTGTCGGCGTCGAGGATGCTGACCAGCGACACCTCCGGCAGGTCGAGGCCCTCGCGGAGCAGGTTGATGCCGACCAGCACGTCGAACTCCCCGAGCCGAAGCTCTCGGAGCAGCTCGACGCGGCGCAGGGTGTCGATGTCGGAGTGGAGGTAGCGGACGCGCACCCCCTTGTCGAGGAGGTAGTCGGTGAGGTCCTCGGCCATCTTCTTGGTCAGCGTCGTGACGAGCACGCGCTCGTTCTTCTTCGTCCGCTCGTTGATCTCGTGCAGCAGGTCGTCGATCTGGCCCTTGGTGGGCTTGAGCACCACCTCGGGGTCGACCAGCCCGGTGGGGCGGATGATCTGCTCGACGACGCCGTCGGCCTTGGCCAGCTCGTACGGGCCGGGGGTCGCCGAGAGGTAGACGGTCTGGCCGATGCGCTCGAGGAACTCCTCCCACTTCAGCGGCCGGTTGTCCATGGCCGACGGCAGCCGGAAGCCGTGGTCGACGAGGGTGCGCTTGCGTGACATGTCGCCCTCGTACATCGCGCCGATCTGCGGCACCGTGACATGGGACTCATCGATGACGAGCAGGAAGTCCTCGGGGAAGTAGTCGAGCAGGCAGTTGGGTGCCGAGCCGCGGGACCGGCCGTCGATGTGCAGCGAGTAGTTCTCGATGCCGGAGCAGGAGCCGACCTGGCGCATCATCTCGATGTCATAGGTGGTGCGCATGCGCAGCCGCTGTGCCTCGAGCAGCTTTCCCTGCTTCTCGAACGCCGCGAGCTGGTCGGCCAGCTCGAGCTCGATGCCGCGGATGGCCCGCTCCATGCGCTCCGGGCCGGCGACGTAGTGCGTCGCCGGGAACACGTACATCTCCTGCTCCTCGTGGACGATCTCGCCGGAGACCGGGTTGAGCGTGTAGATCCGCTCGACCTCGTCTCCGAAGAACTCGATGCGCACCGCGAGCTCCTCGTAGACGGGGATGATCTCCACGGTGTCGCCGCGGACCCTGAAGGTCCCGCGGGTGAAGGCGAGGTCGTTGCGGGTGTACTGCATCTGGACGAACCGCCTGAGCAGCTCGTCGCGCTCGATCTCCATGCCGACGCGCAGGCGAACCATCCGGTCCACGTACTCCTGCGGCGTACCCAGGCCGTAGATGCAGGACACCGAGGCGACGACGACGACGTCGCGCCGGGTCAGCAGCGAGTTGGTGGCGCTGTGCCGCAGCCGCTCGACCTCGTCGTTGATGGACGAGTCCTTCTCGATGTAGGTGTCCGTCTGCGGGACGTACGCCTCGGGTTGGTAGTAGTCGTAGTAGGAGACGAAGTACTCGACCGCGTTGTTGGGCAGCAGCTCGCGGAACTCGTTGGCGAGCTGGGCGGCGAGCGTCTTGTTCGGGGCCATGACCAGGGTCGGGCGCTGCACCTGCTCGATGAGCCAGGCCGTGGTCGCCGACTTGCCGGTGCCGGTGGCGCCGAGCAGCACGACGTCCTGCTCCCCCGCGTCGATCCGCCGGGCGAGCTCGGCGATGGCCGCAGGCTGGTCACCGGCAGGCTGGAACTCGGACTCGACCCGGAAGGGTGCCACCGTGCGCTGCAGGTCAGTCGTCGGACGCATGCCACCACCGTAAGCCCCACCGCCGACAGCGCTCGCCGCGGCCGTCGGCCACCCCCGGGCGCAGCCCGGGCACCCCGGCGCGAGGGTCAGGCCAGGAGGGCGGACACCGCTGCCGCGATCCCCAGGACGGCTCCCATCAGGGTCACGACCAGCACCCTGACCATGACCGGGAAGGGCGAGTAGCCCCGGCTGTCGTCACGGAGCTGGTCGAACCGCAGCCGCACCCCCAGCACGAGCAAGGCCCCCGTCATGGTCGCCAGCGCACCCGCCACCACCAGCGACCAGCTCTCCAGCCGCACGGCCACGACGACGAGCGGCAGCACCAGCACCATCGCGGTCAGGGAGGTGCGCTGCCAGGCCAGGGCCGTCCGCTCCGGCTGCAGCGCCTGGCGATCCGGGATCCGGCTCACTGCCGGGTTGCCTCGATCACGCCGAGCACCAGGGTGAGGCTCGCGAGCACCACGACGCCGGTGGCCAGCATGGGCAGCGAACGCGGGGCCGGCAGCGGCTGGCGCAGCCGCAGGGCCCGCTCGACGCGCGCCCAGCTGCGCAGCGCCCGGATCGCCAGAGCAGCCCCACCCAGGCATGAGGCCGCGCCGACCAGAGGCGCCCAGCTCGGCATCTCGGCGAGCGAGGCGACCGAGATCAGAGCGACGCCACCGGCCACCAGCGCCAGGGCCGTGCGCATCCACGCCAGCGCCGTGCGCTCGTTGGCCATCGAGAAGCGGGGGTCGGGTTCGTCGCCGACCCCGTACACGCTCTCAGGCCGGCGGTCGTGCGTCTCGACCGTCGGCTGGGGGCTTCTTCGCTCGTCAGCCACGCCCGGGCTCCCATCCTGTGCGCCGCGCCCAGTCCTCGGCACGCTCGTGGATGCTGTCGAACCACGGCTCCTTGGCCTCGGTGTAGGCGCTGGTCCCCACACAGGTGGCCGCGAGCCGGGCCTTCTCCGCGGCATACTCGCCACAGGCGACGGGGTCCGCCCGCAACCAGTCGCGGAAGAGCAGCGCCCACCGCCAGCCCGGGCTGCCCACCTCGCGCACGTGGAGGTGGACGGGCCGTCCGGGGTCGGCGGCACCATGGAACCGCTTGGCCCAGACGCCGCCGTCCTTGGGGTTGTCGGCTCTGGGGGCGTCGTGGGGACGGGGGAAACCCGCTCGCGCCAGTCGGTCGAGCAGCGCGGGGTAGTCCGCGTCCCGCAGCTCGCCGACTCCCACCTGCAGGTCGATGACGTCCTTGGCGACCAGGCCGGGGACCGCCGTGCTCCCGATGTGGTCGGCCGTCACCAGGGTGTCGCCGAAGGCGAGGCGCAGCCGCTCGAGCAGGCGCTGTGCCTGGGTCGCCCACGTGGGGTCGTGCGGCACCAGCTCCAGTCGCTCCGGCCGGCGCACCCGTATGCCGTGACGCACGTTGTGCTCGAAGGGCACCAGTCGCTCGTGCCAGAGCTCGTCCACCGCGCCCCGGAGCTCGTCCCTGGTGCCGCCGTTGTCGAGCCACACGTCGGCAGCGGCCCGTCGCTCCGCGTCGCTGGCCTGGGCGGCCATCCGACCGCGCACGTCGTCCTCGGTCATGCCGCGGCCCTCCATCAGCCGGCGCAGCCGGGTGCGCTGGTCGGCCCCGACGATGACGACCAGGTGGTACGACGGGCCGTAGTGCTTCTCCACCAGCAGCGGCACGTCGTGGACGACGACGGCGTCCTCGGGTGCCGCGGCCACGAGCTCGGCCGTTCGTTGGGCGATCCGCGGGTGGGTGAGCTGCTCGAGGTCGTGTCGCGCGCGCTCGTCGGCGAAGACCACGGCTCCGAGCGCCGCGCGGTTCAGGCTGCCGTCCTCCTCGAGGACGTCGTCCCCGAACCGGTCGACGATCGCAGCCAGTCCCTCCGAGCCGGCGGCGACGACCTCGCGGGCCAGCTGGTCCGCGTCGATGACCACGGCCCCGAGCTCGGAGAACCGCTGTGCGGCGCAGGACTTCCCCGACCCGATGCCCCCGGAGAGGCCGACGCGCAGCATGGGCGCCACTGTAGCGGCGACGGCGTCGGGTCAGTCCGCGAGGCGGGCCGGGAAGCCACCGGTGGCGACCGGCGACCAGCGCGTGGGCGTGATGCGCAGCAGCGACTTGCCCTGGTCGCGCATCGCCTGGCGGTACTCCTCCCAGTCGGGGTGCTCCCCGGAGATGCAGCGGAAGTACTCCACGAGGGGCTCGACCGAGTCGGGCGCGTCGATCACCTCGCAGTCACCGTCGACCTGCACCCAGGCGCCGCCGAAGTCGTCGGACAGCACCACGACGCTCACCGCGGGGTCGCGTCGCGCGTTGGCCGTCTTGGCCCGCTCGGGGTAGGTGGAGACGACGATCCGGCCGGCCCCGTCCACTCCCCCGGTCACCGGCGACGCCTGGGGCCGGCCGTCCGACCGCGTGGTGATGAGGACCATGTGGTGCCGCGGCCGGACGAAGTCGAGAAGTCCCTCGAGGTCGACCTCGGTGTTCGTCGCGATGGTGCGTGCCATGCCGGCCATCCTGACACGGCCGGCACGGCACGCAACGCCCGCGCACGGCGAAGGCCCGGCCCCCTTGCGGGGACCGGGCCTTCACGGCATACCGACGAAGGTCAGTTGCCGGTGAGCTTCTCGCGAAGAGCAGCCAGCGCCTCGTCCGAGGCAAGGGTGCCCTCGGAGGCCGGGGCGCTCGGGCGACCGGCACCCTCGTCGGAGGAAACGGCACCCGAGTCCGAGGAGTAGGACGTCGAGGTGCTCGCGCCAGCAGCGGCCTCGGCGTCGGCAGCGTGGGCCGCCTCGACCTGGGCCTTGTGGGCCTCCCAGCGGGCGTGGGCCTCGGCGTACTGCTTCTCCCACTTCTCGCGCTGGGCGTCGAAGCCCTCGAGCCACTCGTTGGTCTCCGGGTCGAAGCCCTCCGGGTACTTGTAGTTGCCCTGCTCGTCGTACTCGGCGGCCATGCCGTAGAGGGTCGGGTCGAACTCGGCGACCGGGACGCTCTCGTCGTTGGCCTGCTTGAGCGACAACGAGATGCGGCGACGCTCGAGGTCGATGTCGATGACCTTGACGAAGATCTCGTTGCCGACGTTGACGACCTGCTCCGGCAGCTCCACGTGGCGCTCGGCCAGCTCGGAGATGTGGACCAGGCCCTCGATGCCGTCGTCGACGCGGACGAACGCACCGAACGGGACGAGCTTGGTGACCTTGCCCGGCACGACCTGGCCGATCGCGTGGGTCCGGGCGAAGTGCTGCCACGGGTCCTCCTGGGTCGCCTTCAGCGACAGGGAGACACGCTCGCGGTCCATGTCGACGTCGAGCACCTCGACGGTGACCTCGTTGCCGACCTCCACGACCTCGGACGGGTGGTCGATGTGCTTCCAGGACAGCTCGGAGACGTGGACCAGACCGTCCACACCACCGAGGTCGACGAACGCACCGAAGTTGACGATCGACGACACGACACCGGAGCGGACCTGGCCCTTCTGGAGCTCCTTGAGGAAGGTCGTGCGGACCTCCGACTGGGTCTGCTCGAGCCACGCACGGCGCGACAGGACCACGTTGTTGCGGTTCTTGTCGAGCTCGATGATCTTGGCCTCGATCTCCTTGCCGACGTACGGCTGGAGGTCGCGGACCCGGCGCATCTCGACGAGGGACGCGGGCAGGAAGCCACGCAGGCCGATGTCGAGGATGAGACCACCCTTGACGACCTCGATGACGGTGCCGGTGACGACGCCGTCCTCCTCCTTGATCTTCTCGATCGTGCCCCAGGCGCGCTCGTACTGCGCACGCTTCTTGGACAGGATCAGGCGGCCTTCCTTGTCCTCCTTCTGGAGGACGAGGGCTTCGACCTCGTCGCCGACGGCAACGACCTCGGACGGGTCGACGTCGTGCTTGATGGACAGCTCACGCGAGGGGATGACGCCCTCGGTCTTGTAGCCGATGTCGAGCAGGACCTCGTCCCGGTCGACCTTGACGATGCGACCCTCGACGATGTCGCCGTCGTTGAAGTCCTTGATGGTCGCGTCGATCGCGGCAAGGAGGTCTTCCTCAGAGCCAATGTCGTTGATGGCAACCTGAGGGGCGGTCTTTTCGACCGTGCTGGCAGTCATGTAGTAGGAACTCCGATGGTGGACAGTGAATAGAAGGTGTTCGGTTGTGGGCACGCTGACGGACATGCCAAAGCGCGCACACGGATGTGCCCGACCAGACTACCGATGCCGTCAGGGCGAGGTCAAAAGCGAGAGGTGTGCGGGTGAGCGGGTTTGCGCAGGTCAACCGTCGGGTCGCCGGGCCCGAGGAGACCGCGGTCGCCAACCGCGGGTGGTGGGACGCCGAGGCAGGCGAGTACTACGCGGAGCACGGCGCCTTCCTCGGCGACGCCGAGCTCACCTGGGGCCCGGAGGGCTGGCGCGAGTCGGAGCTGCACCTCCTGGGAGACGTGGCCGGTCGCCGCGTGCTCGAGATCGGCGCCGGCGCGGGCCAGTGCTCCCGCTGGCTGGCCACGCAGGGGGCGACCGTCGTGGCCACCGACCTGTCCTCCGGCATGCTGCGCACCGGCCTGACCCTCAACTCGAGGGTGAGCGACCGGCGCGCGGCGGTCCCCCTCCTGCAGTGCGACGCCACGGCCCTTCCCTTCGGTGACGCAGCCTTCGACGCCGTGTTCACGGCATACGGTGCGGTGCCGTTCGTGGCCGACTCGGCGCTGCTCGTGCGCGAGGCGGCCCGCGTGCTGCGGCCCGGCGGCCGCTTCGTCTTCTCCACCACCCACCCGTTCCGGTGGGCCTTTCCCGACGACCCCGGTGAGCCCGGCCTGACCCTCACCCAGTCCTACTTCGACCGAACGCCCTACGTCGAGGCGGACTCGGACGGCGAGGCGACCTACGTCGAGCACCATCGCACCATCGGCGACCGGGTGCGCGAGGTCGTGGCCGGGGGGCTGGTGCTGACCGACCTCGTCGAGCTCGAGTGGCCCGAGCGCAACACCGCTACCTGGGGCGGCTGGTCGCCGCTGCGGGGCCGGCTCTTCCCGGGCACGGCTGTCTTCGTCTGCGACAAGCCCTCCGACTGACCCGCGGCGCGCCCGGGTCAGCGGTGGCCGAGGAAGGCGTCGACCTGCTCGCCGAGGTGTCGGTCGGCCACGGTGGCGGCGTGTCCGGCCCCCGGGAGGAGCACCAGGTGGCCGAACGGCAGTGCGTCGGCGGTCTCGCGGAAGACTCCCTCACCGTAGTAGGCGTCGCGGTCGCCGCCGATGACAAGGGTCGGCGCGCTGATCGACTGCAGCCGGTCGGCGAGGTCGAAGGCGTCCTCTGCCTGCATCGTGACCCGCAGGTCGTGGGTGTCACGGGCGACGACGAGCGACGGCACGAGCCAGCCCGCGGCCCGCAGAGCGGCGCGGGTGAGGCGCCCCGCGGCGGCCAGCTCCATGAGGATGGCCGCCGCCGTCCGCCGGTCCCCGCGCTCCAGCGCCTCGATCGCGCGACGCTGCCCGGCGTGGCCCTGCGGCCCGAGCCGACAGCCGGAGGCGACGAGGACCAGCCGTCGCACGACCTGCGGGTGGTCGGCAGCGAGCTGCAGGGCGACGCTGCCGCCCGTGGAGACGCCGACGACGTCGATCGGTGGCGCCTGCCACTCCCGCAGCATCGTCGCGTAGTCCTCGGCGAGGTCGGCCATGGTGGTGCCCTCGGCGAGCCCACGCCTGCGGTTCACCCACCAGACCTGGCGAGCCGGTGCGAGCCGGCGCATCGACCGCAGCTGGAACCAGCGGTCCGTGCCGGTGGGCGGCTCGTGGTCCGGGGTGAGACCGGGCAGCAGCAGCAGCGGCGGGCCTGCCCCGAGGGACAGGCTCGCCATGCCGACCGGCTGCCCGTTCACCTCCGCCTCCCCGGGGCGCCCGGCCACCTCGTCACGCGAGAACGCTAGGCGCCGGAGCGCACCGACCGCATCACCCCATCAGAGCAGCGCCCGGTCATGCATTTGCGGTGAGTGGAGGGCGCAGACGGGTGTGGGGCCGGTCCGAGATGGACCGACCCCACATTCCTGCCCGCTCTGGTCAGATGACTCTGGTCAGATGAAGCGGCGCCGCAGGAACGCGGCGGCCCCGGCGAGTCCGAAGACCGCGGCGGCGCCCAGGCCGCGTCCGAGGTTGCGGCTGCCCTCCCCCGACATGGCGGCCAGCTCGAAGCTGTATGCCGTGTTGCCCGCGGCATCCGCCGGTGCGCCGTAGGCCATGCCCTCGGCCTTGGCCCGCTGGGCGCCGGCCTCGATCAGGGCGTACTTCTGCCCGTAGTCGGCCGCGGTCGACTTGCCCGCCTCGACGAGCTTCTTGGTGCCCTCGTCGGACAGGCGCTGGGCGCCGTCCTTGATCTGCGGGGCTCCGTCAGCCGCCTTCTCGAGGCCGTCGGCGATCTGGCCGGAGCCGTCCGCCGCGTCACCGAGACCGGACGAGAGCTGGTTCGCGCCGTCGGCGATCTGGCTGGCACCGGCGTCGAGCTTGTCCGCACCGGCGGCCAGCTCGTCGGCACCGCCGGCGATCTGGTAGACGCCGTCGGCCAGCTGGGCGTTGCCCTCGGCCACCAGGCCCGCCCCGTCGCTCAGCAGCCCCAGGCCCTCGAGGAGGTCGCCGCCACCGGCGGACAGCAGGCCGACACCCTCCTGGAGTGAGTGGACGCCGCCACGAAGGGTCTCGTCCTCCTTGGTGTCGTCATCGTCGCCGACGCCGCCCTGCACGTTGCCGATCACGCCGTTCACCAGCGCGGTGAGACCTGCGTCGACCGCGCCGATGCCCTCGAGCAGGCCCGGCTTGGCCGGGTCACAGACCGGCAGCGAGGCCGAGCTGAGCCCGCACTCGATCTTCGCCAGGCCCACGGCACCCTCGCTCAGGCTTGTCTTGAGCTGGGCCAGTCCGGGCGAGACCTGCGTGCTCAGCCCGCCGGACAGCTTCTGCAGACCAGGGATGGCGGTACCGCTGAGACCACCGCTGATCTGTCCCAGCCCCGTCGATGCCGCGGTCGAGCTGTCGCGCAGCTTGGTCTCGATCTGCGCAGCAACCCCGTCCACAGTGCCGAGGCACACAGGGTCGGCACTGCACGACGGGACGCCCTTGATCGACTTGATGCCGAGCTCGACCTGGTCGATGCTGCCGCCGGCGGCGAGCGCGTCGTCGTGGCCCTTCTTCACTGCGTCGATGCCGGCGACTGCGTTCGCCACCCCCGCTGCAAGGTCCAGCGCACCCTGCGCCGAGGCGTCGACCCCACCCTTGAGCTGGTCGAGGCTACCGCCGTCCTTGGTTGCAGCTGCGAGTCCGGCCCGCAGCTTCTCCACGCCGCCGATGAGGGTCTGGTCGTTGGCCTTCGTGCCGAGGCCGGCGATCATCGCCCCCATGCCCTGATGCATCTTGACCACGCCCGGGTGCTCGTTGAGGCCTCCGATGGACGTGTACATCTTGACCAGGCCGCCGTCGACGAGGGCGAGGCCCTCCGACACCTGGGTGAGTCCGTCGATGAGGGCCGGCGCCTTCGCGCCGGCCTCGAGGAGGCCGTCGGCAACCTGGGCCGAGCCCTCGGCCAGGGCATCGGCGCCGACACTGGCCTCGGCAGCGCCGTCGGCCAGCCGGTCCGTGCCGCCCGCGAGCTTGCCGGTGCCACCCTTCAACTCGGCGGCGCCATCGGCGAGCTTCCTGGCGCCGGGCGCGGCCTCGCCGGAGAGCCCGGCGTTGAGCTTGTTCGCGCCGTCGCGCAGCTGGATCAGGCCCGCGAGGAGCTCGCCTGCGCCGTCACGCAGCTTCAGGAGGTTCGCGTCGATCTCCGTGGCACCGGCGGTGAGGGTGGCACCGGTCTGGGCGCCACCCTTGTAGGACTCGGCGCCGCCCTTGAAGGAGGGGCTGTCCAGGGGGCTGACCGGCAGGGCCGAGATGGACGCCTTCGGGACCACGCCGTCGGTGATCTGCGCCTCGTAGCCGAACGTCGCCTCGGGCTTCCCAATCGGGCCGAAGAGGGTCATCGTGAAGGACATCTTCGTGCCCCCACGCCCGTCACCGGCCATGTTGGCTTCGGCCGAGCGCACGTCGGTGAAGTTCGACGGCAGGACGGTCGACAGGGACCCCACCATGGGGATGACGACGTCCTCGGTTGCCGTGACCATCGTGCCGGTGCCGTCGTCGAAGGTGACCTCCTGCGGCTTCCCCGTCACGTTGCGGACGGTGTACTGCACCTTGAGCACGCCGGACTTGCCGACGACGTCTCCCGGCTTCACCTCCTTGCCGTCGAGCGTGTAGGTCACGTCGACGTCGAGCGGGAGCTCCCTGGTGAAGTCGCTGACGGTGCGCAGGCGCTTCTCACCGTCGACCTCGTAGGTGCCGACGACGTTGCCGTCGCGCACCTCGAAGCCGCCGAACTCGTCGAGGTTGCGCAGACCGTTGGCCTCGACGGGGTTGGACAGCTCGACCTTCCCCTTGCCCTTCATGGCCACCTGCTCGTAGACGCGCGCGACCTCGAGCCGGCCGGTGGCGCTCAGGTAGGCCTGGACGGTCTCGGTGTTGGTGACGAGCACATCACCCGATGACGCAGCCATGGAGGGACCGGCCGCCATGACGACCGCAGCGGGCACGGCGAAGAACGAGGCGCCGGCGCGTGCGGCGGTCTTCCTGCTGATCACTTGCTCTCTCCTACAAGAAGGTGGTCCATGGCGTTGGTCGTGGGGGCGTCATCGTCAGCACGGCGCACGTGGCGGCTCCGCTCCTGCTCGCCCTCCGTGGCGACGACCTGCACCTCGCGCTCACCCACCAAGGTGGTGGCGAGGTAGCCCAGGGCCGCCGCGAACAGCACCGTGGTCGCCGCCGTCGGCGACTCCTTGAGGAACTGCGAGGGGGCGTTGGTGTAGATCTCCTCGTAGGCGCCGGCGATCGCCGCGGCGCCCAGCAGAGCGCTCCAGACAGGGACGCGGCCCGCACTCAGGGCGCAGCAACCAGCGATGACGGCGACGACGACGAACACGGCAACGGCTCGTCCGGCAGACGCGTCCGGCAGCACCGCGGCCCGCAGCGCGTAGCCCACCCACGCGACCACGAACCCCAGGACGAAGCCGCCCAGCTTGCCCAACGGGAAGCGGTGGGGCACCAGCCCGAGGACACCGCCGAGTGCCGCACCGAGCAGCGCGACAGGCTGCAGGTCAAGGCCGAAGAGCTGCCCCAGCCCGATGACGAGCGCTGCGAACACGGCCAGGACCAGCCCGGAGATCAGGCTCCTTCGCATTTCCACCTCACGTAAAAAGGCACCCGGCTTCTGCGGCGGGTGCACGGTTACCGGCAAGTATGGGGCAAAGTCGGGTCGCTCAGCCCCAAACCCCGCGAAAACACTCGTGTCGTGGCGAAGACGGAACCGAACGGCTGATGCCCCACGAGCACCAGCCGCCGGGATGCGCCCCCGACCGCCCGCTCAGTGGGCCGCGTCGTGCCAGGAGTGCCCGACGCCCACGCTGACCTCGAGCGGCACATCCATCGCGATGGCCTCGCCCATCTCCTTGCGCACCAGCGCCTCGACGTCGTCCTTCTCCCCCGGCGCGACCTCGAGCACGAGCTCGTCGTGCACCTGGAGCAGCTGGCGCGACCTCGCACCGGCCTTGCTGAGGGCGTCCTCCACCCGCAGCATGGCCAGCTTGATGATGTCGGCGGCCGAGCCCTGGATGGGGGCGTTGAGGGCCATTCGCTCGGCCCCTTCGCGGCGCTGGCGGTTGTCACTGGTCAGGTCCGGCAGGTAGCGGCGCCGGCCCAGCATCGTGGCGGTGTAGCCCGTGGCGCGGGCCTCGGCCACCACGTCCCGCAGGTAGTCGCGGACGCCGCCGAACCGGGCGAAGTACTCGTCCATGAGCCCCTGCGCCTCACCGGTGGAGATGGTCAGCTGCTTGCTCAGGCCGAAGGCCGACAGCCCGTACGCCAGGCCGTAGGACATCGCCTTCACCTTGCTGCGCATCTCGGGCGTGACGTCCTGCGGGTCGACGCCGAAGACCCGCGACCCGACGAAGCGGTGCAGGTCCTCCCCCGTCCGGAACGCCTCGATGAGACCGTCGTCGCCGGAGAGGTGGGCCATGATCCGCATCTCGATCTGGCTGTAGTCGGCCGACATCAGCGACTCGTAGCCCTCGCCCACGACGAAGGCGTGACGGATGCGCCGGCCCTCCTCGGTGCGGATCGGGATGTTCTGCAGGTTGGGGTCCGTCGAGCTCAGCCGCCCGGTCGCGGCGATGGTCTGCTGGTAGGTCGTGTGGATCCGGCCGTCGTCCGCCACGGACTTGAGCAGTCCCTCGACGGTCACGCGCAGCCGCGTCGCGTCACGGTGGCGCAGCAGGGCCTCGAGGAAGGGGTGCTCGGTCTTGGCGTAGAGGTCGGTGAGCGCGTCGGCGTCGGTGGTCCAGCCGGTCTTGGTCTTCTTCGTCTTCGGCATGCCGAGGGTGTCGAAGAGCACGACCTGGAGCTGCTTCGGCGAGCCGAGGTTGATCTGCTCTCCCCCGATGGCGTCGTAGCAGTCCTCCTGCGCCTCGCGCACCTTGGTGGCGAAGTCGGACTCGAGCCGCTGCATCTGCTCGCAGTCGACGGCGATGCCGGTGCGCTCCATCTTCGCGAGCACGTAGACCAGCGGCAGCTCGACGTCCTTCTGCAGCTGCGCTCCCCCCGTGGCCTCGAGCTGCTCGCCGAGGGCACCGGAGAGGTCGAGCACGGCCCGGGCCCGGACCATGGCGTCCTGCGCCTCGCTGTCGCCGTCGGCGCTGAAGTCCAGCATCCCCTGACCGCCGCTCTCGGCCTCCGCGCGCAGCTCGCGGCCGAGGTTGCGCAGCACGAGGTCGGCGAGGTCGTACGAGCGCTGGTCGGGCCGCACGAGGTACGCCGCCAGCGCGGTGTCGGTGGCGATGCCCTGAAGGTCCCAGCCGCGGGCAGCGACGGCCTGCAGCGGTCCCTTGGCATCGTGCAGCACCTTCGGCCGGGTCGCGTCCGACAACCAGGCCGCCACCGCCTTCTCCGCCGTGTCGTCGAGGGTGGCGACGTCGATGTATGCCGCCGGGCCGGCTGCCGTGGCCACGGCCACGGCCTGCACGTCACCCGTCCCGCGCGCCCAGGTGCCCACCACGTGCAGACCGACCGGTCCGCCCGCAGCGGCGTGCTCGTCCAGCCAGCCGGGCACGTCGGCGGGCGCCAGGGTGACGCCCTCGACCTCGAAACCGGACTCGGCCTCCTGCTCGGGGGCCTCGATGGTCGAGAACAGCCGGTCGCGCAGCACACGGAACTCCAGGCCGTCGAAGACGGTGTGCACCTTCTCGCGGTCCCAGTTGTGCCGCTCGAGCTCCCTGACGCCGACCGGGAGGCCCAGGTCGCGGACGAGTCCGTTGAGGCGCCGGTTGCGCAGCACCCCGTCGAGGTGCTCGCGCAGCGACTCCCCCGCCTTGCCCTTGATCTGGTCGACGTGGGCCACCACGCCGGCCAGGTCGCCGTACTGGCCCAGCCACTTGGCTGCCGTCTTCGGGCCGACGCCCGGCACGCCGGGGAGGTTGTCGGAGGACTCGCCGACGAGCGCGGCGAGGTCGCTGTAGCGGTCAGGCCGCACGCCGTACTTGGCCTCGACGGCGTCCGGCGTCATGCGGGCCAGGTCGGAGACGCCCTTGACCGGGTAGAGGACCGTGACCTTCTCGGAGACGAGCTGCAGGGTGTCGCGGTCGCCCGAGCAGATGAGGACGTCCATGCCGTCGGCCACAGCCTGCGTCGTCAGGGTGGCGATGACGTCGTCGGCCTCGTAGCCCTCGACCTCGACGTGTCTGATGTTGAGGGCGTCGAGCACCTCGTGCAGCAGCGACACCTGCCCGTTGAACTCGTTCGGGGTCGCGGAGCGGCCGGCCTTGTACTCGGCGTACTCCTGCGTGCGGAACGTCTGCCGGGAGACGTCGAAGGCCACGCCCACGTGGGTCGGCTGCTCGTCGCGCAGCACGTTGATGAGCATCGAGGTGAAGCCGTAGACGGCGTTGGTGTGCTGCCCGGTGCTGGTGGAGAAGTTCTCGACCGGCAGCGCGAAGAACGCCCGGTAGGCAAGCGAATGGCCGTCAAGGAGGAGAAGTCGACTCACGCATGGCAGCCTAGGCCCCGCCACCCACAGCGACCCAGCACACCCCGCCGACCGGAGGAGGAGACGCCATGAGCGCCGGCCCCCAGAGGAACCACGACGCCTTCATGCACGCCGTGATGGAGATGAACCCCCACTCCCTGATGAAGCGGATGCACATCGAGGTGCTCGAGGCGAGTCCCGAGCGGCTCGTGGGCCGGATGCCGGTCGAGGGCAACACCCAGCCCTACGGCCTGCTGCACGGCGGCGCCTCGGTCGTGCTCGCCGAGACCCTCGGCTCCCTGGGGTCGGCGATTCACGCCGGCCCGGAGCGCGTCGCGGTGGGCCTGGACATCAACGCCACCCACCACCGCGCCGTGCGCACCGGGTTCGTCACCGCAACGGCGACTGCGATCAGCCTCGGCAACACCCTGGCCTGCTACGAGGTGGTCGTCACCGACGAGAGCGACCGCCGGGTCTGCACCTGCCGCATCACCTGCCTCATCCGCGACACCGCGCCCGCCAGCTAGTCGTCCTCGGTCACGGCAGGTCTTGACCCGGGGGCACCAGCGGGTCAGGGTCGTGGGGAGCGCGGGCACACCACCGGCCCGCCGACGCAGGGAGGGACCCATGGCTCACGGCGACATCACGCACATCGACATCCCGGTCAGCGACCTCGACCGGGCCGCGTCGTTCTACTCGGGGCTCTTCGGCTGGCAGATCGCCGAGTTCCCCGGCTTCGAGGGCTACCCCATGTGGCAGGCCCCCAACAAGGTCTCGGGCGGCGGCCTGGCCCCCCGCTCCGAGGACTTCACCCAGCCACGCTCCTACGTCGAGGTCGACTCGATCGACGAGGTGCTCGCCAAGGCTGTCGACAGCGGCGCCACCGTCGTCATGGACAAGCAGCCGATCAGCGAGACCAGCTGGTGGGCGATCTTCCAGGACCCCGACGGCAACAACGTGGGCCTCTACGAGGGCACCACCGCGACCTGACTCAGCCAGCCAGCCGGCTCGCCCCGGCGCTCGCGCGGGCCCGCAGCGAGCGGCGCTTGTGCAGGATCTGGTCGAGGCTGATGCGCGGCTCGTCCGCGCCGAGCCGGCGGCGCAGCGCGCTGGTGCTGGTGACCCGGCGCACGACCTGGGAGCTGAACCCGAGGCGGGCGAAGAAGCGGTTGGCGTCACGCTGCTGGCTGGGCACGTTGCAGCCGATCTGCTCGCAGCCCTGCTTCTCGGCATACGCCGTCACCGCGGCGAGCAGGTGGCGGGCGACGCCGTGCCGGCGGGCCTTGGGTGCCACGTAGAGCTGGTCGATGGCCACGCTCGGCGAGTCGGTGAGCCCCGAGAACGGGCTGTGGGTGGCGACGACGAACCCGACCGGCAGGCCGCCCTCGCCGAGGGCGACGAACGCGCGCACGTCCTCGCGCTGCAGTGCGGACCGGACCTTGCCCTCGGAGGCGGCCCGGGCCGCGACCTCGGGGCTGACGCCGCTCTCGACCCGCGAGGACATCCACAGCTCGGTGAACGACCGCTCCAGGTCGTCGGACACCCGCTTGACGCAGACTCCCGGCCGGCTCACAGGCACTCCTCCATCGTCGTGGCACACCATGCAGTTCTTCCTGCGGCGCCCCCCGGCGCTCGCCGGAGCCTCCCGGGGAGACGTCCGGGGGGAGACTCTATGCCCACCCTGCCGTCGTGGTGAAGGGGTTCCGGAGGAACCGGTCGAATCGCTGCATAGGGTGTGCCCCGTGACACTCGACTTCCCCGGGCTCGGGACCGTCATCAACGTGGCCACGGTGGTCGTGGGCTCCCTGCTCGGCATGGCGGTCGGCCACCGCCTGCCCAGCCACACGCGATCCGTGGTCACCGACGTCCTGGGCCTGACCACGCTCCTCATGGCGGGGCTGTCGGCCGTCAGCGTGGGCGACGCTTCGCTCCGGGAGGCGGTCGGCGCCGGCGCCCCCGTGCTCATCGTGCTGGGCTCGCTGCTCATCGGCGGCATCAGCGGCTCGCTCCTGCGCATCGAGGAGCGGCTGGAGAGCCTGGCCGGCGTCGTGCAGTACCGCCTGGCCAGGCGGCCCGCGCTCGTCGGGGCGGCCGAGGCCGGGGTGGACCACGCCGCGCGCGAGCGGTTCATCGAGGGCTGGATGAGCGCCTCGCTGCTGTTCTGCGTCGGGCCCCTGACCATCCTCGGCTCGCTCTCCGACGGCCTCGGCCGCGGGATCGAGCAGCTCACCCTCAAGGCGGTGCTCGACGGCTTCGCCGCGATGGCCTTCGCCTCCTCGTTCGGCGTCGGCGTGCTGTTCTCGGCCGTCTCGGTGGCAGTGGTCCAGGGTCTGCTCACCCTGCTCGGTGTGCTGCTGGGCTCGCTGCTGCCCGACGCGCACATCGCCGCCCTGACCGCGACCGGCGGCCTGTTGCTGGTGGGCATCAGCTTCCGGCTGCTCAACATCAAGCAGGTGCCGGTCGGCGACATCCTGCCGGCGCTCGTGGTGGCGCCCCTGCTGACCCAGCTGGTCGTCGCCCTCCGCTGACCCCGCAGCCGCATCGCCCACAGCCGCGGCGGCGGCGCCACGGTGTCCACAGGTCGAGGCGCGCCCTCCTGGTGTGCACCGACCAGCCCCACCCTCGGCGGGTGCTCTTCGACCTTGCCCCGAGTCCCCGGCGACGCCGGCCCACCCCCGCGCCCGGTTACGCCGAGCGCCTGTATGCCGTACGTGGGAGTCCATGTTGCGCCTGGCGGTGCACGACGTGGGTCTGCGGCCGCCGGCGCCACAGCTCGAGGTGCGTGACGCGGCTGGGCGGGTCCTGGCCCGGCTCGCGTCTCCCAGGTCGACGCCGCCGGCTACCGCACCCCCGAGCGCGTGCTCACGGCGGTTGCGGCGGCTCCGCGCTCACGCCGAGCTGGGGCTCGGTAACGCCACACACCGAGCCCCGCTGTGGCAGAGGTCCGTCTCGGCGAAAGAAGGTCGGGGCTACTTCATCCCCGAGATGACGGCGTCGGCGACCTCTTTCATGCCCAGTCGGCGGTCCATGGCCGTCTTCTGGATCCAGCGGAACGCGTCGGCCTCGGAGATCTTGAGCTTCTTCATGAGGATGCCCTTGGCGCGGTCGACCTGCTTGCGGGTCTCGAGCCGCTCGCCCAGGTCGGCGATCTCGCTCTCGAGCGCCTTCATCTCGGTCCACCGCGACCGCGCGATGTCGATGGCGGGAGCGAGGTCGGCTGCCGTGAACGGCTTGACGATGTAGGCCATCACGCCGGCGTCACGGGCCCGCTCGACCAGCTCGGTCTGGCTGAAGGCGGTGAGCATGACGACCGGGCAGATCTTGGCGGCGCCGATCTCCTCGGCCGCGGTGATGCCGTCCATGACCGGCATCTTGACGTCCATGATGACCAGGTCGGGCGTGAGCTCGCGGGCCATCTCGACGGCCTGCTCGCCGTTGCTCGCCTGCCCGACGACCTCGTAGCCGGCCTCCCCGAGCATCTCGGCGAGGTCCATCCGGATCAGGGCCTCGTCCTCGGCCACCAGGATGCGCGTGCCCTTCGGGCCTGGCTGGGACGGGTCGGGCTGGGACGGCTCGGGCTGGGCGGCGTCGGGCTGGTTGTCGCTCACGCGGGGCAGCCTATTGGATGCGCCGGGTGGAGCCATCCGGCGCCCGCAGTGCGGCCGGCGACCCGTCGCACTAGCGTCGAACCACCCAGGGAACGCCCGTAAGGAGAAGTGCATGCGCGTCACCCGCGAGACCATCCTCGACATGATTCGTGCCCGCGCCGACGAGAAGGGCGCGCTCGAGCGGGCGCAGCAGGTGCTGCCCGACTCCTTCGACACCGACGACCACCTCGGCGAGCTGGAGAAGCTCGGCATCAACCCGGCCGACCTCCAGACCGAGGGCGCCGGCTCGTTCGGCCAGGCCGGTCGAGCCGACGACCAGGGCCAGGAGCCGGACGAGGGACCTGCCGCCAGCTGACGGTGGGGCGGTCGCCCCTGGTGCCGAAGGCGGGACTTGAACCCGCACGCCCTTGCGGGCAGAGCATTTTGAGTGCCCCGTGTCTGCCATTCCACCACTTCGGCGAGCAGCCGGCGGCGTCACCGCCCGGGCTGCGGCGGCCAGCATACCCGGCGCCACGGCATACCCCGTCGTGCGGCTCCCGGGGGGACGTCAGGACGCGACGGTCATCTCGTCGTCGTCGATGTCCTCGTAGGCCGGGGCCACCCGGTTGATGGCGTCGCCCATCCGGTGCACGCGCAGGGCGTTGGTCGAGCCGGGGATGCCGGGCGGGGAGCCTGCGACGATGACGACGAGGTCACCCTCCTGGAGGCGCCCCTCCTTCAGCAGCACCTGGTCGACCTCCATGGCGTAGTGGTCGGTGTGCCGCGGCTTGGGACCGAGGTAGGTCTCGATGCCCCACGAGAGCGCGAGCTGCGAGCGGACCGCCGGCTCGGGCGTGAACGCCAGCGTCGGGATCTGGGTGCGCATGCGGGAGAGGCGCTTGGCGGTGTCGCCGGACTGCGTGAACGTGATGAGGTACTTCGCGCCGACGAGGGTGCCGATCTCGACCGCGGCCGCGGCGACCGCGCCGCCGATGGTGCTCGGCCGGGTGCCCAGCGGGCGGATCCGGTCGAGGCCGTGCTCCTCGGTGCTGGCGATGATGCGGGCCATCGTCTGCACCGCCTCGACGGGATACGAGCCGACGCTGGTCTCCCCCGAGAGCATCAGCGCATCGGCGCCGTCGAGCACGGCGTTGGCGGCGTCGGAGGCCTCGGCCCGCGTGGGGCGCGGGGCGTCGATCATCGACTCGAGCACCTGGGTGGCGACGATGACCGGCTTGGCGTTGCGGCGGGAGAGCTCGACGGCCCGCTTCTGCACCAGCGGCACCTCCTCGAGCGGCAGCTCGACGCCGAGGTCGCCGCGGGCCACCATCACGCCGTCGAAGGCGCGGATGATCTCGACGAGGTTCTCGACGGCCTGGGGCTTCTCGATCTTGGCGATGACCGGCAGCCGCACCCCGACCTCGTCCATGATCCGGTGGACGTCCTCGATGTCCTCGGCCGAGCGGACGAAGGACAGGGCGATCATGTCGGCTCGCAGGCCGAGCGCCCAGCGCAGGTCCTCCTTGTCCTTCTCCGACATCGCGGGCACGCTCACGGCGACGCCGGGCAGGTTGATGCCCTTGTTGTTGGAGCAGGTGCCGCCGACGACGACCTTCGTGCGGACGTCGGTGTCGGTCACCTCGACCGCCTCGAGCACGACCTTGCCGTCGTCGATGAGCAGGCGGTCGCCGGCCTTCACGTCACCGGGCAGGCCCTTGTAGGTCGTGCTGACCTCGGTCTCGGAGCCGTCGATGTCGCGGGTCGTGATGGTGAACTCGGCGCCGGGGGCGAGGTCGACCGGCCCCTCGGAGAAGCGCCCGGTGCGGATCTTGGGCCCCTGCAGGTCGACGAGCACGCCGACGGCGCGGCCGCTCTCGTCACTGGCCCTGCGGACCTCCTCGTAGACCTTCTCGTGGTCGGCGTACGAGCCGTGCGAGAGGTTGAGCCGGGCGACGTCCATCCCTGCGGCCACGAGGGCGCGGAGCTTCTCCGGGGAGGAGCAGGCAGGACCGAGAGTGCAGACGATCTTGGCGCGGCGCATGGTCCAAACCCTATCGGTCGGGCCCTCACCAACGTGATGGAGGTCACCTGTCGGGACGGTGTGCGGCCGTGGTATGCCGGGTGGCCGGCGCCCGCTCAGACGACGAGCGGGCGGTCGGTCGGGTTGATGGGCCGCGGCAGCGCCGTGGTGCCCGTCAGGAACCGGTCCACACCCGCGGCGGCCGCCCGGCCCTCGGCGATCGCCCAGACGATCAGCGACTGCCCACGCCCGGCGTCACCGGCGACGAAGACACCCGGGACGGAGGACATGTAGTCGTTGTCGCGCTTGACGTTCGAGCGCTCGTCGAGCTCGACGCCGAGCTGCTCGACCACCCCGGGACCCTCGGGGCCGAGGAAGCCCATGGCGAGCAGCACCAGCTGCGCCGGCAGCTCGCGCTCGCTGCCCTCGACCTCCTGGAAGCGGCCGTCGACCATCTCGACCTGCACGAGGCGGATGCCGCGGACCCGGCCCTGCTCGTCGCCGAGGATCTCCTTGGTGCTCATGGAGTAGAGGCGCTCGCCGCCCTCCTCGTGGGCCGAGGCGACCCGGAAGAGCATGGGGTAGGTGGGCCACGGCTGGCCCCCAGCACGCTCCTCCCCCGGACGCGGCATGATCTCCAGGCTCGTCACGGACTTCGCTCCCTGGCGGATCGACGTGCCCAGGCAGTCGGCTCCGGTGTCGCCACCGCCGATGATGATGACGTCCTTGCCCTCGGCGGTGACCTGGCCCTCGACCGTCTCGCCGAGCGCCACGCGGTTGGCGGGCGGCAGGAAGTCCATGGCCTGCATGACGCCGTCGAGCTCGCGGCCGGGCACCGGAAGGTCGCGCGGCACCGTCGAGCCGATGGCCAGCACCACGGCGTCGTAGCGGTCGCGCAGCTGCTTGCCGGTGATGTCCTCGCCGACCGCGACGCCGTTGCGGAACCGGGTTCCCTCGGCCTCCATCTGGGCCAGGCGCCGGTCGAGGACAGACTTCTCCATCTTGAACTCGGGGATGCCGTAGCGGAGCAGACCGCCCGGACGATCGGCCCGCTCGTAGACGGCCACGGTGTGCCCGGCGCGGGTCAGCTGCTGGGCTGCGGCGAGACCGGCGGGACCGGACCCCACGACGGCCACGGTCTTGCCGGAGAGGCGCTCGGGAGCCTGCGGCTTGACGTAGCCGGCGTCGAAGGCCTCCTCGATCACGGTGACCTCGACCTGCTTGATCGTCACCGCGGGCTGGTTGATGCCGAGCACGCAGGCGGTCTCGCAGGGCGCCGGGCAGAGCCGTCCGGTGAACTCCGGGAAGTTGTTCGTGGCGTGCAGCCGCTCGATCGCCTCGCGCCAGTCGCCCTTCCAGGCGAGGTCGTTCCACTCGGGGATGAGGTTCCCCAGCGGGCAGCCGCTGTGGCAGAACGGGATTCCGCAGTCCATGCAGCGGCCGGCCTGGCGCTGCAGGGTGCCGAGCTTCTGCTCCTCGTACACCTCTTTCCAGTCCCGGATGCGGACGGGGACGGGACGACGGGTCGGGAGCTCCCGCTCGCGCGTCCTGAGAAAGCCCTGGGGGTCAGCCACGAGATGCCTCCATGATCCGCTCCCACACGTCGGAGCCGTTGACGTCGAGGCCCTCGGCCTCGGCTGCCGCGCGCACGTCGAGCACGCGCTGGTAGTCGCGCGGCAGGACCAGGGTGAAGCGCTGCCGCGCGGCCCCCCAGTCCTCGAGCAGCCGCGCCGCAACGGACGACTCTGTCCACCGCTGGTGCGCACCGAGCAGCTCACGGACGACGGTCTCGTCGTCAGGCCGCAGCGGCGAGAGGTCCACGAGCTCGGGGTTGACCCGGTCGTGGTCGAGGTCGAGCACGTAGGCGACGCCGCCCGACATGCCCGCGGCGAAGTTGCGCCCGGTCGGGCCGAGCACGAGCACGGTGCCGCCGGTCATGTACTCGCAGCCGTGGTCCCCCACGCCCTCGACGACCGCGGTGGCGCCCGAGTTGCGCACGCAGAACCGCTCGCCGACCTGCCCACGGAGGAAGATCTCGCCGGACGTCGCGCCGTAGCCGATGACGTTGCCGGCGATGACGTTCTGCTCGGCCTGCAACGGGGCGGCCCGGTCGGGGCGCACCACGACCCGGCCGCCGGAGAGGCCCTTGCCGACGTAGTCGTTGGCGTCACCGAGCAGCCGCAGGGTCACGCCGCGGGGCAGGAACGCCCCCAGGGACTGGCCCGCCGATCCGGTGAGGGTGAGGTCGATCGTGTTGTCGGGCAGGCCGTCCGGGTGGTTCTTGGTCACCTCGTGACCGAGCAGCGTCCCGACCGTCCGGTTCACGTTGCGCACCTGGGCCTCGCCGGTGACCGGCGTGCCCTCGGTGATGGCCTCCCGGGCGAGGTCGATCAGGCTGTGGTCGAGCGCCTTCTCGAGCCCGTGGTCCTGGCCGGTGGTGTTGCGCCGTGCTGCGCCGTCCGGGCTCTGGACGTCGGCGAAGATGGGCGACAGGTCGAGGCCCGAGGCCTTCCAGTGGTCGATCGCCTTGCCGGCGTCGAGCGCCGACACCTGGCCGACCGCCTCCTCGACCGAGCGGAAGCCGAGCGCGGCCAGGTGCTCGCGCACCTCCTCGGCGATGTACTCGAAGAAGGTCTCGACGAACTCGGGCTTGCCCGAGAAGCGTGCCCGCAGCTCGGGGTTCTGCGTGGCGATGCCGACGGGGCAGGTGTCGAGGTGGCAGACGCGCATCATGATGCAGCCGCTGACCACCAGTGGCGCGGTGGCGAAGCCGAACTCCTCGGCGCCGAGCAGCGCTGCGACGACCACGTCGCGGCCGGTCTTGATCTGCCCGTCGACCTGCACGACGATCCGGTCGCGCAGGTTGTTGAGCACCAAGGTCTGCTGCGTCTCGGCGAGGCCGATCTCCCACGGGCCGCCGGCGTGCTTGAGGGACGTGAGCGGCGAGGCGCCGGTGCCGCCGTCGTGACCCGAGATGAGCACGACGTCGGCATGCGCCTTGGACACGCCTGCGGCCACCGTGCCGACGCCCACCTCCGAGACGAGCTTGACGTGGATCCGCGCCTCGGGGTTGGCGTTCTTGAGGTCGTGGATCAGCTGCGCGAGGTCCTCGATCGAGTAGATGTCGTGGTGCGGCGGCGGGCTGATGAGGCCGACGCCCGGCGTGGAGTGCCGGGTCTTGGCCACCCACGGGTAGACCTTGTGGCCGGGCAGCTGGCCGCCCTCGCCGGGCTTGGCGCCCTGTGCCATCTTGATCTGGATGTCGCCGGCCTTGGTGAGGTACAGCGACGTGACGCCGAAGCGGCCGGAGGCGACCTGCTTGATCGTCGAGCGCCGCTCGTCGTCCATGAGCCGCTCGACGTCCTCGCCGCCCTCGCCGGTGTTGGACCGGCCGCCGAGGCGGTTCATGGCGATGGCGAGGGTCTCGTGCGCCTCCTGGCTGATGGACCCGTAGCTCATCGCGCCGGTGTTGAAGCGCTTGACGATCTCGCTGGCAGGCTCGACCTCCTCGAGGGGCACCGGCGGACGCGGGTTCGCGCCACCGAGCTCGAACAGTCCGCGCAGCGTCATCAGCCGCTCCGACTGCTCGTCGACCCGCTGGGTGTACTGCTTGAAGATGTCGTAGCGCCGGGACCGGGTCGAGTGCTGCAGCCGGAAGACCGTGTCTGGGTCGAACAGGTGGGGCTCGCCCTCACGCCGCCACTGGTACTCGCCGCCCACCTCGAGCTTGCGGTGCGGCAGGCGCACGCCGTCCGGTGGGTATGCCGCGGCGTGCCGGGCCGCGGTCTCCGCGGCGATGACGTCGAGCCCCACGCCGCCGAGCTGGGAGACGGTGCCGGTGAAGTAACGGTCCACCAGCTCCTGGGACAGGCCCAGCGCCTCGAAGACCTGGGCTCCACGGTAGGACGCCACCGTGGAGATGCCCATCTTCGACATCACCTTGAGCACGCCCTTGCCGAGCGCCTTGATGAGGTTCTTGACGGCCTGCTCGGGGGTCACGTCGGGAATGGAACCCGCGCGCACGAGGTCCTCGACCGACTCCATCGCCAGGTAGGGGTTGACCGCGGCGGCGCCGTAGCCCACGAGGAGCGCCACGTGGTGGACCTCGCGGACGTCACCGGCCTCCACGAGGAGCCCGACCTGGGTGCGGGTCTTCTCGCGGATGAGGTGGTGGTGCACCGCGGAGGTGAGCAGGAGTGACGGGATCGGCGCGTAGTCGCGTCCGGAGTCGCGGTCGGACAGCACGATGAACCGCGAGCCCTTGGCGATGGCCTCGGAGACCTCGGCGAAGATCTCCTCGAGCCGGGCCTGCATGGCCGCCGCGCCGCCGGAGACGTCGTAGAGCCCGCGGACGACGTGCGTGGCGTAGCCGGGCAGGTCGCCGTCGGCGTTGATGTGGACGATCTTGGCGAGCTCGTCGTTGTCGATCACCGGGAACGGCAGGACGACCTGGCGTGCGTGCGCCGGCGTGGCGCTGAGGGCGTTGCCCTCGGGGCCGATCGTCGTGCCCAGCGAGGTGACGAGCTCCTCGCGGATGGCGTCGAGCGGCGGGTTGGTGACCTGCGCGAAGAGCTGGGTGAAGTAGTCGAACACCAGCCGGGGACGCTGGGACAGCACCGCGATGGGCGTGTCGGTGCCCATCGAGCCGAGGGCCTCTCCCCCGGTCCTGGCCATGGGCGTGAGCAGGACGCGCAGCTCCTCCTGCGTGTAGCCGAAGGTCTGCTGGCGCCGCGCCACCGAGGCCGCCGTGTGCACGATGTGCTCACGCTCGGGCAGGTCGTCGAGGTGCATGAGGCCGGCGTGCAGCCACTCCTCGTAGGGGTGCTGGGCGGCCAGGCCGGCCTTCACCTCGTCGTCGGGCACGATACGTCCGTGCTCGGTGTCGACGAGGAACATCCGGCCCGGCTGGAGGCGGCCCTTGCGCACGATTCGTGACGGGTCGAGCTCGAGCACGCCGGCCTCGGAGGCCAGCACGACGAGGCCGTCGTCCGTGACCGAGTACCGGGCGGGCCGCAGGCCGTTGCGGTCGAGCACGGCACCGATCAGCGAGCCGTCGGTGAAGCACACGGCGGCGGGGCCGTCCCACGGCTCCATGAAGGTCGAGTGGAACTCGTAGAACGCCCGGCGGGCCGGGTCCATCTCGGCGTGGTTCTCCCAAGCCTCCGGGATCATCATGAGCACCGCGTGCGGCAGCGAGCGCCCGCCGAGGTGCAGCAGCTCGAGCACCTCGTCGAAGGAGGCCGAGTCCGACGCGTCCGGGGCGCAGATCGGGAAGAGTCGCTCGAGGTCGCCGGGGATCAGGTCGGAGGCGAGCTGGCTCTCGCGGGCCCGCATCCAGTTGCGGTTGCCCTTGACGGTGTTGATCTCGCCGTTGTGGGCGATCATCCGGTAGGGGTGCGCGAGCGGCCAGGACGGGAAGGTGTTGGTCGAGAAGCGCGAGTGCACGAGGGCCAACTGGGTGGCGAAGCGCCGGTCCGACAGGTCGGGGAAGAACGGCTCGAGCTGCCCGGTGGTGAGCATGCCCTTGTAGACCAACGTCCGCGACGAGAGCGAGGGGAAGTAGACCTCGACCTCGCGCTCGGCGCGCTTGCGCAGGCAGTAGGCGAGGCGGTCCAGGCCGACGCCGACGAGGCGACCGGAGGAGGCCGCGACGAAGAGCTGACGGAAGAACGGCATGCAGTCGCGCGCCACCTGCCCGACGATCTCGGTGTCGACGGGCACGTCGCGCCACCCCAGGACACGCAGCCCCTCCTCGGCGGCGAGGGCCTCGATCGCCGCGGTCACCTCGGCACGCTCGGCCTCGCCGACCGGCAGGAAGGCGGTGCCCACGGCATACGCGCCGGCCACCGGCAGGTCGAAGTCGACCACCTCGCGGAGGAAGGCGTCCGGCACCTGGGTGAGGATCCCGGCACCGTCGCCGACCAGCGGGTCGGCCCCGGTCGCGCCGCGGTGCTCGAGGTTGCGCAGCGCCGTCAGCGCGTGGTCGACGATGTCGTGTCCTGCGCTGCCGCGCATCGTGGCCACCATGGCCACACCGCACGCATCGTGCTCGAACTCGCGGCGGTACAGCCCGGTGTTGGCGGGCTGGGCGGAGAAGCGCGCAGAGGACACTCAGGTCACCGTCCTTGGGGGTACAGAGGCGGGCGTGCCTGCAGAGCATGCACACGGGACTGCGCGTGGACGGCGTTGGCCACGGCTTGCCCGAGACCATAGCCGAGCCCGCCGGAAGCGTCCTAGTATGTGAACGTCTTTATCCCGGATTCTGAGACGCTTCCACGGGCTCCCGCTCGGCCCCCGCCCGCTTCCCGAAGAGCCAGAAAAGGGTGAGGCCCAGGACGAAGACCAGCACCGAGGTCCACACGTTGACGCGCAGGCCGAGGATCTCGTTGGCCTTGTCGCTGCGCATGAACTCGAACACGATGCGCCCGACGGGGTACCCCGCCACGTACAGGGCGAACACCTGGCCGCGTCGCAGTGCGAAGCGTCGGTCGGCCAGCACCAGCGCCAGGGCCAGGAGCAGGCACCAGAGGGACTCGTAGAGGAACGTGGGGTGGTAGGCGCCGAGGACGACAGCCTTCCCGCTGGCGTCGCGCACGGCCTCCCCCGCGCCCTGGTCCCACTGGTGGATCGTGAGCGCCCACGGCACGTCCGTCTCGCGTCCGTAGAGCTCGTTGTTGAACCAGTTGCCCCATCGGCCGAGCGCCTGGGCCACCGCGACGCCGGGCGCCGCGCTGTCGGCGAAGTCGAGGAAGCGCACCCCGTTGCGCCGGCACCCGATCCACGCCCCCAGCGCCCCGAGGGCGATGGCCCCCCAGATGCCGAGCCCGCCCTCCCAGATGAACAGCGCCCGCACCGGGTCCCCGCCCTCACCGAAGTAGGGCTGGGGGGTGGTGATGACGTGGTAGAGGCGGCCCCCGACGATGCCGAACGGCACCGCCCAGGCGGAGATGTCCAGTGCCTGCTCGGCGCTCCCACCCCGGTCGGCGAGCCGGCGCCCCGTGATCCAGACGGCCACGACGATGCCCGCGAGGATGCACAGGGCATAGGCACGCAGCGTCAGCGGGCCGATCTGCCACGCGGCGTCGACCGGGCTCGGGATGGCCGTCGTCACTGGGAGGCGGCCTTCACCCGGTCGGCGAACGACTGCGGGGTCAGGCCCCTGAGCTCGAGGGCCTCACCGTCCAGCTTCAGGGTCGGCGTCCCGTTGACGCCGTCCTTGGCCGACTGGGTCTGCACCGACTCGACGTACTGGTTGTGCTCGCGGGCGACGTAGCACTTCTGCCAGGTCTCGAGGCCGGCACCGGTGATGCCGGAGGCCTCGGCCACCTGCCGCAGCTGCTCGTCGGTGTAGCCGTCGCCCTCCTGGGCGGGCTGGATGGCGTACACGCCGCGGTAGTAGGGGAAGAAGGCCTTCTGGTCGGCGGCGCAGAACGCGGCATTGGCGGCGCGGTTGGACGAGTCGTTGCCCAGGTTCTGGTCGAGGAACGAGAGCACGTGCACCACGAGCTTGACCTGGTTGTCCTGGGCCATCTCGTCGAGCTGGCCGCCGAAGGAGTCCTCGAACGACTTGCAGGCGGGGCACTGGAAGTCGGCCCACAGGTCGAGCGTCGGCACGTCGGCCGGCGCGGACGGGTTGACCACGAGGCCGGCCCCCATCGCCGCGGCGCCAGCCGGGATCGAGCTCCCGCCGGCGGCGAGGTCGGACTTCTTGCTCTGGTCGGCGATGATCACGCCGGCGACGACGGCCGCGATGGCGAGGACGGCGACAACGGTGGCCACGACGATCCTGTTGGCGCCGCCGCGGCTCTTGGGCGTGGCTGCCTCGATCTTGGCGAGGCGGTCCGCGGGCTTGGTTGCCATCTGCTGGTTGCCTTTCGTCACGTGAACAGGGTGCGTTCGAGGCTGTATGCCGTGCGCGGCCGGATCACGAGCCACGCAGCGCACAGGACAAGCCCGACATCCCGGAGTATTTCCTCCAGGTAGCGGGTCTGGGAGGGGTCGATGGTCCCGCCCTCGCCGAAGCAGCCACAGTCGATGTTCAGGCCGCGCGCCCAAGCCGACGCGATGCCGATGAGGAACGCCACCAGCAGGACGCCGGAAACGGCCGCGCCGGCGCGGGTGAACAGGCCCAGGACGAGCAAGATGCCGAGGACCACCTCGAGGATGGGCAGGCCGTAGCCCACGTAGGTAGCCACGTCGAAGGGCAGGAGCTGGTAGGCCTGCACGGCTCGTGCCGAGACCTCGGGCTTGGTGACCTTCAGCAGCCCCGCGACGAGCATCACGCCACCGAGGGCCAGCCGGGCGAGCAGGCCGATGGCGTCGAGCGTGCGCGGACGGCGCAGCAGGTCCGCCTCCCGCATGGGCGGCTGCTGCGAGAGCAGGCTCATGCGCGGGCGCCCTCTCGGACGCCGGCGGCCAGCTCCCCGACCACCTGACGCAGCCGGGTGATGCCCGCGTCGAGGTCGTCGGCCTCGGTCAGGCACCGGACGAGCGCAGAACCCACGATCACCCCGTCGGCGAACGCGGCGACCTCCGCCGCCTGCTCGCGCGTGGAGACCCCGAGGCCCACGCAGACCGGCTTGTCGGTCACCTTCTTGGTGCGGCCCACGATGACCTCGGCCGCGTCTCCCAGGCTCGCGCGTGCGCCAGTGACACCCATGTGCGAGGCCGCGTAGACGAAGCCCCTGCAGGCTCGGGTGACCGCGGCGAGGCGCTGGTCGGTCGAGCTCGGCGCGACGAGGAAGACCCGGTCGAGACCCGTCGCCTCGGTCGCCTCGATCCACGGGCCGGCCTCGTCGGGGATGAGGTCGGGGGTGATCATCCCCGCCCCGCCGGCCTCCGCGAGGTCGCGGGCGAACGCCATCGGACCGTAGTGCAGGATGAGGTTCCAGTAGGTCATGCCGAGGGGCGGGGCCCCCGCGTCGCGAACGGCGCGGGTGGCCGTGAAGAGGTCGCGGACCCGAGCCCCGCGCTTGAGCGCCTGGTCGGCGGCATACGCGATGACGGGTCCGTCCATGAGCGGGTCGCTGTAGGGCACGCCCACCTCGACGATGTCGACGCCGGCCTCCACCATCGCGACCATCGCGCGGACCGACCCGGGCACGTCGGGGAACCCGACGGGCAGGTAGCCGACCAGTGCTGCGCGGCCCTCCTCCCGGCAGCGCTCGAGCACTCCGCCCACCCCGACGCTGACTGGGCTCACCAGGCTCACTGGGCGTTGCCCTCCTCGTCGATCAGCCCGAACCATCGGGCAGCAGTGTGCACGTCCTTGTCCCCGCGTCCGGAGAGGTTCACCAGCAGCAACGCGTCCGGCCCGAGTTCGGTGCCCAGCTCCATGGCACCCGCCAGGGCGTGCGCCGACTCGATGGCCGGGATGATGCCCTCGGTCTTGCACAGCACCTCGAAGGCCCGCATGGCCTGCTCGTCGGTCGCGTACCGGTACTCGGCGCGGCCGGAGTCGCGCAGGAACGCGTGCTCCGGCCCCACGCTGGGGTAGTCGAGCCCGGCCGAGATCGAGTGCGACTCGATGGTCTGCCCGTCCTCGTCCTGCATGAGGTAGCTGAAGGTGCCGTGGAGGACGCCCGGCTCGCTGCCGGCGAACCGCGCCGCGTGGCGGCCGGACTCGATGCCCTCTCCCCCGGCCTCGACCCCGACCAGGCGCACTCCTTCGTCGTCGATGAAGCGGTGGAAGATGCCCATGGCGTTGGAGCCGCCGCCGACACAGGCGACCACGGCGTCGGGGAGGCGGCCCGCGAGGTCGAGCACCTGCGCGCGGGCCTCGACGCCGATGATGCGGTGGAAGTCGCGCACCATCTCGGGAAACGGCGCCGGACCGGTCACGGTGCCCAGCAGGTAGTGGGTGTCGTGGACGTTGGTCACCCAGTCGCGCAGCGCCTCGTTGATCGCGTCCTTCAGGGTGGCGCTGCCGGTGGGTACGGCCACCACCTCGGCACCCAGCATGCGCATCCGGGCGACGTTGAGCGCCTGCCGCTCGGTGTCGACCTTGCCCATGTAGATGCGGCACTCCAGGCCCATCAGGGCGGCCGCCGTGGCGGTGGCGACACCGTGCTGGCCGGCGCCGGTCTCGGCGATGACGCGGGTCTTGCCCATCCGCTTGGTCAGCAGGGCCTGCGCCAGCACGTTGTTGATCTTGTGCGAGCCGGTGTGGTTGAGGTCCTCGCGCTTGAGCAGGACGCGGGCGCCACCGCAGTGCTGGGCGAACCGCGGCACCTCGGTGACCAGGCTGGGTCGGCCGGTGTAGGTGCGGTGCAGGTGCTCGAGCTCGCCGAGGAAGCCCGGGTCGACCATGGCCTTCCTGCGGGCCTCGTCGAGCTCCTCGAGCGCCGGGATGAGCGCCTCGGGCACGTAGCGCCCACCGAACTCGCCGAAGCGGCCCGGACGGGGCACGTCGACCGGGGCGTGCTCGTGCTGCTGGGTCATGCGTGTGCTCCCGCCGTGATGAGGTCGTGGGCTGCCGCCCGGGGGTCGCCACCGACGACGAGGGCCTCCCCCACGAGCACCGCGTCGGCGCCCTGGGCTGCGTAGGCGGCCGCGTCCTGCGGCCCCCGGACCCCGGACTCCGCCACGCGGACGCAGGTGTCGGGGATGAGCGGCACGAGCCGGCCGAAGGTGTCGGGGTCGACCTCGAGGGTCTTGAGGTTGCGCGCGTTGACGCCGATGACGCTGGCGCCGGCGTCCACCGCCCGTCGGGCCTCTTCCTCGTCGTGCACCTCGACGAGCGCGGTCATGCCGAGCGAGCGGGCGAGGTCCTGCATCCCCACGAGCTCGTCCTGGGCCAGGGCGGCGACGATCAGCAGGATGATGTCGGCGCCGTGCGCCCTGGCCTCCCAGACCTGGTAGTCGGTCACCATGAAGTCCTTGCGCAGGACGGGAATGCGCACAGCAGCGCGGACGGCGTCGAGGTCAGCCAGGCTCCCCCCGAACCGGCGGTGCTCGGTGAGCACGCTCACGGCCGTCGCACCCCCGGCCTCGTAGGCCGCGGCGAGCGCGGCGGGGTCGTCGATGGCGGCCAGGCTGCCCTTGCTGGGGCTGGCACGCTTCACCTCGGCGATGAGGGACAGGCCGGTGCGGCGCAGGGCCGCTTCGGCGTCGAGCGCGACCGGCGCCTGTTCGGCGAGGCGGCGCACCTCATCCGGGGAGACGGCGGCCTGCCGCGTGGCGAGGTCCTCGCGCACGCCAGCGATGATCTCGTCGAGGACGGTGGGCATGCGGCAAGGCTAACCGCCGGGGCGCGAACGCCCGGGTCAGGGTCGCAGTCCGGACAACCCCGGCAGCAGGCGCAGCAGGCCGAAGGCGACGAGCCCGGTGAACCAGGCCACCAGCAACGGGGTCCCGTGGCGGCGCAACGGCAGCTCCCGGCCCCGGGCGGCCGCCACGGTCCACGCCGTGAAGGCGACGGCGGCGAGGCCCGCCGTGCCCACGGCATACAGGTTGGACCCGGCGGCCTCGGCGAAGCGCCCGTGGAGCAGGTCGTTGGCGGCTCGCATGCCGCCGCAGCCGGGGCAGGGCACGCCCGTGAGGAGGAGGAAGGGGCACCAGCCCCAGGACCCGTCGTCGTGGGGGTCGCGCAGGACGAGCGCGGCCCCCAGCGCGGCGCCGGCCAGGGCGACCACCGCGGGGGCGCGCAGCCGCGACGAGAGCGTCGAGGTCATCGCCGCCGGAGCGTCGGCGTCAGCGGACGCCGGACTCCTGCTCGCTCTGACGGGGGTTGGGGACGTCCTTGGCGCCGTAGCCGGCCATGCCGAGGACCTTGCCGGCCACCGCGCCCGCGACGCAGACAGCGATGCCTATCCAGAACAGGACCGGCCGGGCAAGCACGACGGCCAGGGCAGCGATGCCGGAGCCGACGAGGATGATCGTCACGCCACTCCAGGCGGCGACGCTGTGGCCGTGGTCTTCGTGGTGCTCGTGCTCAGCCATGGTGGCGACTACTCCTGTGCGGGATGGGGCGGGCGGTCCTGCGGCCATTGTGTCAGGTGCTGCTGCGGTCGTCGCGCACGGCCGGGCCGGCGGTGTCCGCGTCCTCGCCGGTGGCGTGCTCGCCCTTGTCGGTGAGGTGCTCCCCCGCGTCGGTGGGGTCCTCGCCCGCGTCGGTGGGGTCCTCGCCCGCGTCGGTGGGGTCCTCGCCCGCGTCGAGCCTGTCCCAGTCGCTGGCGACGCGCTGGCCCCGTGCGCCCGCGCGGTCGGCGTCGGGGGCCTCGTAGCGTGCCCCGAGGCCCCGCCACCGGCCCGAGCCCAGCCAGCCCCCGACCGCCGCCACGACCAGGAGGACCACGGCACCGAGGGCGAGCCACGCCCATGAGGTCGCAGCGGCCCGGGTCTCGATCGTGCCCGTGCGGCCGGTGCTCGCGGCCGCGACCGACCCCAGCACCCCGGAGGGGTCGAGCAGCACGCGGCCGACGAAGGCCGCCTCGGCGAGCGCCGCGAGCAGCAGCAGGGCCAGGGTCACCCGACGGACGACCCGTCCCGAGGTGGTGCTGGCGATGGCGGCGGCCAGGGCGGCCAGGGCCAGGGCCACCACGCCGGAGGCGACCTGGGTGCCGGTGCCACTGATCCGGCTGGCCCCCAGCACCGCGTCGTCGACGGTGCCGGTGACCCACGTGCGGGAGCCGCTGACCAGCAGCAGGCCTGCCCCGAGGATCGCCAGCAGCACCACGCCGGACTTGGTCAGGGGGTTGAGACGGCTCACCGCACGGTCCTCAGGGCGCTCGCCGCGGCCACTGCCCGCAGCGCGGCGGCCGCCTTGTTGACCGTCTCCTGGTACTCGGCCTGCGGGACGGAGTCGGCGACGATGCCGGCACCGGCCTGCACGTGCGCGACGCCGTCCTTGACCACAGCGGTGCGGATCGCGATGGCCATGTCGAGGTCGCCGTGGAAGTCGAGGTACCCGACGACCCCTCCGTAGACGCCTCGCCGGCTGGGCTCCCACTGCTCGATGAGCTGCAGGGCGCGCGGCTTGGGGGCGCCGCTGAGGGTGCCTGCCGGGAAGGTGGCCGCCAGCACGTCGTAGGCGGTGCGGTCGTCGGCGATCTCGCCGACCACCGTCGACTCGAGGTGGGTGACGTGGCTGTACCGGCGCACCGTCATGAACTCCACGACGTCGACCGTGCCGGGCTTGCAGACCCGCTGCAGGTCGTTGCGACCGAGGTCGACGAGCATCACGTGCTCCGAGCGCTCCTTGGGGTCGGCCAGCAGGTCCTCGGCCAGCACACGGTCCTCCTCCGGCGTCGCACCCCGGGGCCGCGACCCGGCGATCGGGTGGGTGATGGCCCGACGACCGGTCACCTTCACCAGCGCCTCCGGCGACGAGCCCACGACGTCGTATGCCGTGCCGTCCGGCGACGGGAGCCGGAACAGGTACATGTAGGGGCTGGGGTTGGAGGCCCGCAGCACCCGGTAGACGTCGAGGGCGTCGGTGGTGCAGGGGGTCGAGAACCGCTGGGACACGACGACCTGGAAGACCTCGCCGGCCCGGATGGCCTCCTTGGCCTCCTCGACCATGGCCTCGAACGCCTGCTCGGTGAAGTTGCTCTCGACCTCGGCCAGCGCCGACGACACCGCATCGGAGTCGATCACCGCGACCGTGCTCTCGGCGGGCTGGGCCAGGTCGGCCGTCATGCGGTCGAGCCGATCGACCGCATCCGCCCAGGCGGCCTCCACCCGTTCGTCGGTGGCGTCGTAGTTCACGGCGTTGGCCACGAGCAGCAGCGAGCCGTCGGCGTGGTCCAGCACGGCCAGGTCGGTGGCCAGCATCATCGCCAGCTCCGGCAGGTGCAGGGCGTCGGGGGCGACGGACGGAACCCGCTCCCAGCGCCGCACGGCGTCGTAGCCGACCACGCCCACCATGCCGCCGGTGAGCGGGGGCAGCCCCTCCACCGGCTCGGTCGCCAGGGCGGCCACGGTGTCGCGCAGCGCCTCGAGCGGGTTGCCCGTCGTCGGCACCCCGACGGGCGGCTCACCGATCCAGAACGCCTCCCCGTCGCACTCGGTCAGGGTCGCCCGGCTGGCGGCCCCCACGATCGAGTAGCGGGACCACACGCCGCCGTGCTCGGCCGACTCCAGGAGGAAGGTGCCCGGCTGGTCCTTGGCGAGCTTGCGGTAGACCCCGACCGGCGTCTCGGCGTCGGCCATGAGCCGCCGGACGACGGGGATGACCCGACGTCCGGCGGCCAGCTCCGAGAACTCCTCGAGCGCCGGCCAGGTGGCGCCGAACGACAGGGGCGCTCGCGGGTCAGCCACGGCCGCCGCTCTCCCCCGTGAGCCCCGTGGCGGCAACGGGCACGTCGCGCCCGTCGAAGCAGGTGCGGGTGCCGGTGTGGCAGGCCGCTCCGACCTGGTCGACCTGCACGAGCAGGGCGTCGCCGTCGCAGTCGAGGGCCACCGACCTCACGTGCTGGACGTGCCCGGACGTGTCGCCCTTGCGCCAGTACTCCCCGCGCGACCGCGACCAGAAGGTGACCCGGCCCTCGGTGAGCGTGCGGCGCAGCGCCTCGTCGTCCATCCAGCCCAGCATCAGCACCTCTCGGGTGTCGTGCTGCTGGATGATCGCGGCGACGAGGCCGCTGCCGTCACGCTTGAGGCGCGCGGCCACGGCCGGGTCGAGGACGGGTGTGGCGTCGGGGGTCACCCCGTCATTCTGCCGTGCCGCGCCGAGGCGCCGGCCGCCCGCCCACGGCCCGAACCCCGCGGCATACCCGGTGCCTTTATCGGGTGACCCGATGAACAGCCGTTCCACCCCGGGTGGCACCTCGGGTCAAGCGCACCTTTATCGGGCGACCCGATAAAGGTGCAGCAAAGGTCAGTGGCGCTGCTGGGCCGCCCACGAGGCGTGCAGCGCGGCATACACGCCGCTGTTGCGGACGAGGTCGCGGTGCGGGCCACGCTCGACGACCCGACCGGCGTCGACGACCATGACCTCGTCGGCCGCCTCGGCGGTGGACAGCCGGTGGGCGATGGCGATCGAGGTGCGCCCCCGGGTGAGCCCCTCCAGCGCCCGCTGGAGACGGACCTCGGTCGACGGGTCGACGGCCGAGGTGGCCTCGTCGAGCACCAGGAGGTCCGGGTCGGCGAGGTAGGCCCGGGCCAGCGCCACCAGCTGCCGCTCCCCCGCCGACAGCGACTCGCCACGCTGGCCGAGGTCGGTCAGCAGGCCGCGGGGCAGGCCGTCGAGCCAGTCGGCGAGACCGAGCTCGGTCAGGGCGAGACGGACGTCGTGGTCGGTCGCGTCCGGCCGCCCGAACCGGATGTTCTCGAGCAGCGAGGCGTCGAAGAGGAAGCCCTCCTGCGGCACGAGCACCACGCGCTCGCGCAACGACGAGAAGCGGACGTGACGCACGTCGACGCCGTCGAGGCGCACGACGCCCTCGGTGGGGTCCATGAGGCGGGTCAGCAGCTTGGCCAGCGTCGACTTGCCCGAGCCGGTCTCGCCGACGACCGCGACGCGGGAGCGCGGCGCGATGTGGAGGTTGACGTCGTGGAGCACCGTCGCGCCGCCCGGGTAGGCGAAGGAGACCCCGTCGAAGTCGACGGTGATCGGGCCGCGCGGCAGCACCTCGCCCTCGTCGCCGGGGTCGGCCACGTCGGCGGGCGTGTCGATGACGCCGATGACGCGCCGCCACCCGGCGACGGCGTTCTGCAGCTCGTTGAGCACCTCGGTGGCCTGCATCACCGGCTGGGTGAACAGGTTGACGAGGAAGAGGAAGGCCAGCAGCTGGCCGAGGGTCAGCGCGTCGCGGGTGGCCAGCACCGTGCCCACGACCAGCACGACCGCCAGGGTGAGGCCAGCGACCAGCTGCCCGGAGGAGAAGGCCACGACCGAGCGGATCTGCGCGCCCACCGCGGCCTTCCGGTGCGCCTCGACGGCCTCGTCGATGCGGGCCGCCGTGCGCTCCTCGACGCCGTAGGCGCGGATGGTCGCCGCCCCCACCACCGACTCGGAGATGGCGGCCAGCATGTCGCCGACGCGCTCACGCACCCGGGTGTAGGCCCGGCCCACGGCCGTCTGGAAGCGGCGGATCACCAGCAGCAGCGGCAGGAAGCAGAGCCACACCACGGCGGTCAGTGCCGGGCTGTAGACCAGCATCAGCGCCGTGGCGATCGCGATCTGGCCGAGGCTGAGGATGAGCAGGATGCCGCCGAACTGGACGAACATCGAGATGGTGTCGACGTCGGACGTGACGCGGGAGACCATCGACCCGCGCCGCTCGGTGTTCTGGGTCAGCATCGACAGGTCGTGAACGTGCCGGAAAGCTTTCAGCCGCAGTGTCGCCAGGCCCGACTCCGACGCGCGGAACAGGCGGACGTTCACGGCATACGAGGTCAGGGCGGTGAGCAGCACCGCGACCCCCGCCAGCCCGACGTAGCGCCACACGAGGGCGGTGTCGGGGCCGCCCTCGGCCAGCAGTCCGTGGTCGGTGACCTGCTGCACGGCCAGGGGGACGACCACCCGGCCCACCGTCGTGAGGGCAGCCAGCACCAGCGTGACGCCCAGGCCGTGGCGCAGCTCGGGCGAGAGCTCCAACCCGCGGCGCAGCGTCGCCCGGGTGCCGAGGTGGGAGGTGGAGCCGATCGTCGTGCTCACCGGGCCTCCTCGTCGGCCGCGACCGCGGCTCGTTCCGCGGCCTCTCGCGCGTATGCCGTGACGAGGCGCTCGTAGCCCTCGCACCTCTCGCGCAGCTCGCCGTGGGTGCCGTGGTCGACCACCCGGCCGCGCTCGAGGTAGATGACCTCGTCGGCGAGCACGATGGTCGACATGCGGTAGGCGACGACGAGAACGGTGGTGCCGGCGCTCGACTGCCGCAGCGCGGACAGGATCGACTGCTCGACGGAGGGGTCGACCGCGCTCGTCGCGTCGTCGAGCACGAGCAGCTGCGGGCGGCGGATCACCGCGCGGGCCAAGGCGATTCGCTGACGCTGGCCGCCCGAGAGGCTCGCGCCACGCTCCCCCACTCGGGTGTCGAGCCCGTGCTCGAGGTGCTGGACGAAACCGGTGGCCTGGGCGATGCGCAGGGCCTCCCACACCTCGTCGTCGGTGAAGTCGGCGCCGAGGGTGACGTTGCCCCGCACGGTGTCGTCGAACATGAAGGTCTGCTGCGGCACCAGGACCCCGACGGAGGGCACGCCACCGCGGGTGACCTCCCGGACGTTGACGTCGTCGATGGTGACCGACCCCCGGTGCGGGTCGACGAGCCGCAGCGTGAGGTTGGTGAGGGTGGACTTGCCCGAGCCCGTGGGACCGACCAGCGCGGTCGTCGACCCCGCCGGCACCTCGATGGTCACGCCGTGGATGGCCTGGTGCTGCGAGACGTGCCCCTGCTCGTCGACGACGTCGTAGAGGTAGTCGACCCCGCTGAGGTGGGCTGCTGAGGCCCCCTCCTGCGGGATGTCGCGCTGGCCGTAGGCCATCTCCCCCGTGGCCCGGAGCACCGCGTCGACCCGGTCCCAGCCCACGACGGTGCGGGGCAGCTCACCGAGCACCCAGCCCAGGGCGCGGACGGGGAAGGCGAGGATCGAGATGAGGTAGGCCATCTGGACCACCTCCGCCGGTGTGATGGCGCCGCTCGCGACCCGCCCCGTGCCGACGGCCAGGACGAGCAGGGTGCCGATGGTCGGGATCGCCTCGATGACCGGGTCGAAGGTGCCGCGGGTGCGACCCACCGCGATGTTGGCGTCCCTCAGCTCGTTCGCGACGGCGGCGAACCGCTCGGCCTCCTGCGCCTCCCGACCCATCGCCTTGACCACGAGGCCCGCCTCGAAGCTCTCGTGCGCCACCTCGGAGACGTCGGCGCGCAGCTGCTGGGCTCGGGTGACCCGGGGGGACATGTGGCGCTGGAAGACCATGTTGGCGAGGAACAGGGCCGGGAAGACCGTCAGGCCGATGAGCGCCATCACCTCGTCGACGGCCAGCATCTGCACGATCCCGGCGACGAGCATGATCACGACGCCGAGCGCCATCGGCAGCGGCGCGAACACGTTCCACGTTGCCTCGACGTCGGCGTTGGCGTTGGAGAGCAGCTGCCCCGACGGGTGCCGGTGGTGCCACGACAGCGGCAGGCGGAGGTACTGCCGGGTGACCTGGCGGCGGAAGTCCGCCCCGACGTTGTACATCGTGACGCCAGCCGCGACGCGACGGATGACGACGCCGATCACGTTGAGGAGCACCACCCCGGCCATCCACCCGCCGATGGCGAGCAGCTGGTCGGCCGTGACCTCCCCGGCCTGCACCGCGGGGGTGACGTAGTCGCGGGTGACCTTGCCGATGACCCAGGCGGTGCCGACGGTCATCACGCCGTACAGGGCGCTGCCGGCGACGGCCAGGGCGAACCACCAGGGCTGCCGGCGCACCCCGATGCCGATGATGCCGAAGCTGCGCCGCAGCGTCGGCACGGCCGCAGTGGACACACGTGCTCCTGGGGAAAGCGGTGGAGGGGGCGAGGAGCAAGCCTCTCACGCGGCAGGCATGATGGCCCGCATGACCCATCACGCCCAGGCCGAGCGCGCAGCCCTCTGCGACACCTTCGAGGCGGTTGGCCCCCACGCGCCGACCCTGTGCTCACCCTGGGACACCTCCGAGCTCGCCGCGCACCTCGTCATCCGGGAGCGGCGACCCGACCTCGCGGCCGGCATCGTCCTGCCCGGCTTGCGCGCACGTACCGAGCGGGTGCAGCGCGACTACGCGGCGAAGCCGTGGCCCGAGCTGGTGCACCTGGTGCGGTCCGGCCCCCCGATCTGGTGGCCGACGCGGCTCGGCCCGGTCGACGAGGCCACCAACCTGCTCGAGTTCTTCGTGCACCATGAGGACGTCCTGCGGGCCGAGGCCACGGGACCGCAGCGCGAGGTGGGCGACGACCTGCAGGCCGCCCTGTGGACCTCCCTCGGTCGCATCGGGCGGCTGCTCTTCCGCCGGGCCCGCACCGGCGTGGTGCTCATCGCTCCCGGGCACGGCCGCCACACCGTCCACGGCCCTACCGGGCTGGGCACGGTGATCCTCCAGGGCGCGCCGAGCGAGCTGGTGCTGTTCGGGTTCGGGCGTCCGCAGGTGGCCGCGGTCGAGCCCCAGGGCGCCCCCGAGGCGGTCGAGGCCCTGCACGCCAGCCCGCTCGGCCTGGCCTGACGCGGTCTCGGGTGTCGGTGTCCATGCCTAGCATCGAGCCATGGGTGCGACCTGCCGTTTCACCGCCGAGCTCTGGCCCTGGAAACCGGACGGTGGCTGGTACTTCCTGACGCTGTCGGCCGACGCCGCCGAGGTCGTCCGTGAGCGGCCCCGGCCGCCCCGCGGCTTCGGCTCCGTGCGGGTCAGGGCGACCGTCGGGAACACCACCTGGGCGACGTCGGTGTTCCCCGACGCGGGCAGCGGGAGCTACGTGCTGCCGGTGAAGAAGGCGGTCCGGCGTGCGGAGGGACTCGAGGACGGCGAACCCGTCGAGGTCGACCTCGACATCCTCGAGTAGCCGGGCGTTCAGCGCACGCAGATGCCCTGGGCGCGCATCGCGGCCTTCACCTCGCCGACGGTCAGCTCGCCGAAGTGGAACACGCTGGCGGCGAGCACGGCGTCGGCCCCCGCCTGGACTGCCGGGGCGAAGTGCTCCACCGCGCCGGCCCCGCCGCTGGCGACGATCGGGATGTGCACCTCGCGGCGCACCTCGCGGATGAGCTCGAGGTCGTAGCCGTCCTTGGTGCCATCGGCGTCCATGGAGTTGAGCAGGATCTCCCCCGCCCCGAGCTCGGCCGCCCGGGCACACCACTCGATGGCGTCGATGCCGGTGCCGGTGCGGCCCCCGTGGGTCGTCACCTCGAACCCGCCGAGCAGGCTGCCGTCGTCGGCCCGGCGACGGCGCACGTCGGCGGACAGCACCAGCACCTGGGCTCCGAAGCGGGCGGCGATGTCGTGGATGAGCTCGGGGCGCGCGATGGCTGCGGTGTTGACGCCGACCTTGTCGGCACCGGCGCGCAGCAGCCTGTCGACGTCGTCGACCGTGCGCACTCCCCCACCGACGGTCAACGGGATGAACACCTGCTCGGCCGTGCGGCGCACGACGTCGTAGGTCGTCTCCCGGTTGCCGCTGCTCGCCGTGACGTCGAGGAAGGTCAGTTCGTCGGCGCCCTGGCGGTCGTAGGCCTTGGCCAGCTCGACCGGGTCACCCGCGTCCCGCAGGTCCTGGAACCGCACGCCCTTGACCACCCGACCGGCGTCGACGTCGAGACAGGGGATGACACGGGTGGCGACGCTCACCCGCAAAGGGTATCCGTCTAGGCTGCCGCCCATGGCGGGCGACCTCATGGCTGAGCGGCTGACCGCCATCGTCACGCTCGTCGACACCAGCGAACCGCGTTGCGGCACAACCCGGCTGGTGGCCATCGACGGCCCCAGCGGCGCGGGCAAGACCACGCTCGCCCGCAGGGTCGCCGAGGCGCTCTTCGCCCCGACCATCCACATGGACGACCTCTACCCCGGCTGGGACGGCCTCTCCGAGGGTGTCCAGCGAGCCCAGGAGTGGGTCGCCGAGCCGCTGGCCGCGGGGCGGCCCGCGCGCTACCGGACGTGGGACTGGGCGGCCGGCCGGTACGGCCCCTGGGTCCAGGTGCCGGCCAGCGAGGTCGTCGTCCTCGAGGGCTGCGGCTCGGGGGTCCACCCGGTGGGTGCGGCGGTGTCGACCCTGGTGTGGGTGGAGGCCGACGAGGCGGTCCGGCACGCGCGCGGCCTGGCGCGCGACGCGGCATACGAGCCGTTCTGGGACCGCTGGGCGGCACAGGAACAGAGGCTGTATGCCGCGGACGGCACCCGGGCCCGCGCCCATCTGGTGGTCGACACCACCGCCGACGGGTACGTGCCCCTGCGCTGAGGCGGGAACGGGACCTTTGCCCCGCGAACCTCGTCCTTCTGCATCTGTCGGGGGCGTCAGGGGCGCACCTAGCCTGCGAGACGTGGGCCAGCTCGGCCACCGGGAACGCGTCACCCTGCCCACCGGGGTGACGGTGCCGGTCACGGAACAGGGGGATCCGACGGGGCCTGTCCTCGTGCTGCTCCACGCCTGGGCGGAGGCGACGGGGAGCTTCGACCGACTCGTCCCCCGCTTCCCGCGCTGGCTGCGTGTGGTCGCCTTCGACCAGCGGGGGCACGGCGGGGCGTCGAGACCCCCTGACGGGTACCGGCTCATGGACTTCGCCAACGACGTCGCCGCCGTGCTGGACCACCTCGGCATCGAGCGCGCCACGCTGCTCGGCTCCTCGAGCGGCGGCTACGTGGCGCAGCAGGTCGCACGGCTGCACCCGCTGCGGGTGTCGGGACTCGTGCTCGTCGGAGCCCCGCACAGCCTGCGCACCCGGCTCCCCTTCGCCGAGGAGGTGGAGGCGCTGCGCGACCCGGTGGACCCCGGCTGGGTGCGGGCGTCGCTGTCGTGGTTCCCCCTGTACGCACGGGTGCCGGAGTGGTACCTGAGGGACCGCGTCCAGGACGGGCTGCAGGTGCCTGCGCTGGTCTGGCGCAAGACCTTCCAGGGGCTCGTCGAGGCGGAACCGCCCACCCTGCGGCAGAAGCTGCGCGGCCCCGGGCTCGTCATCTGGGGAGCCCACGACCGCACGCTCTCGCGGGCGAGCCAGGAGGCGCTGGTGCGCTCGATCGAGAACTCCAGCCTGCTCGTCTACGAGGACACCGGTCACCTCGTGTTGTGGGAGCAGCCCGGCCGCGTGGCCAACGACGCGACCCGCTTCATGGAGACCGTGGTGCTCGCCAGCCAGTCGCACGGCTAGTGGCGGCTCGCCAGCTCGAACAGGCGGTGGGCCACACCCTGGCGCGTGACGTCACTCCGTCCACAGGCGTCCGTCCTCGGCTTGCGCTGCATGGGCAGGTATGCCGTCGAATCTGTTGTGGCACAGGGTTTGTCGCTCGCATCCAGTCACCTTGGGTTGTCGGTGGTCGCCTCTAGTGTTGTGTTCATGGAGGGAACCCGAGCTACGACCTGACCCTGGCCGAGTGCCGGGAGCGGCTCGCGGTCGCGGCCGGGGACGAGGTCGGCAGGACCAACAAGACGACCCTGCTGCTGACCATGGACTTCGAGTCGCTCAAGGCCGGGCTCGCGGCGGCGACGACCCTGGGCGGGCTGGCGCCGGCACGCACCTCGCCCCGGAGACCGTGCGCCGGCTGTGCTGCGACGGTTCGGTGATCCCGATCGTGCTGAACGGCCGGGGCGAGGTGATGGACTGGGGCCTGGAGAAGCGGTACGAACGCACTCGCCCAGACCAAGCGTTTCTGGCTCCGCGACGGCGGCTGCACCTACCCGGGTTGCGACGCCCCGCCACAGTGGGCCGACGCCCACCACCTCGTCCACTGGGCAGACCTCGGCCCTCGAACCTCGACAACGCCGCCCTGCTCTGCGAGCGGCACCACACCATCGTGCACAACCGCCGCCACGCCGGACGGGTCGTCAAGGACGCCCAAGGCGAACGGGTCGAATGGAAGCTCACTCGAGGCTCCTACGACGAGCCCCTCGCCCGTCGCGCCGCCCAGGAACCAGCGTGACCCCGCCCCCCACCCCGCCGGGGACGGCGGGGTCCCACCCCCTGCGCCGAACGAGGATGCGGCCTCGGGCACGTCGCACGGCGCGGCCGGCGGTGTCGCCCGCCATAATCGCCGCATGGAACCGGCAGACATGATGGCGGCGGTCACCGCCTCCCTGGAGGAGCGCACCGGTCGCACCCTCGAGGACTGGGTGGAGGAGGTGCACAAGGCGGGGCTCGACCCGCTGGACCAGAGGTCCGTGCGCGCGTGGCTCAAGGAGGTGCACGGCGTGCCCCAGAACTCCCAGTGGGCCATCGCCGACGCCGCCGCGCGCAACGCCGGCTGGGTCCGGCCCGACACCGACACCTACACGGACAACCTCTACTCGGGGGCGAAGGCCCACCTGCGACCGGTGCACGACGCCGTCATCGCCCTCGCCGAGGGCTTGGGCGACGACGCCCACCGCGAGGGCCGCAGCACCTACATCCCGGTGGTCCGCAAGACGCAGTTCGTCGCCGTGGCCCCCGGTCCCCGCGACACGGTGCGCGTCGGCTTCCGCTTCCGCGGCACCGTGCCCGATGACGAGCGCCTCTCCCCCGCCAAGGGGTTCGCCCAGGCCACGCACTGGCTGCACCTGCCGGCCGACGCTGACGAGGACGACCTGCGCTCCCTCGAGCCGCTCCTCGAGGCGGCATACGAGCAGAACGCCTGAGCGTGCCCACAGGGGACCGGCTCTTCCCCCGCCCCGGGGGTCTGGCACCGCGCGCTGCGCGGCGGTCACGCTCCGAGCTGCGGGCCAGGCTGCAGCGGCTGCGCCAGCGCAGCTTCCTCATCCTGCAGTGCGCCATCGGCGCCAGTGCCGCCTGGTACATCGCCAGTGACGTGCTGCACCACCCGGAGCCGTTCTTCGCGCCCGTCACCGCGGTCATCTGCCTCGGCATGTCCTACGGCCAGCGGGTACGGCGCGTCGCAGACGTCATGCTCGGCGTGGCGATCGGCGTGCTGATCGGTGACATCTTCACCCACTTCTTCGGCTCCGGGGCCTGGCAGATCACCGTCGTCGCCGTGCTGGCCATGAGCGTGGCGACCCTGCTCGGAGCCGGTCTGCTCCTCATCACCCAGGCGGGGTTGCAGGCGGTCATCGTCACGACTCTGGTCGCCCAGCCGGGCGAGGCGTTCTCGCGCTGGATCGACGCCGTCATCGGCGGGTCGCTCGCCCTCGCCCTGACGCTGCTCGCGCCCGCGGCACCGGTGCGCCGTCCGCGCCAGCGCGCGGCGGCAGTGGTGCGGGAGCTGGCCGCGATGTTGCGGGACACCGAGCGGGCGCTCCGGGAGGGCGACCACGACCTCGCCTCGCGGACCCTGAGCCGGGCCCGCGCCTCGGAGTCCATGCTCAGCGACCTGCGCTCGGCCTCGGAGGAGGGCATGGCGGTCGTGCGCCTGTCTCCCTTCCGGCGCCGCGACCTGCCGTCGGTGCAGGTCATCGCGGGGCTGCTCGAGCCCCTCGACCGCGCCATCCGCAACCTGCGCGTGCTGGTGCGCAGGGCCTCGATCGCCACGTGGCGCCGCGAACCGGTGCCCGCGGCATACCTGGGCCTGCTCACCAGCCTGGCGGAGGCGACCGAGGAGATCGCCGGCGAGCTCGAGGAGCGCCGCATCCCCGAGCACTCCCGGCGGGGCCTGGCCGCCATCGCGGAGGTCAGCGCCGTCATCGACCCGACGGCCGGGCTCTCCAGCGAGGTGATGCGGGCGCAGATCCGCTCCATGGTCGTCGACCTCCTCATGCTCACGGGTTTGCCGTACGAGGAGGCTCGGGAGTACATGCCGGAGTCGATGGGTGACGAGGGCCCCGACGACCCCGATGAGGAGCTCACCGACCGCTGAGGCAGACTGCGCCGGTGAGCTCTGAGCGCCACCACCTGCCACCGCTGTGGGTCATGGTCCTCGGTCTGGTGGCCGTGGCCGCCAACCTGCGCACCGTGATGGCGAGTGTCCCGCCGCTGGTGCAGACCATCTCGAGCGACCTCGGCCTGTCCAACGCGGCGATGGGCGCCCTGACCACCCTGCCGGTGCTCTGCATGGGCGTCTTCGCCCCCTCGGCCCAGCGCCTGGCGGCCCGCGTCGGCACGGCCGGCGCGGTGGAGCTCGCCGCCGCTTGCCTCGCCGTCGGCACCGCGCTGCGGTTCTTCGGCGGGCAGGTGTGGCCCCTGTATGCCGGCACGTTCGTCGCCGGGGTCGGCATCGCCGTGGGTGGCACCCTGCTGCCCGGCCTGGTCAAGGAGATGTTCCCGCCGCGCCGCTCGGGCCTGGTCACCGGGCTGTACATGTTCGCCATGATGGGTGGGGCCACCGCCTCCTCGGCGCTGGCGGTGCCCCTTCGGGACTGGCTGGGCTCCTGGCAGGGGTCGCTCGCCTCCTGGTCGCTGCTCGGTGCCGTCGGCCTGCTCGCCTGGTTCCCCGTGGCCCGGGGCGCCGAGCGGCACCGGGCCGCCCACCCGCCGACCTCGGTCGACCACCGCCTGCCGTGGCGGCACGCCACCGCCTGGCTGGTCGCGGCCTACCTCGCCGCACAGTCGTGGCAGTTCTACTCCTCGCTGGCCTGGCTGGCGCCCACCTACGTCTCCGAGGGCTGGAACCCCACCCACGCCGGCTACCTGCTGTCGGCGTTCTCCTTCGCCCAGCTCGTGTCCGGCCTCGTCGGCCCGATGCTCACCGACCGGGTGCACGAGCACCGGCTGCTCCTCTTCGGGGCAGGTGGCCTGGGGCTGCTCGGCCTGCTCGGCCTGTGGCTGGCCCCGGAGGCGGCTCCCTGGGTGTGGGCGGTCGTGCTCGGCCTCGGCCAGGGCGCCGCGTTCTCGCTCGCCCTGGTGCTCATCGTCGACTACAGCGCGACGCCCTCCGGCAGCGGCCGGCTGGCGGGCATGGCCTTCCTCATCAGCTACACCCTCGCCTCACTGGGCCCCACCACCATGGGCGCCGTGCGCGACGCCACCGGTGGCTTCGAAGCGGTGTGGCTCTCCCTCGTCGCGGTGATGTTCGTGCAGCTCGCCCTGGTGCGCCAGCTGCGTCCGGGGCTGCGCCAAGTGCGGTGACCGGCGGCCGAGGCCGTCGCCTCAGTCGGCGGTGACCTCGGGGCTCTGGGCGCTCGGGCCCAGTGCCTGGACCAGCGCCGCCAGGCGGCTCGCCTCGGCACGCCCCCAGGGCCCGTCGGCCTTCTGCACGGCCATGACGGCCAGGGTGTCGGCGTCGTCGAGCTCGAGGGTCACCCACGGGTCACCGCCGGAGAAGCGCAGGTCGACCACGCTGCGCCACGACACCGTGCGGGTCGTGAACAGGTTGCGCACCGTCAACGCCTCCCGCGTCGGGGTGGCGCGGATGGTCGCGTAGCGCCACAGCAGGCCCCCGATCGCCAGGCCGACCGCGGCGACCAGCACCCGGTCGGCCGGTCGCCACAGTCCGTCGGGCGGGCCTGGCAGCAGCAGCGCGATCACGCCGAACACCAGCACGCTCAGAACGGCGAACGTCCCGGAGACGACCCGGCCCCGGCGGGGGCGGAAAGTGGCGAAGGCTCCCTGCCCCGAGTCGCCGGGTCCCTGCCCCGGCTCCCGGGAAGCGGCTCGGTGTGGCACGCTCACCCGGCCCTCAGAGCCGGCACGCCGCGATGTCCGTCACGAGGATGGCCCGGGCGCCGAGGTCGTAGAGCTCGTCCATGATCGCGTTGGTACGGTTGCGCGGCACCATGGCGCGCACGGCCGACCACTCCTTGTTCTGCAGCTGCGACACGGTCGGCGACTCGAGACCGGGCGTGATCGCGCACGCCTGCTCCACGAGGGCGGCCGGCACGTCGTAGTCGAGCATCACGTAGTGACGCGCCGTGATGACGCCGGTCAGCCGGCGGCGCAGCACGTCCACCGCTGCCGTCTCGTGCGTTCCCTCGCGGCGGATGAGCACGGCCTCGCTGCGCAGGATCAGCTCCCCGAAGACCTCGAGGCCCTGGCTGCGCAAGGTGGCGCCGGTCTCCACCACGTCGGCGATGACATCCGCCACACCCAGCGTGATGGCGGTCTCCACCGCGCCGTCGAGGCGCACGACCTCGGCGCTGACGCCGTGCTCGGCCAGGTGCTTCTCCACCAGGCCGGCGTAGCTCGTCGCCACGCGGTGCCCTGCGATGTCGGCGACCGACGCACACTGGCCCGGCCGTCCGGCATACCGGAACGTCGACCCGCCGAACCCGAGCGTCATCACCTCGATCGCGGCGCTGCCGGAGTCGAGCAGCAGGTCACGGCCGGTGACGCCGCAGTCGACGGTGCCGGACCCGACGTAGACCGCGATGTCGCGCGGCCTCAGGTAGAAGAACTCCACCTCGTTGTCGGCGTCCATGAGCACGAGCTCCTTGGAGTCGCGGCGGACCCGGTAGCCGGCCTCCCGCAGCATCTCGGCGGACGACTCGGCAAGAGAGCCCTTGTTGGGCACGGCAATTCGCAGCATGAGTGGTGTTTCCTACAGGTGGGCGTAGACGTCGTCGAGGGTGATGTCGCAGGCCTGCATGAGCACTTGCAGGTGGTAGAGCAGCTGGCTGATCTCCTCGGCCGCACGGTCCTTGCCCTCGTGCTCGGCGGCCATCCACACCTCGGCGGCCTCCTCGACGATCTTCTTGCCGATGGCGTGCACGCCGGCGTCCACGGCTGCGACCGTGCCCGAGCCCTCCGGCCGGGTCGCCACCTTCTCCGTCAGCTCGGCGTACAGCTCATCGAACGTCTTCACGGGACAAGGGTACGGGGCGCCAGGGAGGCCAGGGTCACCGCCGTGGCCACTGCGGCCATGGCCGCCTCGTGCCCCTTGTCCTCCGAGGAGCCGGGCAGCCCTGCGCGGTCGAGGGCCTGCTGCTCGTCGTCGCAGGTGAGCACGCCGAAGCCGACGGGCACGCCGGTGCGTGTGCTCACGTCGGTCAGCCCGTGCGTGACACCCGAGCAGACGTAGTCGAAGTGCGGTGTGCCACCACGGATCACGACACCGAGCGCGACAAGCGCGTCGTGTGTGGGTGCGAGACGCGCGCACGCGACGCTCAGCTCGACCGTGCCGGGCACCCGCACGAGCGTGACGTCGGGGACGCCGGCCTCCTGCAGCGCCCGCTGGGCACCGTCGATGAGGCCGTCCATGACGACGGTGTGCCACGACGCGGCGACGACGGCCACCCGCAGGCCGCTGCCGTCCGCGGTCACAACCGGGGCTCCCCTGCCGCTCACGCCGTGGCCCCGGAGTCGTGGGCGCCGAGGATGAGGTCGTGGCCCATCCGGTCGCGCTTGGTGCGCAGGTAGGTCGCGTTGCTGGCGACCGGCGCGATGCTGATCCGCTCGACCGCCGCCACCTCGATCCCGTGCTCTCGCATGGCGTTCACCTTCATCGGGTTGTTCGTGAGCAGGCGCACCGCGTGGATGCCCAGCCCGGTGAGGATGGCGGCGCCGGCCGCGTACTCGCGGGCGTCGACGGGCAGTCCCAGCTCGACCTGGGCGTCGACGGTGTCGAGACCTGCGTCCTGGAGGGCGTAGGCCTGGAGCTTGGCGAGCAGCCCCACCCCGCGCCCCTCGTGGCCGCGCAGGTAGACCACCACACCGCCTTCCGCGGCCACCCGCTGCAGGGCTCGCTGCAGCTGGGGCCCGCAGTCACACCGCTGCGAGCCGAGCATGTCGCCGGTGAGGCACTCGGAGTGCAGCCGCACCAGCGGAGCCTTGCCGCCGAGCCCGCGGGGGCTGACCAGCGCAAGGTGCTCGTCGCCCGTGATGACGTCACGGAAACCGGTCACGGTGAAGGTCCCGTGCTCGGTCGGCAACACCGTCTCGGCCAGCCGCTGCACCCTGTCGTGCCGCTGCCGCCAGGCCGCGAGCTGTTCGATGGTGATGACCGGCAGGTCATGCTCCTCGCCGAGGGCGAGCACCCCCGGCAGGCGCATCATCGTGCCGTCGTCGTTGACCAGCTCGCCGATGGCCCCGACCGGAGCCAGCCCCGCCAGCCGGCAGAGGTCCACGGTCGCCTCGGTGTGGCCGGGACGCACCAGCACACCGCCCTCCTTGGCACGCAGGGGTACGACGTGGCCGGGACGGGTCAGGCTGTCGGCCGTGGACGCCGGGTCGGCAAGGGTGCGCACAGTGTGGGCGCGGTCGGCCGCGGAGATGCCGGTGGTGACGCCCCCGGCCGCGTCGACCGTCACGGTGTAGGCGGTGCGCAGCGGGTCGCGGTTGTCGGGCACCATCAGCGGCAGGTCGAGCCGGTCGGCCACGTCGTCGGTCATCGGCGCGCAGATGTAGCCGGAGGTGTGCCGGATGGTCCATGCCATCCACTCGGCCGTGACGGTCTCGGCGGCGAGGACGACGTCGCCCTCGTTCTCGCGGTGCTCGTCGTCGGTGACGAGCACGGGCCGCCCCGACCGCAGGGCGGCCAGTGCCTCCTCGACGGTCGCCAGTCCGCTCATGCGCGTGCCCCCTCGAGCTCGGGGGCCGCGGCGCCCTCGACCCGCGAGGCGCGCAGCCAGACGAAGAACCCGTAGACGACCAGGACGCCGTAGACGATGAAGAGGATCGCCGTCGGGTAGTAGCCGGAGTGCCACAACAGCGGGACACCGACGAGGTCGACCGCGATCCACGCGAGCCAGAACTCGTTCCAGCCGCGCGCCATCGCGTAGGTCGCCAGCATCGAGCCGACGAAGATCCACGCGTCGCACCAGTAGTACCAGCGCGGCGCCGGCCACCCCGCGCCCACGACCGAGAAGACCCACTGCAGCACCACCACGCCGCCCGCGGCAGCCAGCAGGTATGCCGTCCGCTCGCGGGGCGTCGCCCAGCGCGGCGTGATCGCGTGGCCGCTCGCGTCGTGCCGAGCCCTCTTCTGCTCGCTCCAGCGCCACCAGCCGTAGACGCTGGTGATGATGAAGAACACCTGGCGTCCGGCCTGGCCGAACAGCGGCTGCTGGGCCTGGGCGTCGAACGTTGCCGCGATGAACACGGTGAAGAGCAGCACGTTCCCGACGATCCCGACCGGCCACGCCCAGACCCTGCGACGCAGGCCCCCGATGGCCGAGGCGAACCCGAAGCCGTTGCCGATGATCTCCCGCCAGGCGATGTCGTGACCGGCGATGGTCACGTGCGCCTCGTAGAGCCACTCGAGGATGTTCATGCGGAGTCCTTCGCTGTGGGGGCCGTGGTGGAGGCAGTGGACGTGGATGGTGAGGTGGGCGTGGGGGTCCCGGGGCTCGTGGTCGCGGTGAGCAGGCGCTCGACGTACTTGGCCAGGACGTCGACCTCGAGGTTGACGAGGTCGCCGACGCCCTTGCGGCCCAGCGTCGTCAGGTCGAGCGTGGTGGGGATGAGCGAGACGGTGAACGAGTCGTCGTCCACCGAGGCGACGGTCAGGCTCACGCCGTCGACCGTGATCGAGCCCTTCTCGACGACGTAGCGCGCGAGGTCGGCCGGCAGGCTGAACCGCACCACCTCCCAGCGGTCACCGGGCACCCGTTCGACGACCTCGGCCGTGCCGTCGACGTGGCCCTGGACGACGTGTCCGCCGAACCGGCTGCTGGCCGCCATGGCGCGTTCGAGGTTGACGCGGTCGCCCGGGTGCAGCGCCCCCAGGCTGGAACGGCGCAGCGTCTCGGCCATGACGTCGACCGTGAACTCGCCGGCGCCGTGCTCGACGACGGTCAGGCACACCCCGTTGACGGCGATCGATGCGCCGTGGACGGCGTCGCTGGTGACCAGCGGTCCGCGCAGGGTCATCCGGGCCGAGTCCGCGCCGGGTTCGATCACGGCCACCTCGCCGAGCTCCTCGACGATGCCGGTGAACATCAGTGCTCCTCCTTCGCGGAAACGTCGTGCAGGTCGGCGGTGATGCGCACGTCGTCACCGATCAGGGTGATGTCGGTGGGACGCAGCCGCAGGGCCGCGTCGATGGTCGTGATGCCGAGGTCGGTCACGGTCTGCCGCCCCCGGCCGAGCAGCACCGGCGCCACGTAGGCGACGACCTCGTCGACGAGACCGGCGCTGAGGAAGGCGGCAGCGACCGTGGGGCCGCCCTCGAGCCAGAGCCGGTGCACCTCGGCGTCGGCCAGGGCCCCCAGCACGGCCTTGGGGTCCCGCGTGCGCAGCAGCCACGTGGGCGCCGCGTCGTCGAGAACCCTTGCGCCCGCGGGCAGCTCCCGCTCCCCCATCACCACGCGCAGCGGCTGGCGCGGGTAGAGGCCGCCGTCGGGGCGCCGAGCGGTCAGCTGCGGGTCGTCGACGAGCGCGGTGCCGGTGCCGACCAGGATGGCGCCGCACTCCGCGCGCAGCCGGTGGACGTCGGCACGAGCGGCCTCGCCGGTGATCCACTGGCTCGTGCCGTCGGCGGCGGCGCTGCGGCCGTCGAGGGTGGCCGCCAGCTTCCAGGTGACCCAGGGGCGGCCAGTCGTGACGAGGTGGGTCCAGGAGCGGTTCAGCGCGTGCGCCTGCTCGGCCAGCACTCCTCCGTCGACGGTCACTCCCCTGCCCCGCAGCACGTCCGCGCCACCAGCAGCCCGGGGGTTGGGGTCGGACTGGGCATGGACGACGCGGGCCAGCCCCGCGGCATACAGCGCCGCGCTGCACGGCTGCGTGCGGCCGGTGTGGTTGCACGGCTCGAGGGTCACGTAGGCGGTTCCGCCACGGGCGCGCTCACCGGCGTGGCCCAGCGCGTCGACCTCTGCGTGGGCCGTGCCGGCGCCGCGGTGCCAGCCCTCGCCGACCACCTCACCGTCGACGTCCGTGACGACGCAGCCGACGCGGGGGTTGGCGTCAGCAGCCGGTCCCCGGGCAGCCAGCTCGAGGGCACGGCGCATGTGGGTGAGGTCGGTTGCCTGCCGGGCGGTCGTCTCCATGGTCCTTCCCTGTGGCTCCAGACGATCGTGGTCGTCGAGCTCCGGGGGGGGACGTGCAGGAGGGCGAGGGCGGCGCGCTCGAGGCGACGGATGTCGACCCCGAGACCCACCGGTCCCGCTGTCAGCGCGTGCTGCCTCCCATCCGGACTTTCACCGTCGGTCCTGGAGTTCCACCAGGTCAACCGGCCGCTGGCTGCGGTCGGGTCGCGGACTGTCACCGCCGGTTCGGAATTGCACCGACCCCGGAGCACGTACCGCCAGTATGGCACCGGTGCTGGGGCAGGTCGCGGTCACGTCCGGGTGATGGTCCTCACGCGAGGCCCCCGGGACGGGTCAGTGCCGGTGCTTCTCCGCGAGCCGGCGCAGCTCCTCGACCGCGCCTGCCGCGTCGTCGGCGCCGTAGACGGCCGAGCCGGCGACGAACACGTCTGCCCCCGCCTCGGCGCACTGCTCGATGGTCGACGCGGACACGCCCCCGTCCACCTGCACCCAGATCTCGCCGCCGTGGCGACGGACGGCCTCGCGCACCTGCGCCACCTTGGGCATCTGGTCGGCCATGAAGGACTGCCCGCCGAAGCCCGGCTCGACCGTCATGACGAGCACCATGTCGAGATCGGGGAGCAGCTCCTCGTAGGGCGCGAAGGGTGTGCCGGGCTTGACCGCCATGCCGGCGCGAGCACCGGCGGCTCGCAGGTCACGGGCGACCCGGCGGGGGTCGGCGGCAGCCTCGACGTGGAAGGTGACCGACGAGCCCCCGGCCTCGGCGTACTGCGGCGCCCAGCGGTCCGGGTCGTCGATCATGAGGTGGCAGTCGAGCGGGATGGGGCTGACCCTGGCGAGCGCCTCGACGACGGGTAGGCCCAAGGTCAGGTTCGGCACGAAGTGGCCGTCCATGACGTCGACGTGGGCCCAGTCGGCGTTGCTGATCCGCTTCAGCTCCGCCTCGAGGTTGGCGAAGTCTGCGGACAGGATGCTCGGGGAGATCTGCACGTGCTCACCCTAACGGCTGGTTTTGGGCCGTTTCGACGACGAGGAAGCGCCGTCGTCATGCACCATCTCCGGCGTGCTGTGGCTGATCTCGGGACTGGTGGCGATCTGGGTGCTCAGCCATGCGCTGGTGACGACCACGCGCGACCGGCGGATCATCAACTCGTTGAACTCCCTTGCGGCAGAGGGCCGCCACGCCGAAGTGCTCGACCACCCGCTGCCCTCGCGAGCGAACCGGCCGGCCGTGCGGGTGCTCCAGGCGGCCAGTGCGGTCCAGACCGGTCGGTATGCCGTGGCGCTGGCGCTGCTGCACCGCCTCGGCCCGCGGGTCCGCGGCTCGGACCCCCAGGCGCCGATGCTCATGCGGGCGGCGGCGCTGGTCGGGCTCGGCCGGTACCTCGAGGCGGCCACCATGCTGGGCGACCGCCCCGTGCCGGGCGCCGTGAGGCGACTGCGGGCTGCTGTGGCGGTCGAGCTCGGCGACGACGCGCTCGCCGAGGAGCTGCTGGGCGGGCCACACCTCGACCTGCTCGAGGAGTCCGGACGGCTGCGGCTGCTCGGCGACTTCCGGATGCGCCGCGGGCGGCTGCGGGAGGCCGAGGAGCTCGTGACCCAGAGCGCGGCCCTGAACGCCCGCCTGGACATTCCCGGTGCCGACGTCGACGGCGCCTACTGCCAGGTGCTGCTCGGCAAGATCGCGCTGCGCGCCGGGGACGTCGTGCGGGCGGTGGCCCTGACCACACAGGGCCTGGCTGCCATGGAGCAACGCCCGGACAACGCCCCCGGCCTGGCCGAGACCCACGCCGTGGCCGCCCAGGCCGTGGCTGCCTCCGGCGACGCGGCGGCCGCCCAGGACCACCTGCGCGCGGCCCACCACCATGCCTCGCGCTGCGGCTCCCCCGCCCTCGACGCCGAGCTGGCCCACGCCACCGCGCAGGTGTCGCTCCACCTGTGCCAGCCGGCGGAGGCTCGGCGCTGGTTGCAGGAGGCGCTGCGACGTCGGCTGGACCTCGGCGAGAAGCCGGCTGCCGACGAGATCCGCGACGCCCTGGCCGCACTGGAGGTTGAGCGGGTCCGCGAGGCTGACGCTGCCCTCGACTCCTGAGCGCCGGGGAAGCCTCAGCCCAGCGCCTGCTCGAGGTCGGCCTGCAGGTCGGCAGCGTCCTCGAGCCCGATGGACAGGCGCAGGACGTCGGCCGACGGCCGGGCCTCGGGCGCCACGGGCCGGTGGGTCAGCGCGGCCGGGTGCTGGATGAGCGAGTCGACCCCGCCGAGCGAGACCGCATGGGTGAACAGGCGCACCCGCCCGGCAACCCGCGCCGCCTGCTCGTAGCCGCCGGCGACCTGGATGGCCACCATCGCCCCCGGGCCTCGCATCTGGCGTCCCACCAGCCCCATGGGGTCGCCCTCGGGCGTGCCCGGGAAGAACACCCGACGCACCGCGGGGTGCGCCGAGAGCCAGGCCGCCATCTTCTCGGCCGACGCCTGCTGCGACCGCACACGGACGGGCAGGGTGGGCAGGCCGCGGTGCAGCAGGTAGGCGGCCATCGGGTGCAGGATGCCACCGGTCACGGCACGGACCCGGCGCAGGGCCGCAGCCCAGTCGGCATCGGCGGCGACGATGCCGCCGACCGCGTCACCGTGCCCGCCGAGGTACTTCGTGGCGCTGTGCAGCACCAGCGAGGCGCCCTGGTCGACGGGGTTCTGGAGCACGGGCGTGGCGAAGGTGTTGTCGACGAGCACCGGGCGGCCCTGGGCCGCCTCGACCACGGCCGCGACGTCGACCAGCTCGAGCGTGGGGTTGGCCGGGGTCTCGACGACCACGAGGCACGTCTCGGGTCGCAGCGCCGCGGCGACGCCGAACGGGCTGCAGAACGTCGTCTCGACGCCGAGCAGCCCCGACGCCAGCAGGTGGTCGGTGCCGCCGTAGAGCGGGCGGACGGCGACCACGTGGCCCGCCGCCCCGCCGGTCTCCTCGCGGGAGCGCTGCGCGGCAGCCAGCACGGTCGCGGTGACCGCAGCCATCCCCGACGAGAACGCGACCGCCTCCTCCATCCGCTCCAGCGACGCCAGGGCGGACTCGAACCGGGCCACCGTGGGGTTCCACAGGCGGGCGTAGACGTTGCCGCCCTCGGTGGGGCGCCCTCCCGTGGCCATCGCCTCGTACGACCCCCCGCCGCAGTCGACCCCCGGCAACGGGTTCGTGGACGAGAGGTCGAGCGGCGGGGCATGGACCCCCAGGGCCACGAGGTCATCGCGGCCGGCGTGCACCGCGAGCGAGTCGAGTGTCCGGTCGTGTGCTGGGTCCGGGGCCCCATTGCCCCGCAGGCTGCTCATGGCCGCAGGTTCGCGGATTCCGCGACGGGTCTCAACCGGCACCGAAGAACCCGAGGACCATCCGCACGATCCTGCGGTTTCCTGCACAATCGACGGGTGGCCACCCCGTCGTCGCCGAAGAAACCGCGCGCTGCCGCTCTCGACCGCACCGACCTGCGCATCCTCGCCGAGCTCGAGGAGAACGGCCGGCTGACCAACGCCGCCCTCGCGGGCCGCGTCGGCATCGCGGAGTCGACCTGCGTCCAGCGGGTCCGCGCCCTGCGCGAGGCAGGCGTCATCACCCGGTTCCGGGCGGAGGTCGACCCCGCCGCGCTCGGGCTCGGCATCCAGGCGGTCATCAAGGTGCGGCTCGGCAGCCACAGCCGCGACCACGTGAAGAGTTTCCACGCGACCCTGGCCGACATCCCCGGGGCGCTGACGATCTTCCACGTCGCCGGCGAGGACGACTACCTCGTGCACGTGGCCGTCGAGTCTGCGGCGGCCCTGCGCGACCTCGTGCTCGAGCACATCACCGTGCACCCGGCCGTGCGGCACACCGAGACCCAGCTGGTGTTCGAGGTCATTCCCGGCGCCGGCGTCCTACCCCGTCACTGAAGGGTGCCGGCGCGCCACTGCCGCGACACCAGCGCCCTTACGGGTCAGCGCTTGCGCAGCAGCGTGAGGAACATCCCGTCGGTGCCGTGCAGGTGCGGCCACATCTGGGCGGTGGGCCCGTCGCCGAGGTGGTCCAGGGGCGTGCCGGACGCAGCGACGAGGAAGGGTCGGGCGTCGATCGGCTCCACGTCGTCGCGGCGCTTGAGCACGTCGGAGACGACGAACTGCGTCTCGGCCAGGTGCGGGCTGCACGTGGCGTAGGCGACCACCCCGCCGGGTGCGGTGGCGTCGATGGCCGAGGCCAGCAACTCTCGCTGCAGCCGGCCGAGCTCAGGCAGGTCGGCGGGGGTGCGGCGCCAGCGAGCCTCGGGGCGCCGGCGCAGGGCCCCCAGACCGGTGCAGGGGGCGTCGACCAGCACCCGCTGGTAGCGGCCGGGCTCTGCCTCCCCCACGTCGCGTCCGTCGCCGGTGCGCACCTCGAGCCGCCTGCCCTGCTGCCGGGCACGCCTGGCCGCCGCCCGCAGGGTCTGGCGCACCAGGTCGGCCCGGTGCGGGCTCACCTCGTTCGCGGTGAGGTCCGCGCCGGCCTCGAGGGCGAGGGCGGCCAGCAACCCCGCCTTGCCGCCGGGTCCGGCACACAGGTCCAGCCACTCCTCGGTGCCGTCCGCCGCGACCGGAACCGCGGCGAGCGCGAGGGCGAGCAGCTGCGAGCCCTCGTCCTGCACCGCGGCGCGCCCCTCGCGCACCGCCGGTATACCGCCCGGGTCGCCGCTGCCGAGCACCGCACCGACCGGTGAGAGGGGCGAGCGCTCGGCGCCGGCCTCGACGAGCTCGTCGACGTCGGCGAGGCCCGGGCGCGCCACCAGCGAGACCCGCGGGGCGGCGTTGTCGCTGGCGAGCAGGGCGGCCAGGTCGGCGTCCACCGACTCGGCCGTCGAGGTGTGGTGGCCGAGCAGCGCCGCGCGCATCGCCTTGACGACCCACTCCGGGTGCGACTGCTCGACGGCCAGCCGGGCGGTCGGCGTCGCCTCCGGCGGCACGACCGCGGCCAGCCACTCGGCGAGGCTGCGCTCGCTGATCCGTCGCATGACGGCGTTGACGAACCCGGCGGCGCCCGCGCCGTTGACCTTGCGGGCCAGGCCGACGGTCTCGTCCACGGCCGCGTGGGCGGGGACCCGCATGCCGAGCAACTGGTGGGCGCCGAGGCGAAGGGTGTCGAGCACGTTCGCGTCGACCTTCGCCAGTGGGCGCCCCGCCGCGGCGGCGATGATCGGGTCGTAGAGGCCCTGGAGGCGGATGGCCCCGTAGAGCAGCTCGGTGGTGAAGGCTGCGTCGCGGCCGGTGATCCGCTTCTCCCGCAGCACTCTCGGCAGCTCGAGGTTGGCGTAGGCGCCGTCGGCGACGGCGCGCATGACGGTGTAGGCGGCCAGCCGCTGCGGGTCGGTCGTCCGCGACCGCTCGCTGGGCTTCTGGGCCGAGTAGCGCCGTGGGGGACCTCCGCGACCACCTGGCCCTCCGCCCGACCGGCCGCTGCTGCGGCGGGACCGCTCACTCATCGTCGAACCTCTCGCCCGTCTGGATGCGCACGCCGCGGGCCCAGTCCGCCGCGGGCATGGCCTTCTTGCCGTGGGGTCGCACCTCGCCCAGCACGACGGCCCCCGAGGCGGTGCCCACCGCCACGGCGCGCTTGGTGACGTGGAGCTCGCCGGGCGCGAGTCCGGCCGGGACATCCGCCTCGTGCGGGCCTCCCGCCGGGGCAACGGGGCCGAGCTTCAGGCGCTCTCCCCGGAAGAGCGTCCACGCCCCGGGTGCGGGGGTGCAGCCGCGCACCAGCCGGTCGACGGCGGTCGCGGGCCTCGACCACCGGACCCGCGCGTCGTCGACCTCGATCTTCGGCGCCAGCGAGACGCCCTCGCCGGGCTGGGGCCGAGGCACCAGGGTGCCGTCCTCGATGCCGTCGAGCGTGGCCACCAGCAGTCCCGCGCCGGCCTCGGCGAGGCGGCCCAGCAGCTCGCCGGCGGTGTCCCTCGGACGGATCGTCTCGGTCATCACGCCGAAGACCGGACCGCTGTCGAGACCCTTCTCGAGCAGGAAGGTGGAGGCGCCGGTGACCTCGTCGCCGGCCATGATGGCGTGCTGCACCGGGGCCGCCCCGCGCCAGGCGGGCAGCAGCGAGAAGTGCAGGTTCACCCAGCCGTGGCGGGGGATCTCCAGCGCCGACGGTGGCACCAGGGCGCCGTAGGCGACGACGGGGCAGGCGTCCGGAGCCAGCTCCCGCAGTCGCTCCTGGAACTCCGGCTCCGACGGCTTCGTGGGCGTGAGCACCTCGAGGCCGGCCTCCTGCGCGCGCTGTCGCACGGGTGACGGGACCAGGGACCGGCCGCGTCCGGCGCGGGCGTCCGGGCGGGTGACGACGCCCACCACCTCGTGGCGGGAGTCGAGCAGCGCGTCGAGCGAGGGCAGGGCGACCTCGGGGGTGCCGGCGAAGACCAGCCGCATGGTCACATGCCCCGGCCGAAGGTGCTGTGCGGGCTGACCTTCACGGTGGGTCGCGGCTGCCCGGCCCACTCCGCCTCCCGCACGGCCTTCATGGCGAGCTTGCGCTGCTCGCGGTCGAGCCGGTCGATGAAGAGGATCCCGTCGAGGTGGTCGGTCTCGTGCTGGATCGCGCGGGCGAGCAGCTCGGACCCCTCGATGAGCACGGGCTCCCCGAACTGGTTGAAGCCCTTGGCGACCACGCGCAGCGCGCGAGGGGTGTCGAACTGGAGCCCGGGGAAGGACAGGCACCCCTCAGGGCCCTCCTGCAGCTCGCTGGACAGGTCGAGGTCGGGGTTGACCAGGTGGCCGAGCTCCCCGTCGACCCAGTAGGTGAAGACCCGCAGGCCGACGCCGATCTGCGGGGCCGCGAGGCCGGCGCCGGGAGCGTCGACCATGGTGTCGGTCAGGTCCCGGACGAGCTGGCGCAGCTCATTGTCGAAGTCGACGACGGGCTCAGCCGGGGTGCGCAGCACCGGGTCGCCGAAGAGGCGGATGTTCTGGATCGACACGCGGCCAGTCTAGGTGGGCCGGTCAGGAGCCGATGTCCGGCGGGTCGACCCGCACGGCCACGGTGACGGCCTCCTTGTGGGCGCTGCGGATGCCCCGCAGCGCGGCCAGGGCAGCGGCCAGCCCGGCTCCCGACTCCAGCGGCACGCGCAGCAGGTCACGCTGCGCCTCGTCCCCCGCCGGCAGCGGCCCGAGCACCTCGGCCTCGGCCGGCAGCCCCAGCGCCCGCAGCGACTCCACAGCCTCCTCGAGCACCCGACGCGGGGCGACGAGGGAGGCCATGCTCACGGTGGGCGGCAGCCGCAGCTCGCGCCGCTCGCCCAGCTCGCGCTCGGCGAACCACGCCGGGGCCCACCGCACGAGCGCCTCGACCGCGGGCAGCGCCGTGTGGGTGGGCGCGCCGCACAGCACGGCGACACCACCCTGGCCGGAGCCGCGCCCCAGCGCGGCGGCACCCAGCCAGCGGCGGACCGCCTCCTCTCCCGCCGTGAGCACCGGGCGGTCGAGCGAGGCCCAGGCGTCGAGCAGCAGGACGGCGGCGTACCCGCCCTCGGCCACCGGCTCCGCTCCCGGGGTGGCGATCACCAGGCTCGGTGTCGCCGCGACCCGGTGCAGCACCTCCCCCGAGCCCGAGGTGTGCACGGGCACGCCCGGGAAGGCGCGGCCGAGCTCCTCCGCCGTGCGCCGGGCCCCCACGACCGAGGACCTCAGCGCGTGCCCTCCGCACCGGACGCACGCCAACCCCGCCGCCCCCCGGCCGCACCAGCGGCAGGCCGGCGCGGCCCCGGGCGCGGGCAGCGCAATGGGCCCATGGCACTGGGGGCAGCGGGCAGGGGCACGACAGGTCTGGCAGGACATCGACGGCAGGTAGCCCCGGCGCGGGACCTGCACCAGCACGGGGCCGCGGGCCAGCGCCTCCTTCGCCGTGCGCCACGCCACTGAGGGCAGGTGCGCGCTGGCGGCCGCCGGATCCCGCTCGAGCTCGGCGCCCTCACCGGCGACGCGCACCTGCGGCGCGGCCCGGCGGACCTCGGGTGCCGGGGCCTCGAGCGGCTTGACCGCGCCGCTCTCCACCCAGGACTGCACGGTCGTGGTGCGCGCGAACCCTGCCGACAGCAGGGCCGCCCGTTCGATCCTGGCGCGGGCCGCCAGCACCTCGCGCACGTGCGGGTAGGGTGCCCGAGGCTCCTCGTGCAGGTCGTCCCCGTCGTCCCACCAGGCGGCCAGGCCGAGCTCACGCACCGGCGCGAAGGCTGCCGAACGGGTGCCGACCACCACCTGGACGTGGCCACGGAGCACCTTGAGCCAAGCGGTGTACCGCGCCTGCGGCCCCTGGTCGGCCGTCAACCGGACGTGCCGGCCGGGTCCGAGGGCAGCGGTGAGGGCTGCGTCGACACGGGACACGTCGCGGTGGTCCGGGACCACGATGACCGACCCCCGCCCGCCGGCCAGTGCTGCCCGGGCTGCCTCGGCCAGGGCGGCCGGCCAGTCGGCTGCGGGCGCGGTCGACGGCAGGGCCAGCCACGAGGCCGCCGGGTCTCCCCCGCCCTCGAGGTGGGCGAGGAAGTGCCGTCCGGCGGGGTACCTCTCCCACGCCGACGGCTCGGGCGCGTCTGGCAACCCGCCCCGCTCGGACGGCTCGACGGGCAGGGCCTTCTCTGCTGCGGCATGGCGCGGCGGAATGGCGAGCCGCAGCACGTCACCCAGCGTCCCGGCATACCGCTCCGCGGTGGCGCGCGCGACGGCCAGCACGGGCGGGACGAGGACGGGCTCGGGCGAGACCACCCTGCGCAGCGGCGCGAGGCGGCCCCCGTGCTCGGCCTCCGCCCTGCGTTCGAGGACGAAGCCGTCGAGGTCCTGGCCCGCGAACCGCACCTTGACCCGCACCCCCGGCTGGGCCGTCTCGGCGAGCGACTCCGGCACGGAGTACTCGAAGGGGCGGTCGAGGTGCGCCAACCCGGTGTCGACCTGCACCGAGGCGACCGGCAGGTGTGCTGCGGTCGCCTCGGTCGCGGTCGTGCGACGGGGCTTGCGGGGCAGGCCGGAGCGGATCAGCTCGAGCTGGCCCGTCGTCTCCTGCCCACGGATGTCACCCACGCCGTGAACCTAGCGGGGAGCGCCGACGCTCAGTCCTTGGCTGCCTTCTGGAGCGCGTCGACGCGGTTTGTCCGCTCCCAGGTGAAGGCGTTGGTGACGCCGTCGGCGTGGGTGCGGCCGAAGTGGCCGTAGGCCGCGGTCGGCTTGTAGATCGGGCGCAACAGGTCGAGGTCCTCGACGATCGCGAGCGGGCGCAGGTCGAAGACCGACGAGATGGCGCCCTGGATCTTGTCGACCGGCACGCTCTCGGTGCCGAAGGTCTCGACGTACAGCCCCACCGGCTGGGCCTTGCCGATGGCGTAGGCGACCTGCACCTCGCAGCGACGGGCGAGCCCCGCGGCGACGACGTTCTTGGCCACCCAGCGCATGGCGTAGGCGGCCGAGCGGTCGACCTTCGACGGGTCCTTGCCGGAGAAGGCGCCGCCACCGTGGCGAGCCATGCCGCCGTAGGTGTCGACGATGATCTTGCGCCCGGTGAGGCCGGCGTCGCCCATCGGCCCGCCGATCTCGAAGCGACCGGTCGGGTTGATCAGGGTGCGGTAGCGCGAGACGTCGAGGTCGGTGCCGTGGTCGGCGAGCTCCTCGAGCACCGGGCGGATGACGTGGTGCTCGATGTCGGGCGTGAGCAGGTCGTCGAGCGAGACGTCGGCGGCGTGCTGCGTGGACAGGACCACCGTGTCGAGGCGCACCGCACGGTCACCGTCGTACTCGATGGTGACCTGGGTCTTGCCGTCGGGCCGCAGGTAGGGAACCTCCCCGGCCTTGCGGACCGCGGTGAGGCGCTCGGAGAGCCGGTGCGCGAGGAAGATCGGCAGCGGCATCAGCTCGGGGGTGTCCTCGCAGGCGTAGCCGAACATGAGGCCCTGGTCGCCGGCGCCCTGCTTGTCGAGCGGGTCGTAGCCGCCGGTGCGGTTCTCGTAGGCGGTGTCGACGCCCTGGGCGATGTCGGGACTCTGCTGGCCGATGGAGACCTCGACCCCGCAGGACTCGCCGTCGAAGCCCTTCGTGGAGGAGTCGTAGCCGATGGCCAGGACCGTGTCGCGCACGATCCGCGGGATCTCGACGTAGGCCTCGGTGGTGACCTCGCCGGCGACGTGCACGAGCCCGGTGGTCACCATGGTCTCGACTGCCACGCGGCTGCCGGGGTCCTGCTCGAGCATGGCGTCGAGGATCGCGTCGGAGATCTGGTCGCAGATCTTGTCGGGGTGTCCCTCGGTGACGGACTCGGACGTGAACAGGCGTGCGGACACCCGGGCATCTCCTTCGTGGCAGCGGCTGCTGGCTTCCTGGGCGCGGACAGTGGCCGCGCAGGCACCGGCGAGTCTAGCCCCGCCTACAGGATCTGCTGCACGGCATCCCACACCGCGGCCGCGATCTCCTGCTTGGACGCGGGCCCGGCGTCGACGACGTGCGAGGACCCCTGGCGCAGGATGTGCACCGTGTTGTGGTCCTGGCCGAAGGTCCTGTCCTCCCCCACCTCGTTGACCACGAGCAGGTCGCAGCCCTTGCGGGCGAGCTTCGCCCGTCCGTGGTCGAGGACGGAGCCGTCGGCGTCGCCCGTCTCGGCCGCGAACCCGACGATGACCGGCGAGGCCTGGTCGCCCCTGGCGGCGACGAGACCGGCGAGGATGTCGGGGTTGCGCACCAGCTCGATGGTGGGGGCCGCCTCCGGCGCCGCGGGGTCGTGCGACTTCTTGATCTTGGTCGCCGCGTACTCGGCCGGGCGGAAGTCGGCCACCGCCGCCGCCATGATGACGACGTCGGCCTCGTCGGCAGCCTCGGCCACCGCCTGCTGGAGCTCCAACGCGGTCTGCACGGGCACGACCCGCACCCCGGCCGGGGCCGCAAGGGCGGTGTTGGCCGCCACCAGGGTCACGTCGGCACCCCGTGCGGCGGCCACGGTCGCGAGGGCGTAGCCCTGCTTCCCCGAGGAGCGGTTGCCCAGGAAGCGCACCGGGTCGAGCGGCTCGCGGGTGCCGCCCGCCGACACGACGACGTGGCGACCGGCGAGGGGCAGCGCCGCCTCTGCGGCGTCCTCGGGTATGCCGCCGGGCCGGGTTCCCGGCCCACCAGGCCGGAAGTGGCGGTGGGCGAGCATGCGCTCGCACACGGCATACAGCTCCTCCGGCTCGGGCAGGCGGCCCGGACCGGTGTCGGCCCCGGTGAGGCGCCCGGAGGCGGGAGGGATCACGTGCACGCCCCGCTCGCTGAGCGTCGCCACGTTGGCCTGGGTGGCGGCGTGCTCCCACATCTCGGTGTGCATCGCCGGCGCCATCACCACCGGGCAGCGGGCGGTCAGCAGCGTGGTGGTGAGCAGGTCGTCGGCCATGCCCGCCGCGGCCTTCGCGAGGAGGTCGGCGGTGGCGGGAGCCACGACGACGAGGTCGGCGCCCTGCCCGAGCCGGACGTGCGGCACTTCGTGGACCGACGTCCACACGTCGGTCTGCACCGGCCTGCCGGACAGCGCCGCCCACGTGGGGGCGCCCACGAACTGCAGGGCGGAGGCGGTGGGCACGACGGTGACCTCGTGCCCCGCCTCGGTGAAAAGGCGCAGCAGCGAGCACGCCTTGTAGGCCGCGATGCCCCCGCTGACCCCCAGGACGATGCGCACGCCCGTGTGTCCCGCCCCCGCAGCCCGGGCGTCAGCCCTCGGTGGGCTCGGAGGTGAGCAGGCCCTGGTTGATCTCGCGCAGCGCGATCGACATCGGCTTCTCGTGCACCTGGGCGTCGACGAGCGGGCCGACGTACTCGAGCAGGCCCTCCTGCAGCTGGGAGTAGTACGCGTTGATCTGGCGGGCCCGCTTGGCCGAGTAGATGACCAGGGCGTACTTGGAGTCCGCCTTCTCGAGGAGGTCGTCGATCGGCGGGTTGGTGATGCCGATGGGGTTGGCGACGGTTCCAGACACGGTGGCTCTCAGTTCTGTCGGATTCAGATGGTCGTTCAGTGGGATCGCATCAATGATACGAGCTGTTCGGCCGCGTGCCGAACTTCGTCGTTGACGATGGTGACGTCGAACTCCGCGGCGGCCTCCAGCTCGCGCCGCGCGGTGGCCAGACGGGCCTCGCGCTCCTCCTCGTCCTCGGTGCCCCTGCCGACCAGGCGGCGCACCAGCTCGTCCCAGCTCGGCGGGGCGAGGAACACGAAGTAGGCCTCGGGCATCGCCTCGCGCACCTGCCGCGCCCCCTGGAGGTCGATCTCGAGCAGCGCCATGCGCCCCTCGTCCAGCGCCTGCTCGACGGGCCTGCGCGGCGTGCCGTAGCTCGCCCGGCCGTGCACGACGGCCCACTCGAGCAGCTCGCCCGCCTCGCGCATGCGCTCGAACTCGCCCTCGTCGACGAAGTGGTAGTGGACTCCGTCGCGCTCGCCCGGCCGGGGTTGCCGGGTGGTCGCGGAGACCGAGAGCCACACCTCGGGGAAGTTCTCGCGGATGTAGGCCGCGATCGTGCCCTTGCCGACTGCGGTCGGCCCGGCGAGGACGACCAGACGGTGGGGGCGGCTCACGCCTGGTCGAAGCGCGAGAGGAGGGCGGTGATCTGGTTCTGGCCCAGACCACGCACGCGCCGGCTCTCGGAGATGCCGACCTCCTCCATGATCTGGCGCGCCCGCACGCGGCCGACGCCCGGCATCGACTCGAGCAGCGCGGAGACCTTCATCTTGCCCACGACGTCGTTGTCCTTGCCGTCGGCGATGACGTCCTTCAGCGAGCCCTGGGCGTACTTGAGCCGGTTCTTCACTGCGGCCCGCTCACGCCGGGCGACCGCTGCCTTTTCCAGGGCTGCTGCCCTCTGCTCCGGGGTCAGCGGGGGAAGGGCCACGGTCAGATCTCCTCCGTCAGGGCGGCGACAGCCGCAGGGCTTGGACTGCCTTGCGACTCTAGCAATGCCGGACGCCCTCGCGCCTCCCGGGGAGCCCCCTTCATCCGGGCTCAGCCGCCGCTCAGCCCCACCCCGCACTCGGGGATCAGGCTGGTGTCGAGCTCCTCCGCCGCCTGGGCCATCAGGGTCAGCTCGCGCTGGGCCTGCTCCACCTTGTCGACGTCGACGCGACCGTCCGTCATGACCGACTCCAGGCCCTCGCGCAGGGTCTTCCACTGGCCCTCGTCCCCGCGTGGCGCGAGCTCCTCCAGCGCCCGCACCTGCTCGAGGTAGGCGCGCACCGCGGCGTCCTCCCCCGTCCCGGGCGCCGTCAGGTCCGTCGGCGCGTTGACCTCCCTGACCGCGGCACAGTAGGCGTCGCGGTCGTAGCCGCCGCACGCCGCCGTCACGAGGGTGGCCCCGAGGGCACCGGCCAGGGCCAGCACCCGCCAGGGCCGGGTCGTGGCACCCATCTACGCCAGCAGCTCCCGCAGGCCCTCTGCGGTCCTGCGCGCCCGGTCCCGCAGCGCGGCGCCGTCCGGGCCGGCGGCGAGGACCTCCCGGCTCGAGGTCGCCAGGACGTTCGGCAGGGCGGCGCCGAAGACGCGGCGCAGGTCCTCCGCGGTGCCCCCCTGGGCGCCGATGCCCGGTGCCAGCAGGGGTGCGTTGGCGGACGCGAGGTCGAGTCCGAGGTGCTCCACCGCTCCCCCGGTCGTGGCCCCCACGACCATGCCGACACTGCCGAGCTGTCCCTTGCGGGCGGCCCGGTGGTTGTCCTCGCGGGCCGCGGCCACGATCCCGCCGGCCACCGAGGCGCCCGGTCCACCCGCGTGCTGCACGGAGGCGCCCTCGGGGTTCGAGGTCAGGGTGAGCACGAACACGCCGCGCCCGGTGCCCAGTGCGGTGTCGATCGCAGGCCGCAGGGACCCGTAGCCCAGGTAGGGGCTCAGGGTCACGGCGTCCGCCCGCAGCGGGGCGTGGTCGGAGAGGTAGGCCAGCGCATAGGCAGCCATGGTGGAGCCGATGTCGCCGCGCTTGGCGTCCAGCACGGTCAGCGTGCCGGCGTCCCGCAGGGCTGCCAGCGCCTTCTCCAGCACCGCGATGCCAGCGGCGCCGAACTGCTCGTAGAAGGCCGACTGCGGCTTGACCGCCGCGACCGTGCCAGCGAACGCCTCGACGCACTGCATGGTGAAGCGCTCGAGGCCCTTCGGCGTGTGCGGCAGGTCCCAGTGGTCGAACAGGCCGGCGTGCGGGTCGATCCCCACGCACAGCGGTCCGTGCTCGTCCATGGCCGCCCGCAGGCGCGCGCCGAAGCTCGCGCGCTCGGCCGTGACCTCGGTGGTCTCGTCGTCTGCCATCTACCCCACCCTCTCGTGTGCGATGCCCACCACGTCCGTGAAGCGGGCGAACCCCTTGTCCTGCAACAGCCCCCGCAGCTCGCGCCCCACCCGCACGGGTGCCGTCGGGTCGTTGAACGTGGCCGTGCCGACCTGCACGGCACTGGCGCCGGCGGCCACGAGCTCGAGCGCGTCGCGCCCGGTGCGCACTCCACCGACGCCGATGACCGGCACCACGGGCAGCCGCCCCTGCAGCATGGCGGCGCGCACCTGCCACACCGCCCGCACGGCGACGGGACGCACCGCGGGCCCGGAGAGCCCGCCGGTGACGCCGCCGAGCTGCGGCCGCAGCAGGTCGGTGTCGATGACCATGCCGAGCAGCGTGTTGATCATGGTGAGCCCGTTCGCGCCCGCCTTCACCGCCGCCTGGGCGATCGTCACGACGTCGGTGACGTCCGGCGTCAGCTTGGCGAAGATCGGGGTGTCGCGCGGGAGCTGCTCGCGCACCAGCGCGATGACCTTCGCCGAGGCGTGCGGGTCGCAGGCGAAGACGAGGCCGCGGTTGGCCACGTTCGGGCACGAGATGTTGACCTCGACGCCCACGACCGCGTCGAAGGCGTCGCTGGCGCGCAGGGCCGCCGCCACGTCGGCGAACTCGCCGCTCGTGGAGCCGGCGATCGACACCAGCGCGCGGGCGCCTGCCTTCTTCAGCCAGGGCAGGTCGTGCTCGACGAAGGCCTTGATGCCCGGCCCCTGCAGGCCGATCGAGTTGAGCATCCCCGAGGGCGTCTCTGCCATGCGGGGCGTGCCCCGCCCCGACCGCGGCTCGGCCATCACCGACTTGGTGACGAACGCCCCGAGCTCGGTGACGTCGAAGAACCGGTGCAGCTCCTTGCCGTTCGCCGCGCAGCCGGAGGCGGTCATCATCGGGCTGGGCAGCACGGCCCCGGCGAGGTCGACGGACATGTCGACCGTGGGCACCGGCTCGGCGCCGCGCGCTGCTGCGTCGTCGGCGGCATCGGAGGCGGAGTGGCCGTGGTGCGCCCTCGCCTCCTCCGTGGCCCGCGTCACGAGCCCGGGCAGTCGGGTGCTTCCGAAGACCCCCATCAGTGGCCACCCTCCTTCGGTGCGCCGAGCGCATCCCCCGGGACCTTGCAGTACCCGTTCTCGAACGACTCCCACCGCACGCGGTCACCCCTGAAGACCGGGCCCTCGATGCACGAGCGCACCATGCGCGTCACGCCGTCGTTGCCGCGCACCGGCATCACGCAGGTCATGCACACCCCGACACCGCAGGCCATCGACTCCTCGACCGCCACCTGGGCGACGGCCCCCTCGGCGGTGGCCACCTCCGTGACGGAGCGCAGCATCCCCATCGGCCCGCAGCCGTAGACGACTGCGGCCCCGGAGCTGCGGATCAGCTCGGGCAGGACGTCGGAGACCCACCCGCGATGTCCGAGGGAGCCGTCGTCCGTGGTGATCGTCACGCCGTCGGCGCAGCGGCGGGCCTCGACGACACCGAACAGGCGTGACTCGGTGGCCGCGCCGAGCACCATCTCCACCCGGCAGCCGCGCTCGCGCAGGGTCTCGGCGAGCCAGAACAGCGGGGCGCTGCCGTAGCCACCGCCGACCAGCACCGTCGCCACCGGCTCCTTGGGAAGGGGGAACGGACGGCCGAGCGGGCCGACGATGTCGACCTCGTCGTGGGCCCGCAGCCCGGTGAGCCACTCGGTGCCGGGCCCGTGCGCCGCCACGACGACGTCGACGGTGCCGCCGTAGGTGCCCGACGGGCTCACCCGGTGGATGGAGAAGCAGCGGCGGAGCAAGTTGGCTGAGGTGGGCCCGCCGACGGCGACCGCGACGAACTGGCCGGGCCGCGCGTGCTCGGCCAGGCCGGGCGCCACGAAGGTCAGGTGGTGGTAGGCCCCGGCGCGGCGGGTGGCGATGAGCTCGGCCGTCACCTGGACGACGCCGGCCCCCGGGTGTGCGGCGGTGGTGCTCACGCGCGCACCCCCTGCCCGTAGAGGTCGAGGTCCCGGGCGTGCTCCTGGAGCGGCTTGACCCGAAGCTCGCCGTGCAGCTGGGCCTCGATGCCCTGCACTGCGGCGGCGAGCTCCTGCACGGTGGTGATGATCGGCTTGTCCATCGAGGTCGTCGCGGCCCGGATGGCGTAGCCGTCGGCCCGTGCGTTCGGCCCGGAGGGCGTGTTGACCACCATCGCCACCTCGCCGCTGAGGATGAGGTCGACGATCGTGGGCTCGTGGGCGACGCCGTCGGCGGGAGTGGTCACCACCCCACCGCGCTGGCTCACCTTGCGCACCACCTGGGCCGTGATGCCGTTGCGGCGCAGCACCTCCGCGGTGCCGGCCGTGGCGATGAGCGTGAAGCCGAGGTCGGCAAGCCGCTTCACCGGGAAGATCATCGCCCGCTTGTCCCGGTTGGCCACCGACACGAAGATCGTCCCGCGCGTGGGCAGCCCGCCGAACGAGCCGAGCTGGCTCTTGGCGAAGGCGGAGCCGAAGTCCTGGTCGATGCCCATGACCTCGCCGGTGGAGCGCATCTCCGGCCCGAGCAGGCTGTCGACGACGAGGCCCTCCTTGGTGCGGAACCGCTTGAAGGGCAGCACCGCCTCCTTGACCGCGACCGGGGCGTGGCTCGGCATGTGGCCGCCGTCGCCGTGGGCCGGCAGGAGGCCCTCCTCGCGCAGCTCGCGGACCGTGGCGCCGAGCATGACACGGGCTGCGGCCTTGGCGATCGGCACGCCGGTCGCCTTGGCCACGAAGGGCACCGTGCGGGAGGCGCGGGGGTTGGCCTCGAGCACGTAGAGGACGTCCTGGGCGAGGGCGAACTGCACGTTCATCAGGCCGCGCACACCGATGCCCTTGGCCAGCTCGAGGGTCGCCACACGGACCCGCTCGAGCTCCTCGTCGCCGAGCGTGACCGGCGGCAGGGTGCAGGCAGAGTCGCCGGAGTGGATGCCGGCCTCCTCGATGTGCTCCATGATCCCGCCGAGGTACATCTCCTCGCCGTCGTAGAGCGCGTCGACGTCGATCTCGATCGCGTCGTCGAGGAAGCGGTCGACGAGCACCGGGTGCTCGGGCGAGGCGACGGTGGCGCGGGTGACGTAGGCGGCGAGGGTCTCGTCGTCGTAGACGATCTCCATGCCGCGGCCGCCGAGCACGTAGGAGGGCCGCACCAGCACCGGGTAGCCGATGTCGCGTGCGACCTCGACGGCCTCGTCCGCGCTGTAGGCGGTGCCGTGCTTGGGCGCTGGCAGCTTGGCCTCGTGGAGCACGCGGCCGAACGCGCCGCGGTCCTCGGCCAGGTCGATCGCCTCGGGCGAGGTGCCGACGATCGGCACGCCCTCGTCCTTGAGCGCCTGCGCGAGGCCGAGGGGCGTCTGCCCGCCGAGCTGGACCACCACGCCGGCGATCGGGCCGGCCTGCTTCTCGGCGTGGTAGACCTCGAGCACGTCCTCGAGCGTCAGCGGCTCGAAGTAGAGGCGCGAGCTGGTGTCGTAGTCGGTGGACACCGTCTCGGGGTTGCAGTTGACCATGACCGTGTCGTACCCGGCGTCGCGCAGCGCGAAGGACGCGTGCACGCAGGAGTAGTCGAACTCCACGCCCTGCCCGATGCGGTTGGGGCCGGAGCCGAGGATGAGCACTGCCGGCTTCTCCCGGGGCTCGACCTCCGTCTCCTCGTCGTAGGACGAGTAGTGGTACGGCGTCTGCGCGGCGAACTCGGCGGCACAGGTGTCGACGGTCTTGAACACCGGCCGTACGCCGAGGGCGTGCCGCACCCCGCGGACCACGCTCTCCGGCATACGCCGCAGCGAGGCGATCTGCGCGTCACTGAAGCCGTGCCGCTTCGCGAGCCGCAGCAGCTCCGGTGTCAGCTGCGGCGCCGCGGCGATCCGCTCGGCGAGCTCGTTGACGAGGGCCATCTGGTCGAGGAACCACGGGTCGATGCCGGTGGCGTCGTGGACCTCCTCGACGGACAGGCCGCCGCGCAGCGCCTGCTGCACCGTGACGATCCGGCCGTCGGTCGGGGTGCGGGCCTGGTCGAGCAGGGCCCGGGCCTCCTCGGTGGTGGGCGTCTCGCCGTCCCAGTGGAAGGTGGCGCCCTTCCGCTCGGTGGAGCGCAGCGCCTTCTGCAGCGCCTCGGTGAAGTTGCGGCCGATCGCCATCGCCTCGCCGACCGACTTCATCGTCGTGGTCAGCGTCGGGTCGGCCGCGGGGAACTTCTCGAACGCGAAGCGCGGCACCTTCACCACGACGTAGTCGAGGGTCGGCTCGAACGAGGCGGGCGTCTCGCGGGTGATGTCGTTGGGCACCTCGTCGAGGGTGTAGCCGATGGCCATCTTCGCGGCGATCTTGGCGATCGGGAAGCCGGTCGCCTTCGACGCCAGGGCAGAGCTCCGCGAGACCCGGGGGTTCATCTCGATGACGATGATGCGGCCGTCCTGCGGGTTGACGGCGAACTGGATGTTGCAGCCGCCGGTGTCGACGCCGACCTCGCGGATGACGGCGATGCCGATGTCGCGCAGCCGCTGGTACTCGCGGTCGGTCAGGGTCAGCGCCGGCGCCACGGTGATCGAGTCGCCGGTGTGGACACCCATGGGGTCGAGGTTCTCGATGGAGCAGACGACGACGACGTTGTCGGCGTGGTCGCGCATCACTTCGAGCTCGTACTCCTTCCAGCCGAGGATCGACTCCTCGAGGAGCACCTCGCTGGTGGGGCTCGCCTGCAGGCCGGCGCCGGCGATGCGACGCAGCTCCGCCTCGTCGTGCGCGAAGCCGGAGCCGAGCCCGCCCATGGTGAACGACGGGCGCACCACCATGGGGTAGCCGAGCTCCTCGGCGGCGGCGAGGCACTCGTCCATGGTGTGGGCGATGACCGAGCGTGCGCTCTCGGCGCCGCAGCGCTCCACCACGCCCTTGAACGCCTGGCGGTCCTCACCGAGCTCGATCGCCTCGACGTTGGCGCCGATGAGGTGGCAGCCGTACTTCTCGAGAACTCCGTTCTCGTGCAAGGCGATCGCGGTGTTGAGCGCGGTCTGCCCACCGAGGGTGGCGAGCACCGCGTCGGGGCGCTCGCGGGCGATGATCGCCTCCACCACGTCGGGGGTGATCGGCTCGACGTAGGTGGCGTCGGCGAACTCGGGGTCGGTCATGATCGTCGCCGGGTTGGAGTTGACCAGGACGACCCGGATCCCCTCCTCCTTGAGCACCCGGCAGGCCTGGGTGCCGGAGTAGTCGAACTCGCAGGCCTGGCCGATGACGATGGGACCGGAGCCGATGACGAGGACCGACTCGATGTCGGGGCGGCGGGGCATCAGGCGCGACCTTCCTTGTCGTCCATGAGGGTGGTGAAGCGGTCGAAGAGGTAGGCGGCGTCGTGCGGACCAGCCGCGGCCTCCGGGTGGTACTGGACCGAGTAGGCAGGGATGTCAAGGCATTCGAGCCCCTCGACGACGTCGTCGTTGAGGCACACGTGGGAGACCCGCACCCGTCCGTATGCCGTGCCGCTGGCGGCGTCGCTCGGCGCCGGCACCGGCCCGTCGAGGGGTGCGTCCACGGCGAAGCCGTGGTTGTGCGCGGTGACCTCGACCTTGCCGGTGGCCTTGTCCAGCACCGGCTGGTTGATGCCGCGGTGGCCGTACTTCAGCTTGTAGGTGCCGAACCCGAGGGCGCGCCCGAGCAGCTGGTTGCCGAAGCAGATCCCGAAGAACGGGATCCGGGCGGCGAGGACCTCGCGCAGCACCCCGATCTCGTGCTCGGTGGCGGCCGGGTCACCCGGGCCGTTGGAGAAGAAGACGCCGTCGGGACGCACAGCCTCGATGTCGGCGAAGGTCGCGGTGCACGGCAGCACGTGGACCTCGATGCCGCGCTGGGCCATCAGCTGCGGGGTCATCGCCTTGATGCCGAGGTCGAGGGCGGCGACGGTGTAGCGCTTCTCCCCCACCGCCGGCACGACGTACGGCTCGGTCGTCGTCACCTCGGCGGCCAGCGCCGCGCCGCTCATCTGCGGCGCCTCCTGCACCGTGCCCACCAGCTCGGCTTCGGGTCGCCCGGCGCGCTCGCCGGAGAAGATGCCGACGCGCATGGCCCCGCGCTCACGCAGGTGGCGGGTCAGGGCGCGGGTGTCGATGCCGCAGACGCCGACCACGCCCTGCTCGCGCAGCTCGTCCTCGAGGGTGCGGCGCGAGCGCCAGTTCGACGGTCGCAGCGCGGGGTCGCGCACGACGTAGCCGGCGACCCAGATGCGCCGCGACTCGTCGTCCTCGTCGTTGACGCCGGTGTTGCCCACGTGGGGGGCGGTCATGACGACGACCTGCCGGTGGTAGCTCGGGTCGGTGAGGGTCTCCTGGTAGCCGGTCATCCCCGTGGAGAAGACAGCCTCGCCCACCGTCTCGCCGAGTGCTCCGTAGGACTCGCCGCGGAAGACCCGGCCATCCTCGAGGACGAGCACCGCGGGCTCGCGGTCGACGTCGAAACGGCTGGTGGCGCTCGTGCTGGTTTCCGTGGTGGTCACGTGCGGGGTTCCCCTTCCGGGCTGTCGATGTCGGTGGGTCGGGGCTGGTCGGCCGTGATGCTGCTGCCCGCCTGGTGCCACCAGAGCGCCGACTCGAGGCGCTCGAGGTCGGCGCGGTAGCGGGGCAGGAAGCCCGTCTCGTAGATGCCTCCGTCGTCGGCCGTCCAGCGCACGACGAGCAGGCGGTTGGCCCCGACGAACTTGCCGGCCATGCCCCGGTCGCGGCGGACCTCGAGCAGCCGCGCCCTCGGGACCACGACGTCGGACTCCCCCTGCCGCTCGAAGCGGACCAGCTCGTCCGGCGCACCGCGGCGGACGGTCATGGTGGCCCTGGCGCGGTTTCCCAGCCCCTCGACGGCGACGCGCTCGTGTCGCGACGCGGCCGTCGTGGTGCTGACGTAGGTGCCCTCGGCGCGCACGACGCTGCCCGCGGGCTCGTCGCGCGTCGCGTCAGGGCCCCCCCTGCCCGGGGACACGGCCACCGACGCCGAGGTGTGCCGGCGGCGCTTGCGCAGCCACGCGGCATACAGCAGGGCGTAGATGAGGCCCAGGGCGATCAGCATGACCCCCACCGCCTGCGGTCGGCTCACGCCACAGCCCCCTTCTGGGCGGTCACGCGACCGCGGAGCACCGTCGCCTCCACGGCGCCCTGGAGGGTGCGGCCGTGCCAGGGGTTGTTGCGCGAGAGGGACAGTGAGGCGGACCGGTCGACGGTCACCCGCGCGCCCGGGTCGACCAGGGTGATGTTGGCCGGCGAGCCGACGGCCAGCGACTGACCGTGACCGTCGAGGCCGGCGATGCGGGCCGGGTTGGCCGACATCACCCGGGCCACGCCGGCCCAGTCGAGCAGCCCGGTGCGCACCATGGTGTCGCTCACCACCGAGAGGGCCGTCTCGAGGCCGAGCATGCCGAAGGCGGCGTCGACGAAGGCGTGCTCCTTGTCGTGGCGGGCGTGCGGGGCGTGGTCGGTGGCCACGGCGTCGATGGTGCCGTCGGCCAGGGCCGCCCGCAGCGCGTCGACGTCCTCCTGCGGGCGCAGCGGCGGGTTGACCTTGAACGTCGGGTCGTAGCCGGTGAGCAGGTCGGTGGTGAGCACGAGGTGGTGGGGCGTGACCTCGGCGGTCACGTCGATGCCCTGCGCCTTGGCCCAGCGGACCACCTCGACCGAGCCCGCCGTCGAGACGTGCGCGACGTGGACGCGGCTGCCGGTGTGGCGGGCGAGCATCACGTCTCGGGCGACGATGGTCTCCTCGGCGATGCCCGGCCAGCCCGGCAGGCCCAGGCGGCCGGACAGCTCGCCCTCGTGGCAGCAGGCGCTCGGGCCGGCCAGGTGCGGTTCCTGCGCGTGCTGGGAGACCACGCCACCGAAGGCGCGGACGTACTCCAGCGCGCGGCGCATGACGCGGGCGTCGTGCACGCACTTCCCGTCGTCGGAGAACACCCGGACGCGGGCCCGGCTGCGGTGCATCAGGCCCAGCTCGGCCAGCTCCTCACCGGCGAGGCCCTTGGTGACGGCCCCGACCGGTTGCACGTCGACCAGGCCGGCGGCCCGTCCGAGGTCGAGGACCCGCTCGGCGGCCTCGGCCGTGTCGGTTACCGGGCTCGTGTTGGCCATCGCCAGCACCGCGGTGAAGCCGCCGACCGCGGCGGCGGCCGAGCCGGAGGCGATCGTCTCGGCGTCCTCCCGCCCGGGCTCGCGCAGGTGGGTGTGCAGGTCGACGAGCCCGGGCAGCGCGACCAGGCCGTCGGCGTCGAGCACGTCGGCGCCCTTCGCCGAGCGGATGGACCCGACCTCGGTGATGACGCCGTCCTCGACGAGCAGGTCCTGGGCGCCGGAGCCGGCGAGGGCGGCTCCCGTGATCAGCAGGGCGCTCACTGGGCGCTCCCTTCCTCACCTGCGAGCAGGTGGTAGAGGACGGACATCCGCACGGCGACGCCCGCCGAGACCTGGTCGAGGATGAGCGACTGCGCGCCGTCGGCCGCGTCGGCGGCGATCTCCAGCCCACGGTTCATCGGCCCGGGGTGGCAGATGACCGCGTCGGGGTTGGCGGCCACGAGGGCGCTCAACCGGTCGCGGGTCAGGCCGTAGCCGACTGTGTACTCGCGCGGTGTGGGGAAGAAACCGCCGCTCATGCGCTCACGCTGCACGCGCAGCATCATCACGGCGTCGACGGTCGGCAGCACGGCGTCGAGGTCGTGGGACAGCTCGAAGCCGTCGGCGGCTGCCCAGGCGCCGATGCCGGCCGGCATCAGCGTCGGTGGGGCCACGAGGGTGATCCGCGCGCCGAGCTTGGCGAGGCAGAGCAGGTTCGAGCGGACGACCCGCGAGTGGGTCAGGTCGCCGACGATCGCGACGTGGCGGCCCTCGAGGCTGCCGAGCCGCCGCTCCATCGTGTAGGCGTCGAGCAGGGCCTGCGTGGGGTGCTCGTGGGTGCCGTCACCGGCGTTGATGACGTGCGCGTCGATCCACTGGCTGACCTGCTGCGCCGCCCCGGAGGCGCCGTGCCTGATGACCAGGGCATCGACGCCCATCGCCGCCACCGTCAGCACGGTGTCGCGCAGGGACTCGCCCTTGGAGGTCGACGAGCCCTTGGCCGAGATGTTGATGACGTCGGCCGAGAGCCACTTGCCGGCGAGCTCGAAGGAGCTGCGGGTGCGGGTCGAGTCCTCGAAGAAGAGGTTGACCACCGTGCGGCCGCGCAGGGTCGGCAGCTTCTTGACCTCGCGCTGCTGCACGCCGTGCATCTCGGCGGCGGTGTCGAGGATGGTGCGGATCTGCGTGACGTCGAGGTCGGCGATCGACAGCAGGTGGCGGCGACCACCCCTCGTGGCCGACGCGGACGGCGTGTTGAGCGTCGTGGTCATCGGGGCTCCCCTCCGGCGATGCGGACCTCGTCGTCGACACCGTCATGCTCGCTCAGGCGCACCTGCACCCGCTCCGAGCTGGACGTGGGCAGGTTCTTGCCGACGTGGTCGGCGCGGATCGGCAGGTCGCGGTGGCCGCGGTCGACCAGCACCGCGAGGCGCACCGCTCGCGGCCGGCCGAGGTCCGAGAGCGCGTCGAGCGCGGCTCGGACGGTGCGGCCGGAGTAGAGCACGTCGTCGACGAGCACGACGACCTTGTCGTCGATGCCGCTGGGCGGGATGTCGGTGTGCATGGGCGAGCGGGTCGGCTGCCGGCGCAGGTCGTCGCGATGCATGGTGACGTCGAGCGCCCCGACCGGCACGGGCCGGCCCTCGACCTCCTCCATCACCGAGACGAGGCGCCTGGCCAGGGCCACTCCCCTGGTCGGGATGCCGAGCACGACGAGGTCGTCGGCGCCCTTGTTGCGCTCGAGGATCTCGTGGGCGATGCGGCGCAGGGCCCGGGAGACGTCACCGGGACTCATCACTGCGCGGGCGGGGGCGTCGGCCGGGCTGCTCGCCGGGTGGCTGGCTGCGGAGCCACTGGCGGTGGGGACGCCGTCGGGTACACCAGAGTCAGGACGCATTCGCGTCAGGACCTCCTTCCCTGCCTCACGGGACAGGTCGTTAAAGGATGTCGAACGCTGGACACTCTAGCCGGTCGCCCGACCGCTCGGGACGTGGCCCCGCCGTTGAGACGGTGCCGCCCATGAAAAGCGGGGGCGGCTGGAGGCCGGCGGACGCCCTCCAGCCGCTCCCACGGCATACGGTCTGTGCGGCTCAGGCGAGGGTCGGCTTGACCTCGGCGAGCCGGGCCAGCAGCCCGTTGACGAACTTGGGCGACTCGTCGGTGCTCAGCGTCCTGGCGAGTTCGACCGCCTCGGCGATCGCCACCCCCTCGGGGACTTCCTGCGAGTACAGCACCTCGAAGGCCCCGAGCCGCAGGATGGCGCGGTCGACGCTCGGCATCCGCTCGACGGTCCAACCCTGGCTGTAGGTCGCCAGCAGCTCGTTGATGTCGGTCCAGTGCGCGACGACGCCCTCGACGAGGTCGGCGGTGTACTGGTTCAGCGGCGCCTCGGTGACCGGCTTGGCAAGGCGCTCGGCGAGCAGGTCGCGGGCGTTGATCCCGCGCTGCTCGGCCTCGAAGAGCAGGTCGACCGCGCGCTTGCGGGCCTTGGTGCGAGCCGACAAGTCAGTTCACGCGACCGAGGTAGGAACCGTCGCGGGTGTCGACCTTGACCTTGGTGCCGGTCTCGAGGAACAGCGGGACCTGGATCTGCGCGCCGGTCTCGAGGGTGGCGGGCTTGGTGCCACCGGTGGACCGGTCGCCCTGCAGGCCCGGCTCGGTGTAGGTGATCTCGAGGACGACCGAGGCGGGCAGCTCGACGTAGAGCACGGTGCCGTCGTGGGTCGCGACCTGGGCGGTCTGGTTCTCGAGCAGGTAGTTGGCGGTGTCGCCGACGGTCGCCTCGGGGATGTGGATCTGGTCGTACGTCGTCCCGTCCATGAAGACGAAGTCGGTGCCGTCCTTGTAGAGGTACTGCATGTCGCGGCGGTCGACGGTCGCGGTCTCGACCTTGACGCCGGCGTTGAAGGTCTTGTCGACGACCTTGCCCGACATCACGTTCTTGAGCTTGGTGCGCACGAAGGCCGGGCCCTTGCCGGGCTTGACGTGCTGGAACTCCACGACGGACCACAGCTGGCCCTCGAGGTTGAGCACCATGCCGTTCTTCAGGTCGTTGGTCGATGCCACGTGTCAGTCGCTCTCTTCTGGTGTCGTCGCGTGCCGGCACGCGCGGGCGCGCAGGACCGGACACGTGCAGGAAGGGGATCGGGGCGAGTCTAGCCGCCCCGTGCTGCGGACCCCCAATCGCGCGCGGCCTGCGCAGCACGGCACCTGCACGTAAACGCACGCATCCGCATAGGTGGAAATCAGGCGTGGAGCGAACCACCCCTATGGTACTTTTTGCGGAGAACGGGACCGTTCTCACATTTCTTGCAGGGGAGAAATCATCATCATGCGTGCTCTCAAGGTGGCCGCCGCCACCGTCGGCCTGTCCGCCGCTCTCACCGGCACGGCTGTCGGCCTCGCCGGCCCCGTGAACGCCGCCCCCAACGGTGGTTGCTCCGCGGGCAACTACCCGCCCGCCAGCTCCACCGTCGCGCTCAGCCGCAGCCGTGCGAGCGTGGGCATGACCATGTCCTACGAGGCCCGTTGCTTCCAGCCCGGCGAGCAGGGCACCGCCACGGTGTACTCCACGCCGCAGCAGGTGGGCACGTTCACGGCCAACAGCGCCGGCGAGGTGTCGGGCTCGTTCACCGTGCCCAACCTCAAGCCTGGCCGCCACACCCTCGAGCTCGCCGCGGCATCCGGCACCCAGTCCGCCACCTTTGTCATCGTCCCGAGCGAGCCCGCTGCCGGCAACGGCAACAAGAAGGACAGCGACTCGCTGGCGTTCACCGGCTCCGACGCGGCCAAGACCGCCGGTGCCGGCGCGGTCCTGCTCCTCGGTGGTGGCGCGCTGATCGTGGCCGCCCGCCGTCGCAAGACCGCCAACGCCGCAGCCTGACGCAGCTTCCTCTTGCAGGGCCGTCGGCGACGCATCCGCCTCAGCGCGTATGCCGTCGCCGCGGCCCTGCTGCTGTATGCCCTGGCCCTGGGGTGGACCGCCTTCAAGGCCAACGCGCACCTGCGCGAGGCGCGGGCCGCAGTCGGCCCGTTGCGCTCCGCCCTCGTCGACCAGCGCACCCCCGCCGCGGAGATCGACCGCCGGCTGCGCACTCTCCAGCACGAGGCGGACGCGGCCCGGTCGCTGACCGGCGGCCCCCTGTGGGGTCTGCCCGCGGCCCTGCCCCGGGTCGGCGACGCCTTTGAGACGGTCCGGGGGGCGTCGGTGGCCGTCAGCCGGGTGGCGCACGAGGTGCTGCCGCCCGTCAGCCGGGCTCGCAACGGCCTTGTCGGGGTGAGCCTCGAGGACCCCAGGGGCGGCATCGACCTCGCCCCGATCAAGGCTGCCCAGCAGCCGCTCGGCGAGGCCGAGCGTGCCGCCGAGGCGGTGCGCGCCGACGTCCGCGCGCTGCCCGCCTCCGGCATCGGGACGGTCGACGCTGCCCGCCGCGACCTGGTGACGCAGCTCGACGAGGTGGCCGCGCAGCTGTCCTCCAGCCACGACCTGGTGTCCCTGCTGCCGCCCATGCTCGGGTCACAGGGCCCGCGTCGCTACCTCGTGGCGTTCCAGAACGACGCCGAGGCCCGAGGGGCTGGCGGCCTGCCCGGCGTGTATGCCGTGGTGCGGGCCGACAGGGGCCGGCTCGACTTCGTCCGCTACGGGGTCAGCGGGGACTTCGCCGGCGTGGATGTTCCGCTCGACGGCCTGGGTGAGGACTACGCCAAGCTCTACCGGGGCGCGGCCCCCGGGCGGTTCTTCGGGAACGCCACGGTGAGCCCGCACTTCCCCTCGGGCGCCACCCTGCTGCTGCGCTTCCACGAGGCCAGGTACCACGACCGCCTCGACGGCGCCGTGGCCATCGACCCGACCGCGCTGTCCATGCTGCTCGCGGTCACCGGGCCGACCACGCTCGAGGACGGGACGCGGGTCGGGGCCGCCAACGTGGTGGCGCTGACGGAGCGGGACGCCTATGAACGCTTCCCCGACCCGGTCCTGCGCAAGCTCTACCTCATCGAGGTCGCCAAGGCGGTGGCCGACGACATCCTCGAGCGCGGGCCCCGGAAGGGCACGACCTTCGCCAGTGCCCTGGGCAAGGCGGTGGAGGCCCGACGGCTGCTGGTCTTCAGCACGCACGACTCGGAGCAGGCCGTCCTCGCCAGCCGAAAAGTGGGAGGTGCCCTCAGCGACACCGACGGGCTCTTCTCGGGGGTGGTCATCAACAACGGCGGAGGCAACAAGCTCGACTACTACCTCGAGCGCGAGGTGACCTACCAGGCCGCGTCCTGCTCATCCTCGACCCCGCACCAGGCGACGGTGACGGTGCGGCTGACCAACACCGCGCCGAAGTCCGGGCTGAGCGACTATGTCGCGGGGCGGGCCGACCAGCCCGTTGTGCCCGTCAAGAAGGGCACCAACCGGCTGCTGGTCTCCTACTACGCCACCAAGGGAGCCGGCTTCACGCAGGCCACCCTCGACGGAGAGCCGGCCCTGCTGGCCTCCGACACCGAGCGTGGACGGCCGGTGTTCACGTCCACGCTGGACATCGGCCCGGGGCAGAGCCGGGTGCTCCGGCTGACGATCGAGGAGCCGCCGCAGGCCAAGGGGCCGGTGACCACCCTGGTGCAGCCGCTCGTGCGGCCCCAGAAGACCGTGGTCGACGCCGCGGGCTGCCCGGCCTCCTAGCGCTCACACCTAGAGCGAGATGGCCCGCCCGGACACGTCGGCGCTGACCTCGGCGTAGGCCGCCTGCAGCAGCGCGGGGTCGGGACCCTCGAGACGGGTCGGCCGGGCCAGGCCCTGGAGGACGACGAACCGCAGCATCGACCCGCGCGTCTTCTTGTCGCGCTTCATCGCGTCGAGCAGCTGGCCCCACCGGTCGCCCCGGTAGGTGGTCGGCAGCCCGAGGGCGGTCAGCACCGAGCGGTGCCGGTCCACGAGGTCGTCGTCGATCTTGCCTGCCAGGCGCGCCAGCTCGGCGGCGTAGACCATGCCGATGCTGACCGCGGCGCCGTGCCGGAAGCTGTAGCGCTCCACCTGCTCCACGGCGTGCCCGAAGGTGTGGCCGTAGTTGAGCACCTCCCGCAGCGACGACTCCCGGAGGTCCTCGGCCACGACATCGGCCTTGACCCGGACCGCCCGCTCGACCAGCTCGCGCACGTGCTGGCCCTGCGGCGTCCGCACTCCCTCGATGTCGGACTCGAGGAGGTCGAGGATGACCGGGTCGGCGATGAAGCCGCACTTGACGACCTCGGCCAGCCCGGCGACGAAGTCGTGCTGCGGCAGCGTCTCGAGCGTTGCGAGGTCGCACAGCACCCCCGCCGGGGGGTGGAAGGCGCCGACGAGGTTCTTGCCCTCGGGCGTGTTGATGCCGGTCTTCCCTCCGACCGCGGCGTCGACCATGCCCAGCAGGGTGGTGGGCACGTGCACGACCCGTGTGCCGCGCAGCCAGGTCGCGGCCACGAAGCCGGCGAGGTCGGTGGTCGCTCCCCCGCCCACGGAGACGACCGCGTCCGAGCGGGTGAAGCCGGCCTGCCCCAGGACGCCCCAGAGGAAGGCGGCGACCTGCGCGGTCTTGGCCTCCTCCGCGTCCGGCACCTCTGCGGCATACGCCTCGAAGCCCTTGCCGAGCAGGTCCTCCCGGATCGCCTCGCCGGTGGCCGCGAGGGCACGGGGGTGCACGACGAGCACCCGCTGCACGCCCTCCCCGACGAGGCGAGGCAGCTCGTCGAGCAGGCCGGTGCCGACGACGACCTCGTAGTCGCCGCCGACGCTGATGCGGGTCGTGCTCATCGCTGCTCCTCCAGCTCCTGCAGGCGCGCCGCGACCTCGTCGACGACGGCGGCCGGCTTGCGCCCGGCGGTGTCGACGCGCAGCGTGGCCAGCCGCTCGTAGGTCGGGCGGCGCTCGTTCATCATCTTGGTCCACTGGGCGCGGGGGTTGACCATGAGCAGCGGCCGGGTGCCGTCGAAGCCGATCCGCCGCGCGGCGTCGGCGATGCCGACGTCGAGGAAGACCACGGTGTGACCCGCCAGCGCCTCCTGCGTCTGCGGGTCCATGGGCGCCCCGCCACCGAGGGACAGCACGCCGTCGAAGGCCTCGAGCGAGCGGGCTACCTCGGCGCGCTCGAGGTCGCGGAAGTAGGGCTCGCCCTCGTCGACGAAGATCTCGGAGATGGCTCGGCCCTGGGCCTGCTCGATCGCCTCGTCGGTGTCGTGCCACTCCACGCCCAACCGGGTGGCCAGCCGCCTGGCGACGGTGCTCTTGCCCGCCCCGGGCGGCCCGATGACGACGACGCGGGGCCCTGCCCTGTCGCTGGTCACCACGTGCGCATCGCCTCCGGGACCGCTGCGAGGTAGGCCGCGTGGTTGCGCGACGTCTCGGCCACCGAGTCCCCGCCGAACTTCTCGAGGCAGGCCTGCGCGAGCACGAGCGCGACCATCGCCTCGGCCACCACGCCTGCCGCCGGCACCGCGCAGACGTCCGAGCGCTGGTGGATGGCCTTGGCCGCCTCTGCCCCGGTGGTGTCGACGGTGTCGAGCGCGCGCGGCACCGTGCTGATCGGCTTCATGGCCGCCCGCACGCGCAGCACGTCACCGGTGGACATGCCGCCCTCGGTGCCGCCCGCGCGGCCGGTGCGCCGGCGGATCGTGCCGTCGGCACCACGCTCCATCTCGTCGTGGGCGGCCGACCCTCGGCGTGCCGCGGTGCGGAACCCGTCGCCGACCTCGACGCCCTTGATCGCCTGGATGCCCATGAGGGCCGCGGCGAGCTGCGCGTCGAGGCGCCGGTCCCAGTGCACGTGCGACCCCAGGCCCGGCGGCAGCCCGTAGGCGAGCACCTCGACGACGCCGCCGAGGGTGTCGCCGTCCTTCTTCGCCGCCTCCACCTCGGCGACCATGGCGGCCGAGCCCCCGGCGTCGAGGGTGCGCACCGGGTCGGCGTCGAGCCGCTCGACGTCCTCCGGCGTGGGCAGCACGGCGTCGTCGGAGACGCCCGCAGTGCCGATGGCAACCGTGTGCGACACGAGGCGGATGCCGTAGGCCTGCCGCAGGAACCGGGCTGCGACCTCGCCGAGGGCGACCCGGGCCGCGGTCTCCCGGGCGGAAGCGCGCTCGAGCACGGGGCGGGCGTCGTCGAAGCCGTACTTCTGCATGCCGACGAGGTCGGCGTGCCCAGGGCGGGGGCGGGTGAGCGGCCTGTTGCGGGCGACCTCCTTCTCGGCGTTCACGTCGTCGGCCGCGGCGAGCGCGTCGGCGCTCACCGGGTCGGCCGACATCACCGTCTGCCACTTGGGCCACTCCGTGTTGCCGATGCGGACCGCGATGGGCGACCCCATGGTGACGCCGTGGCGCACACCGCCCAGGAATTCGACCTCGTCCTGTTCGAACTTCATGCGGGCGCCCCGGCCGAAGCCGAGCCGCCGACGCGCCAGGGCTGCCGCCACGTCCGACGTGGTCACCTCGACCCCCGCCGGCAGACCCTCCAGGGTCGCGAGCAGGGCAGGGCCGTGGGACTCACCGGCAGTCAGCCATCGCAGCATGGCCAGAATCCTGCCACGCGGCGCTCAGCCGCCCTCGGCCGCGCCCGTCATCTGGTCGAGGGCAGGGTCGTCACGTGCCAGGACTCAGCCCCTGCCCGCCCGGCCCGCCTCCAGCCGCGCCACCGGCACCCGGAAGGGCGAGCACGACACGTAGTCGAGGCCCACCTCCTCGAAGAAGTGGATGGACTCGGGGTCGCCGCCGTGCTCCCCGCACACGCCCAGGTGGAGGTCAGGACGCACGCCGCGGCCCTTCTCCACGGCATACCGGACCAGGGAGCCGACTCCGTCGCGGTCGAGGGTCTCGAAGGGCGACACCGCGAAGATCCCCTTCTCGAGGTAGGCCGAGAAGAACGAGGACTCGACGTCGTCGCGCGAGAATCCCCACGTCATCTGCGTCAGGTCGTTGGTGCCGAAGGAGAAGAACTGCGCCGTTGCGGCGATCCGGCCGGCGGTGAGCACCGCACGCGGCAGCTCGATCATGGTGCCCACCGTGAAGGGGATGTCGCGGCCGGCGGCCTCGACGACCTCCGCGGCCACCTTCTCGATCTCCGCGCGGACCAGCTCGAACTCCTCCGCCGTGGCCACCAGCGGCACCATGATCTCGGGCCGCGGATCGCCGCCGGCCTCGAGCCGGGCCGCCGCCGCCTCGAGGATGGCGCGTGCCTGCATGGTGAACAGTCCCGGCATCGCGATGCCGAGGCGGACGCCCCGCAGGCCCAGCATCGGGTTCTGCTCGTGCAGCCGCTTCACCGCCTCGAGCAGCCTGTGGTGCCGGCTGTCCGGGTTGCCGGCGTCGTCCTCGTGCGCCACGAGGACGGCGAGGTCGGTCAGGTCGGGGAGGAACTCGTGCAGCGGCGGGTCGATGAGCCGCACCGTGACCGGCAGGCCGTCCATGGCCTCGAAGATGCCGATGAAGTCCTCACGCTGCTGGGGCAGCAGGGCCGCCAGCGCCGCGTCGCGCTGCTCGTCGGTCTCGGCGACGATGAAGTGCTCGACCAGCTCGCGGCGCTCCCCGAGGAACATGTGCTCCGTCCGGCAGAGCCCGATGCCCTGGGCGCCGAAGCGGCGGGCCCGCGCGGCGTCCTCCGGGGTGTCGGCGTTGGCCCGCACACCGAGCCGCCGGCGTTTGTCGGCATGGTCCATGACCCGGGCCACCGCCCGCACGGTGTCGTCGTCGGTGGAGGTGTCGCCCTCGAAGTGGCGAACCACGTGTGAGGCCATCACGGGGACCTCGCCCTGCCAGATCTCGCCGGTGGTGCCGTTGATGGAGATGACGTCGCCCTCACCCACGACCGTGCCGTCGGCGCAGGTGAAGCGCCGGGCCCGGACATCCACGTCGAGAGACTCGGCGCCACAGACGCACGTGCGCCCCATGCCGCGCGCCACCACGGCCGCGTGGGAGGTCTTCCCGCCCCGGCTGGTGAGGATGCCCTGCGCAGCCACCATGCCCTTGAGGTCGTCGGGGTTGGTCTCGCGCCGGACCAGGATGACGTCCTCCCCGCGCTCGGCCCAGTCCGCTGCCGTCTGGGAGTCGAAGACGGCCTTGCCGACCGCCGCCCCGGGCGAGGCGTTCATGCCCGTGCCCAGCAGGTGCCGCTCGTGCTCGCTGTTGAACTGGGGGAACATCAGCGTCGCCAGCTGGGCACCGTTGACCCGCTGGAGCGCCTCGTCCATGTCGATGAGGCCCTCGTCGACGAGCTCGACGGCGATGCGGAACGCGGCCTGGGCGGTGCGCTTGCCCACCCGCGTCTGCAGCATCCAGAGCCTGCCGTGCTCGATGGTGAACTCGATGTCGCACAGGTCGCGGTAGTGCTGCTCGAGGGTCTGCATGTGCTGCATCAGCTGCTCGAAGCAGGCCTGGTCGATCTGCTCGAGGTCGTGCAGCGGCACGGTGTTGCGGATGCCGGCGACGACGTCCTCGCCCTGGGCGTTCTGCAGGTAGTCGCCGTAGACACCCTGCGCCCCGGTCGCCGGGTCACGGGTGAACGCCACCCCGGTGCCGGAGTCCATCCCCCCGTTGCCGAAGACCATGGTGCCGACGTTGACGGCGGTGCCGAGATCGGCGGGGATGCGCTCGCGGCGCCGGTAGATCGTCGCCCGCTCGGTGTTCCACGAGTCGAAGACGGCGCGCACGGCGAGGCCGAGCTGCTCCCGCGGGTCCTGCGGGAAGTCGCGGCCGGTGTGCTCGCGGATCGTCCGCTCGTAGGCACGGGTCAGCTCGCGCAGGTCGTCGGCGGTGAGATCGAGGTCGTTGGTCGCGCCGCGTTCGCCCTTGAGCCGGTCGATCTCGTCCTCGAAGGCGTCCTTGTGCACCCCGAGCACCGTCTGGCCGAACATCGAGAGCAGCCGGCGGTAGGAGTCCCACGCGAACCGCTCGTTGCCTCCGCTCTGGCGCACCAGCCCCTCGACGGAGCGGTCGTTGAGACCGATGTTGAGCACCGTGTCCATCATGCCGGGCATCGAGAACTTGGCTCCCGAGCGCACCGAGACCAGCAGGGGGTCGTCGACGTCGCCGAGGCGCCGGCCCATGGTCTTCTCGAGCCGGGCGAGGTGCCGGTCGATCTCCTCCGAGAGGCTCTCGGGCTCGTGGCCCTCGGCGAGGTAGGCCCGACACGCCTCGGTGGTGATGGTGAACCCCGGCGGCACCGGCAGCCCCAGCCGGGTCATCTCGGCGAGGTTCGCGCCCTTGCCCCCCAGCAGGTCCTTCAGGTCCTTGTTGCCCTCAGCGAAGTCGTAGACGTAGCGCCCCATGTGCCGATCATCGTCACTCGGGGAGGCGGTGGGAACAGGCCTTTGGACCCCTGGGCTAGTCCCATCGGCGTAGCCCTCGGGTGGGTCAGACGGGCACCAACCGGTACTCGAACGCCAGGGCCAGCAGGGCGCCGACGACCATGGCGGGTCCGAAGGCGATGTGCGAGCGAAGCCCCGCGCGCTGCGCCACCAGCATCACGAGCGCGATGATGCCGCCGGCGACGAAGCCGGCCAGCAGCCCGAGCAGCGCGGTGCCGAGGCCCAGCCAGCCCAGGACCAGCCCGATGAGCCCCGACAGCTTCACGTCGCCGAAGCCGAGCGAGGATGGGGAGACCATCGCCATCACGAAGTAGAGCGCATAGATCCCGGCCATGGCGATGAGCGCGTTGCGCATCCGTACCCAGTCCCCCGCCCCCAGGGACGCGCACCCCAGCAGCACCAGCAGCGCAGGGTAGGCCGGCAGGACCAGTCCGTCGGGCAGTCGGTGGACGTCGAGGTCGATCCAGACCAGTGCCACCGCCAGCCAGGCGAAGAAGAGGTATGCCGGCAGGGCGGCCCACGCCGCAAGGTCGCCGATGCCCCAGGCCAGGAAGCCCCAGAGCACCGCGAGGGCCGGGACCGGCCACCACGGCGCCCGCGGCTGTGCGGTGGCGGGCTCGTCCGACTCGATGCGGTAGCCCGCGCTGCGCAGCGCCTGGGCGGTGGCGACACCGAGAAGGGCGCCCGCCAGCACCAGGACGCCGATGACCCACCCGGCGGTGCCGGCCCCCGACACCGGCGCGAGCACTAGCCCACCGCCTCGCGGGCCGCGGCGAACATGACCTCGAGAGGCGCCTCGTGCCCCGTCATGAGCCGCACCTGCTCGCCCGCCTGGTGCACCAGCATGTCGAGGCCCGAGACGACGTCCATCCCCGCGTCAGCGGCGGCGCGGGCCAGCGGCGTGGGCCAGCCCGCGTAGACGACGTCGAGCAGTGTCCCGGACAGGTTCCGCCCCCGGATCGCCTCGGCCGCCGCACCGCCGGCGGCGGGCGGCAGCGTGCTGACCACCAGCGCGGGCTGACCCGGGCTCTCGCTCACCGCCCAGTCCCACAGCGGGACCTGCTCGACGGTGACCCCCAGGTCGGCGGCCAGCCGCACGGTCGAGGCGCGGGCGGAGGCGCGCACGGCCAGGCGCACCCGCGAGACGCCGAGCCGGACGAGGGCCGCGACCGCCGAGCGTGCGGTGGCGCCGGATCCGAGAACCGTCGCCGAACCGAGCCCATCCGTCGTCGGCCGCGGCGAGGTGGCGCCCGACAGGGCGGCCACGATGCCGTGCACGTCGGTGTTGTGCGCGTCCCATTCCCCCGTGTCCCGACGCACCAGCGTGTTGACCGACCCGGTGGCTCGCGCGGTCGGCGAGACGTCCGCGGCCACGTCGAAGCCGGCCTCCTTCAGCGGCATCGTCAGGCTCAGGCCGCGCCAGGTCTCGTCGAGCCCTGCCACGAAGGGGAGCAAGGCCGCCTCGTCGACGTCGTGCGCGGCATACCGCCACCGGACGAGGCCGAGCGCGCGGTAGGCGGCGCCGTGCAGCACCGGTGAGAGCGAGTGCGCGACCGGCGAGCCGAGGACGGCCGCATTCAGCACGGTGTCGGTCAACACTGACCCGCGTGTTCCCGGCACCACTTGTTGAAGAGGTTGACGTTGGCCTGGTGCTCCGAGGTCGTCGTGGCGAACCGGGTCTCACCCGTGTCGGGGTTGACCGTCACGAAGAAGAGCCACGGGCCGTCGGCCGGGTTCGCGGCGGCGGCGATCGACGCCGCGCCGGGGCTGTTGATCGGTCCCGGCGGCAGGCCCTGGTGGCGGTAGGTGTTGTAGGGGCTCGTGCTCGCCCGGTCGGCGTCGGTGGTGCCCGCCCGACCGCGCTTCTTGACCGCGTAGTGCACGGTCGAGTCCATCTGCAGGAAGCCCTTGGTCGGGCCGGACTTCTGCGCGAGCCGGTTCTCGATGACCCGCGCCACCTTGGCGCGGTCGGCCTCGCCGTTGACCTCGCCCTCGACGATGGAGGCCACGACCATGGTGCGCTCCATGTCGTCCTCGGCCACGCCCGCCTTGGCGAGCTCGGCCACGGTCTTCTCGACCATGCTCTTGAGCTGCTCGGAGGCGGTCGACTTCGCGGGGTACTCGTACGTCGCCGGGAAGAGGTAGCCCTCGAGGTTTCCCTTCGCCGAGGCCGGGAGCCCGAGCGAGCCGGTGTCCTTGGCAGCCGCCTGGTACTCCTTGAGCGGGATGCCGGTGGACTTCGACAAAGTGGCCAGGATCTCGGAGAGCCACAGGCCCTCGGGGATGGTCACCCGCGGGACGGTGCGGTTCTTGGGGTTCACGAGGATGGCCAGGGCATCCTTGGCCGTCATCTGCTTCTTGAGGGTGTAGGTGCCCGGCTGGATGGCGGCGGACCGGCTGTCAGCCGCGGCGGCGTCCAGGAAGGCCTTGCTCGACTTCACCACGTCGGCCTTCTCCAGCGACACGCCGATCGCGCGGCCGGTGTCCCCTTCGTTGACGGTGACCTGCACCTCCCCCGCCCCCGGCCCGGGGTAGTCGTTGCTGGCGGTGAGCTGGGTGACCAGCGGCCACAACGCCCGGTAGGCGCCGTAGACGGCTCCGCCGACCAGGACGACGGCCAGGAGCAGCACCAGGAACCGGCGGCGGCGCCGCACCGGACGGCGGCGGTGCTGCTGCCGCTGCCGACGCAGCTGGGGTGCCTCCTGCGGCGGATCCTCAGCACCGAAGATCGAGTGCTCGAGGTGCGGCTCGGTCATCGACGCCTGTCCTTCGTCCGGGGCTTGCGCCCGTCTGGCCTCACCAGCTCGCCGGGCGGGCGCCCGGAGCTGCGTTCCGCATCGAGCGCCGCCTGGAGGATCAGCACGGCGGCTGCCTGGTCGACCACCGAGCGCTGCCGCCGGCCGTCGACCCCGCTCTCGCGGAGCGAGCGGTGGGCATCGACCGTCGTGAGCCGCTCGTCGACGAGCCGCACCGGCACGGGTGCGACGCGCACCGCCAGCCGACGAGCATACTGCCGCGCCTCCGTCGCCGCGGGACCCTCGCCGCCCGCGAGTGTCCGCGGCAGCCCCACGACCACCTCGATGGCCTCCGCGTCGGCCACGAAGGCCGCCACCTCGGCGATGTCGGTCGCGACGTCAATCTCGCTGCCCGGCACGACCGCATCGGACTGCCCACGCGCCACAGTGCGCACCGGGGTGGCCAGCAACCCCGAGGGATCGCTCGAGGCCAGCCCGACGCGGACCGAGCCGACGTCGACACCGACCCGCACGCCGGTCCGCGTCACCGTCACCTCACCCGGCGGCCGCGGCGATCTCGGCGTCGACGCGGCCGAGGGCCTCGCCGGTCCTGGCTGCGTCGGTCCCGCCGCCCTGGGCGAGGTCGTCCTTGCCCCCGCCGCCGCCACCCAGGGTCTGGGCAGCGACGCGCACCAGCGCACCGGCCTTGATGCCCCGCTCGCGTGCCGCGGCGTTCGTGGCCACGACGACGACCGGGCGGCCCTTGGCCACACCGGTGAGGGCCACGACGGAGGGCGCCTGCTCGCCGAGCCGGTGGCGCAGGTCGAGCGCCATGGTGCGCAGGTCGTCGGCGCCGGCGCCCTGGCCCGCGTCGTGCGTCAGCACGCGGATGCCGCGCACGTCGCGGGTGTAGTCGAGCAGCTTGCCGACCTGCGCCATGACCTGCTCCTGGCGCATCTTCTCGATCTCGCGCTCGGCGTCCTTGACCCGGGCCAGCAGCGAGGAGATGCGCTCCTTGAGCTCGCCCGGCTGCACCTTGACCATGTCGGTCAGCTCGGCCACCAGGGCCCGCTCCTTGGCCAGGAAGCGCAGCGCCTCCATGCCCACGAACGCCTCGAGGCGCCGCACGCCGGAGCCCACGGACGACTCGCCGGTGACCGTGAGCGCGCCGATCTGCGAGGAGTGCTGCACGTGGGTGCCACCGCAGAGCTCACGCGACCACGGTCCGCCGATCTCGACGACGCGCACCTGCTCGTCGTAGGTCTCGCCGAAGAGCGCCAGGGCGCCCCACTCGCGGGCCTCGGGCAGGGTCATGAACTGGGCGGAGACCGGCAGGTCCTTGCGGACGGCGAGGTTGGCGACCTCCTCGATCTCGCTGCGGGTCTCGGGCGAGAGCGCCTGGCCCCACGCGAAGTCCAGGCGCAGGTAGCCGGGCTTGTTGTAGGAGCCGGACTGCAGCGCCGACGGGCCGAGCACCTGGCGCAGCGCGGCGTGCACGACGTGGGTGCCGGAGTGCGCCTGGCAGGCCGAGATGCGCCAATCCTGGTCGACCTCGGCGATCACCTCGGCTCCCGAGCGCACGGCCCCGTCGAGCACCTCGACGGTGTGGGCGATGAGGCCCTTGACCGGGCGCTGGACGTCGACGACCTTCAGCCGCGCGCCGTCGGCGGTGATGATGCCCTCGTCGGCGACCTGGCCGCCGGACTCGGCGTAGAACGGCGTGCGGTCGAGGACGACCTGGCCGCGCTGGCCGGGCTCGAGCTCCTCCACGAGCTCGCCGTCGCGCACGAGCCCGACGACGTACGCCTCGCTGGTGAGCTCGACGTAGGCGCGGAAGTCCGTCGCACCGGTCTCGCGCAGCTTCTTCCACACCTCGGTGTTGGCGTGGCCGGCCTTCTTGGCCTTCGCGTCGGCCTTGGCCCGGTCGCGCTGCTCCTGCATCAGCGAGCGGAAGCCCTCGCGGTCGACCTCCAGCCCCTGCTCGGCGGCCATCTCCAGGGTCAGGTCGATCGGGAAGCCGTAGGTGTCGTGCAGCGAGAACGCCTCGCTGCCCGCGAGCGTGGTGCCGCCCGCGGCCTTCGTCCTGGCCACCGCGGTGTCGAGGATGGTCGTGCCGGACGCCAGCGTGCGCCGGAAGGCCTCCTCCTCGGCATACGCGATCTGGGAGATCCGGCTGAAGCCGGTCTCGAGCTCGGGGTAGGAGTTCTTCATCCGCTCCATCGACACCGGCAGCAGGTGCGGCAGGCTGGGCTCGTCGAAGCCGAGCAGGCGCATGGAGCGCACCGCGCGGCGCAGCATCCGGCGCAGCACGTAGCCGCGGCCCTCGTTGCCCGGGGTGACGCCATCGCCGATGAGCATCAGCGACGAGCGGATGTGGTCGGCGACCACGCGCAGCCGCACGTCGTCGGGGTGGCTGTGCGCCGCGTCGTGGCCGGAGTTGGCGCCGTAGCGCTTGCCGGTCATCTCCGCGGCCTTCTCGAGCACCGGGTAGACCTCGTCGATCTCGTACATGTTGTCGACGCCCTGCAGGATCGAGGCGATCCGCTCCAGGCCCATGCCGGTGTCGATGTTCTTCTTCGGCAGGTCGCCGGCGATGTCGAAGTCGACCTTGGTGCGCACGTCGCCGAGCGAGGACTGCATGAAGACGAGGTTCCAGACCTCCATGAAGCGGTCCTCGTCGACCGCCGGGCCGCCGTCGAGGCCGTACTCGGGCCCGCGGTCGACGAAGATCTCGCTGCACGGGCCACCGGGGCCGGGGACGCCCATGTGCCAGTAGTTGTCGGCCAGCCCGCGGCGCACGACGCGCTCCTTGGGGATGCCGGTCAGCTGCACCCACAGGTCGGCGGCCTCGTCGTCCTCCTCGTAGACGGTGGCCCACAGCTTGTCGGGCTCGATGCCGTAGCCGCCCTCCCCCTGCGGGGTGGTGAGCAGCTCCCAGGCCATCTCGATGGCGCCGGCCTTGAAGTAGTCGCCGAACGAGAAGTTGCCGTTCATCTGGAAGAACGTGCCGTGCCGGCTGGTCTTGCCGACCTCCTCGATGTCCCCGGTGCGCACGCACTTCTGCACCGAGGTGGCCCGGTCCCACGGAGGCGACTGCTGGCCGAGGAAGTAGGGCTTGAACGGCACCATGCCTGCGTTGACGAACAGCAGGTTGGGGTCGTCGTAGACGAGGGGGGCGGAGGGGACCACGGAGTGTCCCTTGCTCTCGAAGAAGGAGAGCCAGCGGCGCCTGATCTCGGCGGTTTCCATCAGGTGTCAGATCCTCAGTTGCATGCTCACGCGGGCATGACGATGGTACGTGCAGGGGACGTGGGTGGCGGCGGGGCGCAGCCGGGGCCGTCGGCGGGGGCGGCTGGCCCCTAGCGAGCTCGGGGGTCGAAGCGCCCGGTCGGGTCCTCGATCAGGCGGCGGGCGGTCTCTGCGTCGAGCCGGCGGGCGGTCGTGTCGGCACCGGCGTCCTCGGTGCCGGCGTCGATGCCGAGAGCGAGCCGCAGCTCCTCCTCGCGCTCCGACATGCCCTCGCGCACGGCGTCGGCGAGCTCGCGCAGGCCGTCGGCGAAGTCGGAGAGCCCGTGCGCGACCCCAGCCGGCGTGTAGGCCTCGGCGGCCTTGGTGACCTTGCGGACGGCGTAGACCCCGGCGGCGGCGCCGAGGGCGACCCAGAACAGGCGTGCCATGGCGATCAGCCCCTGCGCCGACGGCCGCGGGTGGCCCGGCCCGAGCGGGCCGAGCCGGACATGGCGGTGCGCACGCCGTAGGTGAACGCTGCGACCTTGACGACGGGCGAGCCCAAGGTGGCCGCGAAGAGCGCCGTCAGGGCGCTGGCGTTGGTCGTGATCGCCGAGACGTTGGTGGTGATCCCGTCCACCCGCGTGAGCTGCTCGTTGGTGAGGGAGACCGTGTCGGTCAGCTTGATCAGGGTGGGCTGGACGTTCTCGGTGGTGCTGCGCACGCTGAGGCGCGTCTCGTCGAGCACCTTGCCGGCCTTGCCGATCACGCTGCCGAGGCGGAACACGAGAAACGCGAACGCCAGGGCCGCGATCATTCCGGCGATATCGCCCAAACTCACATCCATGGCGGCAACCCTACCGGTTGGCCGCGCACCTGCTCAGTCGCGGCCGAGGCGGGTCTTCAGCCACGCCCACCGTGCGGCGAGCCGCTCCTCGAACCCGCGGCCGGTGGGCCGGTAGTAGTCGGTCGCACCGTGCAGGTCGTCGGGCAGGTACTGCTGGCGCGCAACGGCATCCTGCGCGTCGTGGGGGTACTGGTAGCCCTTCCCGTGCCCGAGCCTGGCCGCACCGGCATACCCGCTGCCGCGCAGGTGCGCGGGCACCTGCCCGCCGCGCCCGGCCCGCACGTCGGCGATCGCCTCGTTGATGCCGAGGTATGCCGCGTTGCTCTTGGGTGCGAGCGCGTTGTGCACCACCGCCTGGGCCAGGATGAGCCGGGCCTCGGGCATGCCGATCTGGGCGACCGCCTGCATGGCGGCCACCGAGGTCTGCAGGGCCGTCGGGTCGGCCATGCCGACGTCCTCGCTCGCGGCGATGACGATGCGCCGGGCGATGAAGCGGGGGTCCTCCCCCGCCTCGAGCATCCTCGCCAGGTAGTGGAGGGAGGCGTCGACGTCGGAGCCGCGCATCGACTTGATGAGCGCCGACGCCACGTCGTAGTGCTGGTCGCCCGTCTTGTCGTAGCGCACCATGGCGTGGGCCACCGCCTGCTCCACGTGGGCGAGCGTGATCGGGACGGGACCCTCGTCCTGCGAACCGGCGGCGACGTCGTCGAGGGCCACCCCCGCCGCCGCCTCGAGCGAGGTCAGGGCCCGGCGGGCGTCGCCGCCGGCCACACGTACGAGGTGCGCGCGGGCCTCCTCGGCCAGGGTGAGCTCGCCGGCCAGGCCCCGCTCGTCGGTGACCGCCGAGTCGAGCACCTCGGCCACCTCCTGCTCGGACAGCGGCCCGAGGGTGATGAGCATGGAGCGGGACAGCAGCGGGGCGATGACGGAGAACGAGGGGTTCTCGGTGGTGGCCGCCACGAGGACGACCTGCCGGGTCTCCACGCCCGGGAGGAGGGCGTCCTGCTGGGCCTTGGTGAACCGGTGGATCTCGTCGAGGAACAGCACGGTCTGGCGGTCGTACAGGTCGCGCTCGCGCGCGGCCTGGTCCATCACCGCCCGCACGTCCTTGACCCCGGCGGTCACCGCGCTCAGCTCCACGAACCGGCGGTCCGCCGCCGTCGCCACGAGGTGGGCCAGCGTCGTCTTGCCGGTGCCCGGCGGGCCCCAGATGATCGCCGAGAGCGGCCCGGCCGCACCGCCGGAGCCCTCGATGAGCCGCCGCAACGGGCTGCCCGGCCGCAGCACGTCGGCCTGGCCTCGCACCTCCTCCAGCGAGCGTGGACGCATCCGCACCGCCAGCGGCGGCAGCGACGCGTCGGAGCCTGCACCACCGTCGCGGCGCTGCGCCGTCGACGAGGCGAAGAGGTCGTCACCTGCCTCGATACCCACGGGTGGCAGGCTATCTCTCGTGACCGACCTGCACCCCGACCGCCGCAACTCGGCGCTCTCCCACCTCGGCGCGTCGATGGCCCGTCACCCGCGGGTCGTGGTGACCGTCTGGCTGCTCGCCGTGGTGGCGGCCTTCGGCAGCGCCCTCGGGGTCTTCACCGACCAGTCGCTGTTCGACCGGCTCGAGTCGGGCGAGCCGGTCGTCCGCGGCGAGAACCTCACCGGTCGCGACCTGCTCACGGAGGCCGGGGAGGCGGCGACCGACCGGTACATGCTCCAGGTCTCGGGCGTCGACGCGGACTCCCCCGAGGTCGCGCGGACGGCGGTGGCGACCGCACGGACGGTCTCGGAGATCGAGGGCGTCGAGAGCGTGGGCATGCCCTACGTGGTCCCCGAGGGCCTGCAGAGCCCGCAGGCCAAGGCCTTCCTCAAGGACGAGGACCCCGGCTCGGACGGGTTCCTCACGGTCGTGTCCCTCGACCCCGACCTCAGCGGCACCGAGGGCGAGCAGGTGCGGGCGCAGGTCGACCGCGAGCTCGACGCCATGGTGGAGGCCCTGCCGGGCGCGTCGGGCCAGACCGGCGGCCTCACCGAGCTGATCGACGACATCACGCACCAGGTGGAGCAGGACCTGCGCACCGGGGAGGGCGTCGCCCTGCCGGTCAGCTTCCTGCTCATGGTCGTCGTCTTCGGCGGCTTCGTGTCGGCGGGCATGCCGGTCCTGGGCGCGGTCGCGGCGATCGGCGGGGCGCTGGCCTCGCTGCTGGGCTTCTCCTACCTCATCGACCTCGACGCCACCGTCGTCAACGTGGTCACCGTCCTCGGGCTGGGCCTGTGCATCGACTACGGCCTGCTCACCGTCAGCCGGTTCCGCGAGGAGCTGCGGGCCCGGGCCAGGGGCATGCCGGCCAGGGACATCCCCCAGCAGATGGTGTTCGACGCGACGGCCCGCACCGTCGACGCGGCCGGCCGCACCGTCATCTTCTCCGGGCTGACCGTCGCCATCTCCCTGGGCGGACTGCTCGTCTTCGAGGCGCCGATCATGCGGGCCATCGGCTCGGCCGCCCTGTCCGTCGTGCTGGTGGCCATCCTGGTGGCCATCACCCTCATCCCTGCCCTCGCGGCCCTGGGAGCGCGCAGGCTGCTGAGGAAGGGCACCGAGGAGGCGCCGGAGCACGGGGTGTTCTCCCGGCTGGCCATCTGGGTGCACGACCGGCCCATCCCCATCATCGCCGGGGTGCTGGGGCTGCTGGTGTTCCTCGCCCTGCCGGCCCTCGACATGCGGCTGACCTCCTCGGGTGCCGAGCTGCTCCCCCGCGACGCGGCCCAGCGGGTCTTCTTCGAGGACCTCGCCGAGCACTACCCGACCCTCAACGGACCCGACCTGCGGGTGGTCGCGCAGGCCACGCCCGAGCAGGCGGCCGAGTACGCCCGTGACCTCCCCACCCTCGACGGGCAGGAGGTCACGGCCACACCGCAGCGGGTCAACGACCAGCTGAGCACCATCGGCATCGACGTCCCCGGCGGCCCCCTCGACGACGGCGCCCGCGAGATGGTCCGGGCCCTCCAGGCGGACCGGCCCGACTTCCCGACCTACGTCGTCGGCCAGGCCTCGGCACTGCAGGACTTCACGGACTCGATGTTCGACCGGGCCGTCATCGCCTTCGCCCTGGTGGCGATCGCGACGCTCGTGCTGCTGTTCCTCATGACCGGGTCGGTCGTCATCCCGGTCAAGGCCCTGCTCATCAACGTCGTCTCGCTCGGCGCGAGCCTCGGGGTGCTCGTGTGGGTTTTCCAGCAGGGGCACCTCGAGGGCCTGCTGCGGTTCGACTCGGTGGGAGCGCTCGAGTCGATGATCCCCCTGCTGATCCTCGCGTTCGGCTTCGGCCTGTCGATGGACTACGAGGTGTTCCTGCTCTCGCGCATCGTCGAGCTGCACGAGCAGGGCTACAGCAACGACGACGCCGTCGTGATGGGTCTGCAGCGATCGGGCCGCATCATCACCTCGGCGGCGCTGCTGGTGGTCATCGTGTTCTCCGGCTTCGTGGCCGGCCAGCTGCTGGTGATCAAGCAGACGGGCGTCGGCCTCGCGGTCGCCGTGCTCATCGACGCCACCTTGGTCCGCATGCTCCTGGTGCCGGCGACCATGGCGGTCCTCGGTGACTGGAACTGGTGGGCGCCGGCCCGGCTGCGGCGGCTGCACGCGCGGTTCGGGATCACCGAGTGACCCTGCGCGAGCTGGTCACCCACGCCGAGCTGCTCGACGCGTCCGGCGGCAGCCCCTTCATCCGTTACGACATCCCGGCACCGCTGGAGCACCCGGCCTGGGCGCTCGGCGCGGCCGTGGCGCTGCCGCGCCAGACGCACACCCGCCGGCTCGGGCTGCTCGTGATGGGGCCACCGGGCGACGCAGGCCGGCTCGTCGCCGCCATGGCGGCGCAGGCACTGCACCCGGGCGACCTCTCGGGGGTCACGGTGCAGCGCGGTTCGCTGCCCGCCGTCGCCCCGCACCTGCCGATCGGCGACGGCGACGAGTGGGAGTGGATGTATGCCGTGGCGTGGCCACCGCACGTGCCCGGCGAGGACCGCCTCGTCCCCCTCTCGGAGGAGGACCTCCCCGACATCGCGGCCCTCCTCGACAAGGCAAACCCACGCACCGACGCCCGACCCTTCGACTACCCCGGCCAGCACTGGCTCGGGGCGCGGGACGACGAGGGCCGGCTCGTGGCCTGCGGCGTGCGCGAGACGAACGTGGCCGGCCACCCCCTGCTGGCCGGCATCACCGTGCACCCCTCGACGCGAGGCACCGGCCTGGGCCTCGCGGTGACGGCGGCCCTGACCCGGGCAGCGATCGCCGACAGCGGCGTGTGCACCCTGGGCATGTACTCCGACAACGACGTGGCCCGACGGGTCTACCACGGCCTCGGCTTCACCGGCGACCACCTCTGGTCCAGCCGCCGACTGGCCACTCGCTGACCTCACCGGGGGGTCGTGCGACGACCCGCAGCAGCGGCGGCTCACCGTCCGGCACGTCGACGTCGGCCCTCCAGCCCGCCCGCTCGAGGTTCGCGACCAGAGCGGCCAGCACTGGCGTCCGGCGAGCGACGGAAGGCGGCTGGTGGACGAGGTGCAGCTCACCGTCGGCGTCGAGGACGCGCTCGAGCACTGCCAGCTCCCGCGCGGCGGACTCGGTCCAGAAGACGTTGACGTTGACCCCCAGCACCCGGTCGAAACGGCCGTGCGCCGCGGGGTCGAGGTCGGGGAGCTCCGCCGTCACGAAGACGGCCGTCCCGGCCCTGACGGCGTCGGCGTTGCGGGCCGAAGCGGCAGCGGTGGCGGTCGGCGACCGGTCGATGCCGAGGAGGAAGCCCGCACCGGCGCCGAGAACGGGGAGCATCAGGGCGGCGGCGACGCCGTTGCCCCCGCCGACCTCCAGCACCCGGCTGTCCGGGTGCAGGCTGAGGCCGCCAACGGCATACCGGATCCGTTCGGGCACGGCGAGGCGCGCTCCCGCGCCCCGCCCCGGACCCCCGCCCGGCATCAGGCGAAGTCGGCCGGCGTGTAGTCGCGGGGCTCCACGAGCACGAGCCAGTTGCCGGAGTTGTCGCGGCAGACGGCCTCGACGCCGTAGGGCCGCTCGGACGGGGACTGGAGGAACTCGACACCACGGGCCGAGAGCTCCTCGTAGGTCTGCTGGCAGTCGTCGACGTTGAGGCCGAGGCCGTGCATGCTGCCCTGGTCCTGGGCGCGCTTCATGGCCTCGACGAACTCCGGCGAGTGGGGCGGACCGGGGATGGCGAGGCTGACGTTGAGCTCGGGCTGGCTCGGGTGCACCACGGTGCACCAGCGGTAGCCCTCGCCCAGGGTGATGTCGTCCTTCTCCTGGAAGCCCAGGACGTCGGTGTAGAACTTCTTCGACTCGTCGATGTCCTTCACGAAGACGCTGACGATGGAGATGTTGGTGATCATGGGCTCCACGCTAGGGCTGCGGGTCGGCCGCGGGCTTCTCCTCGATTGCTGAGCCGGTCGTCCGGACGTCGCGCTCGGCAAGGCCCCACATGAAGACGAAGCAGCCGGGGATGTGGGGCGCCCCAGCAGCCGCGTAGCGGGCCTGGAACTCGCTCGGGCTCTCGCCCACCACCGTGCGGAACCGGCTGCTGAACGAGCCCAGGCTGCTGAAGCCGACCGCGTGGCAGACCTCCGTCACGGTCAGGTTGGTGGCCCGGAACAGGTCCTGCGCGCGCTCGATCCGCCGCCTCGAGAGGTACTCCCCCGGCGTGACGCCGTAGGTGGCCCGGAAGAGCCGCAGGAAGTGGAACTTCGAGAGCCCCGCGACGCCGGCGAGGCGGTCGAGGTCGAGCGGCCCGGCGAACTCGAGGTCGGCGAGGTCTCGCGCCCGGCGCAGGTGCACCAGGACGTCGGTCGGCGCTCGCCTGGGCTCCTCCGGCACCTTCACATGGTGACGCACGCACATGGTGACTCACGTCAGGGGTGCCCCGGGTCACCCCGACGCAGGTCGCGTGTTGCAGGGAGCCGCCCCGGGCAACGACGCAGGCATCCCGGCACCACCAGCGGGGCACCGGGAGGCCTGCGCAGCCAGAGGTCTGTGCAGCGGGGTGTCAGTCCTGCTCGCGCGGCTCCGGTGTGGCGTCGACGCCGGCCTCCTTGCGCTGCTCCGGCGTGATGGGGGCGGGCGCAGCGGTCAGCGGGTCGTAGCCGCCACCGGACTTCGGGAAGGCGATGACGTCGCGGATCGAGTCGGACCCGGCGAGCAGGGCCACGATGCGGTCCCAGCCGAACGCGATGCCGCCGTGCGGCGGGGCGCCGTACTGGAAGGCGTCGAGCAGGAAGCCGAACTTCTCCTGCGCCTCCTCCTCCGACAGGCCCATGACCTCGAAGACCCGCTCCTGGACGTCGCGGCGGTGGATACGGATCGAGCCGCCACCGATCTCGTTGCCGTTGCAGACCATGTCGTAGGCGTACGCGAGCGCCGCGCCCGGGTCGGTGTCGAAGGTGTCCTCGAACTCCTTCTTCGGCGACGTGAAGGCGTGGTGCACCGCAGTCCACGCGCTGTAGCCGAGCGCCACGTCGCCCGAGGCGGTCGCCTCGGCGGTGGGCTCGAACATCGGGGCGTCGAGCACCCACAGGAACGACCAGGCGTCCTCGTCGATGAGGTTGCAGCGCCGGCCGATCTCGAGCCGGGCGGCGCCGAGCAGGGCTCGCGAGGCCTTCGTGGCGCCGGCTGCGAAGAAGATGCAGTCGCCCGGCTGGGCACCGACGTGGGCGGCCAGGCGCTCACGCTCGGTGTCGCTCACGTTCTTGGCCACCGGACCGCCGAGGGTGCCGTCCTCCTGGACCAGCACGTAGGCCAGGCCCCGGGCGCCGCGCTGCTTGGCCCACTCCTGCCAGGCGTCGAGCTGCTTGCGGGGCTGGGAGGCGCCGCCGGGCATGACGACCGCGCCGACGTACTCCTGCTGGAACACGCGGAACGTCGTGTCCTTGAAGAACTCGGTGCACTCCACGAGCTCGTTGCCGAAGCGCAGGTCGGGCTTGTCGGTGCCGAAGCGGCGCATGGCCTCGTGGTAGGTCATCCGCTCGAACGGCGTCTTGAGGTCGACGTCGACGAGCCGCCAGATGGCGCTGACGATCGCCTCGCCGAGCTCGAGCACGTCCTCCTGCTCGACGAACGACATCTCGATGTCGAGCTGGGTGAACTCCGGCTGGCGGTCGGCGCGGAAGTCCTCGTCGCGGTAGCAGCGCGCGATCTGGTAGTAGCGCTCCATGCCGGCGACCATGAGCAGCTGCTTGAACAGCTGCGGGCTCTGCGGCAGGGCGTACCAGCTGCCGGGGGCAAGGCGCGCGGGCACCAGGAAGTCGCGGGCGCCCTCGGGCGTCGACCGGGTCAGGGTCGGGGTCTCGATCTCGACGAAGTCACGCTCGGCGAGCACGGTGCGGGCCGCGGCGTTGACCTTCGAGCGCAGGCGCAGCGCGTACCCGGCGGACCCGTTGCCGGGGCGGCGCAGGTCGAGGTAGCGGTGCTTGAGGCGGGCCTCCTCGCCGACGGTGACGCGCTCGTCGATCTGGAAGGGCAGCGGGGCGCTCTCGTTGAGCACCTCGATGCGCTCGGCGATGACCTCGATCTCACCGGTCGGCAGGTCGGGGTTGGCGTTGCCCTCCGGGCGCATCCGCACCTCGCCGACGACCTTGACGACGTACTCGTTGCGCAGGTCGTGGGCGTCGCCCTCGGTCAGCACCTCGTCACGCACGACGACCTGGGCGACGCCGGAGGCGTCCCGCAGATCGAGGAACGCCACTCCGCCGTGATCGCGCCGACGGGCGACCCAGCCCGTGAGCGTGACGGTCTGGCCGGAGTGGTCGGCACGCAGGGTGCCGGCCTCATGGGTGCGGAGCACGAGTGGTTCCTTCGGATCGGGGGCTGTGGGTGTTGCGGACAACCCGCCCATCCTACGGAAGGCCGCGCCCGGCATACGAACCGCAGCCCGTATGCCGGGTGCCCGGCCGCTGTCACCCGGCCTCTCTCACCGCACGGTGAAGGCCTTGCTGTCCCACAACGTCAGGCTGCCGTCCTTGCCGCTGTCGTTGTAGGCCCGCAGCTCGTAGCTGCCGGCCGGCAGCTCGATGCTCGTCCCGGCCTCCCGGTAGCCGCCCATCATCGTCGTCACCTGGGTCGAGGCCACCTCGGTGCCGCCCTTGAAGACCTTGAGCGGGACGTTGCCCTCGAACCCTGTGCCGTAGACCTTGATGGCCACCGGCGACGACACCGTGGCGCCCTGGACGGGGGCCAGGATCCACACGTTGGAGAGGGTCTCGAGCGGCGCGGACCGCTTCACCGGCCCCGACCAGTCCATGTGCCCCGACGGCGGGGTGGCTCCGTTGACCAGCAGCTTCACCTGCGTGTTCGACGGCTCGGCCGCGGTGGCCGTGTGCACCAGCTGCTGCACCGCGGCGCCCTCGAAGGAGGCGCCGAGCTGCACGAAGCCGGAGACGTCGACCTGCACGACACCGGCGCCGAGACGCTCGACCGACAGCACGCGCGTCGAGGTGGGCCACAGCGACCGGTAGTCGGGGTCCCGCGGTGCGCCGGTGAACATCTCGGTCACTGCGGCAGCCACGGGGTCGCCCGTGGCGGGGACGCGGTGGAACTCGCGGTACAGCCGCGGCCCGACGCCCTCGACGTCGACCACGTAGTAGACCGGCACCGTCAGCTGGCCGGGCACCGGCGACGAGGGGGTGGCGGTCGTCGTTGACGGCGTGGCCGTGGTGCTCGTCGCCGAAGGGGTCGCCGAGCCCGTGGCGGTCGGGGTCGTCGTCGTGGTGGCGCCCGCCCCCGGCCCGTCGCCGCCGTTGCCGTCTCCCAGCAAGAGCACCGCGACTGCCACCAGCACCAGCACCGTGGCCGCCGCCAGGACGGGCCACAACCACCGTGACCGTCCGGCACCCGCATCGGGCCCGCCCGGGCCCGAGACCGTCTGGCTGTTCGACATCGACTCCACCGCCTTCGTCCGCCGGGCACTGCGGCCACGGCACCTCGTCCCCCTGCGCCCCTTGGACGCGCGGAGGACGTCCGGGGTTGAGGGACGAAGGTCCTGTCCTGCTCCTGGACTAGAGCCTCAGTCGACGGTGCCCTCGAGGTAGAGCCAGCGACCGCCCCGCCGGGTGAAGCGGCTCCGCTCGTGCAGGCTGCCGCGCCGGCCACGCTCACGGTAGTGGGCGGTGAACTCGACCTCGCCGCGGTCGTCGCGTTCCCCTCCACCGGAGAAGCCGAGCACCTCGAGACGCAGCCATTCGACGGCGGGGTCGAGCGCCAGCGACCCCGGTCGGGTCGCCGGGTGCCAGGTCGCGAGCAGGTAGTCCTCGAGCCCGCGGGCGTATGCGGCGTACCGGCTGCGCATCAGCTGCTCGGCCGTCGACGCGACCGCCTCACCGCGGTGGAGCGCGCCGCAGCAGCGGTCGTAGGGCACCCCGGAACCGCACGGGCACGAGTCGAGGGTGCCGGGGCCGCCGCCGAACGCGCTGCTCACCCGGTGCCCCGGTGCCGGCGGGTCAGCGTCGGGCGGGGTGCTCGGGCCACGGCGCGTCGTGGGGCCGCAGGGTCGCCCAGCCGCGCTCGCGTGCGGCGTGCGCAGCGAGGATCCCGATGACGGCACTCGGGTTGTGGATGCGTCCGGCGAGCACCGCGTCCTGGGCCTCGTCGAGGTCGACCCAGCGCGCCGGCATACCCAGCTCCTCCCCCTCGCGCTCGTGACGGTCGTCCTCCGGGACGTGGCTGAGGCCACGGGCGAGGTAGACCCGCAGCGCCTCGTCCACGCCCCCCGGGGAGCTGAAGTAGTCGACGAGGACGTGCCACTCCTGCGCCTGCAGGTCGGCCTCCTCGTGGAGCTCGCGTGCGGCGGCCACCCACGGGTCCTCGCCGTCGACGTCGAGCAGGCCGGCGGGCACCTCCCACTCCAGCACCCGCACGGGGTGGCGGTACTGCTGCAGCAGGACGACGCGGTCCCGGTCGTCGAGGGCCACGACCGACACGGCGCCGGGGTGCCGCACGAACTCGCGCGTGACCTCGCCCGCCTCGCCGAGGTCGACCGTCTCGCGCAGGACGTCCCACACCATCCCGTGGTGCACGACCTCCGACCGCACGATCGGCCGGTGCACGATCCGGTCGGCGAGCTCCTCGTCGGCGCCGGGCACGTCAGGCGGTGGCGTCGGCGGTCTCGCGCGGCCGCTCGACGTCGAGCAGCCGCGACTGGCGCTGCCGGTCGATGGCCGCCCCGACCAGCCCGGCGAACAGCGGGTGGGCCCGGTGCGGGCGCGACTTGAACTCCGGGTGCGCCTGGGTCGAGACGTAGTAGGGGTGCACGTCGCGCGGGAGCTCGACGAACTCGACGAGTCCGAGATCGGGGTGCGTGCCGCTGATCACGAGCCCTGCCGCCTCGAGCTGGGGGCGGTACTCGTTGTTGACCTCGTAGCGGTGGCGGTGCCGCTCGTGCACCGTCGTGGTGCCGTAGGCCTCGGCGACGACCGAGCCCTCGACGAGGGTGGCCGGCTGCGAGCCGAGCCGCATCGTGCCCCCGAGGTCGCCGGCGCCCTCGACGAACGCCTTCTGCTCCTCCATCGTGGCGATGACCGGCGCCGGGGTCTGGGGGTCGAACTCGGTGGACGACGCGCCCTCGATGCCGGCGACGTTGCGGGCGTACTCGATGACCATGCACTGCAGGCCGAGGCAGATGCCCAAGGTGGGCACCTCGCGCTCCCTCGCCCACCTCAGCGCACCGAGCTTGCCCTCGATGCCGCGGACGCCGAACCCACCGGGCACGAGCACGGCGTCCACCCCGCCGAGCGCCTTCTGCGCGCCCGCCTCGGTCTGGCAGTCGTCGCTGGCCACCCAGCGGATCTTCACCTTGGCGTCGTGGTGGAACCCGCCCGCGCGCATGGCCTCGGTCACCGAGAGGTAGGCGTCGGGCAGGTCGACGTACTTGCCCACGAGCGCGATCTCCACGGTGTGCTCGGGGTTGTGCACCCGGCGCAGCAGCAGGTCCCAGTCGGTCCAGTCGACGTCGCGGAAGTTCAGCCCGAGGCGGCGGATGACGTAGGCGTCGAGGCCCTCGGCGTGCAGCACCTTCGGGATGTCGTAGATGCTCGGCGCGTCGACCGCGGCGGCGCACGCCTCGGCGTCGACGTCGCACATGAGCGAGATCTTGCGCTTGATGTTCTCCGGGATCTCACGGTCGGCCCGCAGCACGAGGCCGTCGGGCTGGATGCCGACTTGGCGCAGGGCTGCCACCGAGTGCTGCGTGGGCTTGGTCTTCAGCTCGCCGCTGGGGGCGAGGTAGGGCACGAGCGAGACGTGCAGGAAGAAGACGTTGTCGCGGCCGACGTCGTGGCGCACCTGGCGGGCCGCCTCGAGGAACGGCAGCGACTCGATGTCGCCGACCGTGCCGCCGATCTCGGTGATGATGACGTCCGGGGCCGGTTCGCCCTTCGGCGCCAGCGGGGAGCCCGCGGCCTCGGCGCGCATCCGCTCCTTGATCTCGTTGGTGATGTGCGGGATCACCTGCACGGTGTCGCCGAGGTACTCCCCGCGCCGCTCCTTGGCGATGACCTGGCTGTAGACCTGGCCCGTCGTGACGTTCGCCGTGCCATGGAGGTTGCTGTCGAGGAACCGCTCGTAGTGGCCGATGTCGAGATCGGTCTCGGCGCCGTCCTCGGTCACGAAGACCTCACCGTGCTGGAACGGGTTCATGGTGCCCGGGTCCACGTTGAGGTACGGGTCGAGCTTCTGCATGGTCACACGCAGGCCGCGCGCGCGGAGCAGGTGTCCGAGGCTGGAGGCCGTCAGGCCCTTGCCGAGCGAAGAGGCGACGCCTCCGGTCACGAAGATGTGTTTCGTCTGCACCACGGGCTTTAACTCTACGTCATCGAGCGAGCCCGCCGAGCCAGGGCTCGCCGCGCGTCACGTGACGGACTCGTAGACCTCGAGGGCGGCGACCACGGCGTCGGCCTCCGTGGGCAGCGTCAGGGCCTGCCGGCGCGACAGGGCCCGCCGGCGCGCCCGCTCCCCCTCGTCGGTGACGAGGAGCCGTATGCCGTGGGCGAGCGCGTGCGAGTCGCCTCCCGGCACGAGCACCGCGGCGTCACCGAGGACTGCGGCCGAGCCGCCCACGTCCGTGGCCACGATGGCCGCTCCGGCGTGCAGGGCCTCCTGGAGGTTGATGGGCTGCCCTTCCCACACGGCGCTGGAGACCACGAGGTCGGCAGCCGCGCACAGGGCGGGCACGTCGCCACGGTGGCCGAGCAGGCGCACCGGCAGGCCTTCGCGGCTGATGCGCTCCTGCAGCTCCTGCCGCTGGGGCCCGTCACCGGCCACCACGACGGCCAGCGGCAGGTCGCGGACGAGGGCGACGGCGTCGAGCAGCAGGTGCAGCCCCTTCTGCGGGGCGAGACGGGCCACGACGACGGCCAGGACCTGCCCGGGGGGGACGCCCAGGTCGTCGCGGACGGCCGCGGCGTCCACGGTGCCCGTCGGTGGCGGCGGTCCGGGGATCACGGCGAGCCCGCCCACCCGGGCGCGCAGGTCGGCCATCCGCTGCACGAGGTCGTCGGAGACCCCGAGCACACAGGTGGCGCGCCGCGCCACGACGCGCTCCAGCACGGCATACAGCCGCGCCGTCACGCGGCCACCGGGCGCCGCGTTGTGGAGGGTGACGACGACCGGAACCTGCGATCCCGTGGCTGCCAGGGCGGCCAGCGCCCCCGCCCGCAGCCCGTGCGCGTGCACGACGTCGGCGTGCCGCAGCAGGTCTCCGAGGGTGGACATCGCACGCAGGTCGCGCAGCGGGTGCGGCCGGTCGGTGACCGTGAGCGGCACGTGGCGGGCGCCGGCGCCGGCGAACCCGAAGCGGTCCTCCACCTCCGGCGGACAGGCGACGACCACGGAGTGACCGCCGGCCACCAGGGCCGAGGTGAGCCCGTGGACGTGGCGCCCCACGCCCCCGGCGCTCGTGCCGAGGACCAGGAGGATGCGCATCAGGGCCTCCCCCTGCGACGGCGACCGCGCGCCACGGCAGCCTGCATGGCCTGCCGGTCGGCCACGACCATGACCCCCAGGTAGAGCACCGTGACCGCCACTGCCACGACGACGCCGGCGACCACCGCCCCGGCCAGGCCGGAGGCGTCCCAGTAGAAGGCGAGCACGTCGCCGACACCGCCCGCGACCGCGGCGGACACGACCACGGCGCCGAGGGTCCGGCCCGCACCCCGGATGGCCTCGAGCCCCCACGCCCGCCGGACGAGCACGCCGAGCGCGACGGCCGACAGGGTCATGCCGACCGACGACGCGGCACCCAGGCTGCGCAGCGTGCCCGACGGGCCGGCGTCGTCGGGCAGCGTCAGCAGGGGCCAGAGGGCCGCCACGAGCCAGCCGCCTGCCACGGCGAGCGCGGCCAGGGCCGGCCGGCCCCGCACGTAGAGGGCACGGGTCAGCAGGGCCGCCGCGCCGAAGCCGACCAGACCGGGCGCGTAGGCCACGAGTGTCGCGGGCATGGCGGCGAGGGCCTCTGCGCCCCCCAGGTCGGCACCACGGTCGAGGGACGTGAAGAACGCGCCGACGGGTCGGGCCACGGCCACCAGCACGGCCGCCGCCCCGCCGCACAGCAGGAGGATGGCCTGCAGCGAGCGGGCCAGCGTGCCCTGCTCCCGGACCCCGGCCCCCTCGCCGTGGGCGAGGGCCGGGAAGGCGGACGTCGCGATCGGCACGGCCAGCAGGGCGTAGGGCAGCAGGTAGACCGCCTGGACGTAGGCGTAGACGTTGACCGCGCCCTGACCGCCGCGGTTGTTCGCCAGCCACAGCGTCGCCAGCACCGCCGCCTGCTGGGCCACCAGCGCCAGCACCCCGGCTCCGGCCAGGGCTCTGACCCGCCGGACGGTGCCCTCCGGGAAGCGGAACGTGGGGCGCAGGCGCGCACCGGCTCGCCAGGCCGGGACGAACAGCGGCAGGCTCAGCACCGCGACCCCCAGGGTGGTGCCGCCGGCGAGCACGAGCACGGCGGCGCCCGAGACGGACTCCGGGGAGCCGTCGGCCTCGGTGAGCTGTCCGTAGGTGACGTACGCGGCGATGACCACCAGGCTCGAGAGCAGCGGGGCCAGCGCGGGGGCGAGGAAGCTGCGCCGGGCCTGCAGCACGCCGGTCAGCACGATGCCGATGCCGTAGAGCACGACCTGCGGCGCGAAGACCACCAGCATCCGGGTGCCGAGGTCCACGGCCTCCTGGGAGTACTGGTCCCCGAGCATGAACGCACTGAGCGCAGGGGCGGCGAGCGCCAGCAGCGCCGACAGCGGCAGGAGCACCGCCACCGCCCACGTGAGCAGCGCCGAGGAGGTCTGGTCGGCGTCCTCGTCACGGCCCGCGCCCAGCTGGCCTGCGACGAGCGGCACGGCGGCGGCGGCCAGCACCCCTCCCGCGGCCACCTCGAAGACGGCGTTCGGGATCGTGTTGACCGTCTGGTAGACCGACCCCACGCCCGAGGTGCCGACGCTGTCGGAGAACACCAGGGTGCGGACGAAACCGGCCACCCGGGCCAGCAGGGTCGCCACGGCGATGATGCCGGCCGCGCGGGCGATCGAGGTCGTCACGCCGCGGGGCGCGGGCCGCTCCCTCCCCGCGGACTCTGCGCTCATCGGCGACCCAGCGCGTCGAGCTCGCGCAGGCCGGGGGTGGACTCGATGACCTTCGTGAAGCTGACCCGCTCCGACGCCAGGGTCAGCCCCGCCAGCACGGCGAGGGCCCCCAGGCGCGCGCCACGGCCGCTGCGCTGCACCAGTGCGGTGCCCAGCAGGGCCCCGGCGCTGTTGGCCCCGGTGTCGCCGAGCATGGACTCCCCGGCCAGGTCGGGCCCGAGCAGGGCGGCCGCCGCGCCGACGGCAGCCCCTGCCGCCGCCTCGCTGCGGGCGTCGGTCGCGAGCAGGGTCCCGGCCAGCACCGTGACCTTGAGCGCGCGCCCCGGGCGCAGGTCGAGCAGGTTGAGCAGGTTGGCCGCGCCGGCGATGACCGCGCCCCCCACGAGCGTGTCGAGGGTCGCCGGTCGACGACCGCTCGTGTCGGCCCCGGCGGCCCTGCGGGTCGAGCGGTCGACCAGCGCGGCCGAGACCAGGCCGGTGAGGCCCAGCCCGAGGATCTTCACCGCGCCCGTGGTGACCTCACCGCGGGCCAGCGCGCCCAGGTGGCCCTTGAGGCCCTTGCTCCGGGAGTCGCCGGCCAGGTCGTCAAGGGCGCCGAACCCCCCCGCCGAGACCGTGGCGAGCACCGGCGCGAGCGCCCCTGCCGGTCCGGTCGCGACGGCGAGAGCGCCCGCCGCCGCCCCCGACACGTAGGCCGGTCCCTCCAGAAGGGTCACGGTCCGGCCTGCGTGGTTGGTGCGGTCCCATGCGGCGGCGCCACCGGGCGGCGTGGCGCGCAGCAGGCGAAGGGCGGCCACGGAGGCCGCCCCGGCGATGCCTCCGGCCAGCAGGGCTCTGCGGGTCACGTGGTGCTACTTCGTCGCCAGCGTCGGGAACGCGGCCGTCGCGTCGGCGCCGAGGCCGTACTGGCCCACGTTGCCGGCGAACTGCTCGAGGAGCCCGAAGACGACGCTGGCCTGGCCCATGGGAATCGCCCCGTTGTCGACCGTGGACAGCTCCTTGGCCTGGTCCGCGTCCTGGCGTGCCACCGCCACGACCGAGGTCTGGGGGCTGTCGCTGGCCGCGGCGTCCTGCGCCACGAGGACGGCCCCGCTGCCGGCGGCGTCCAGCGCGCCGGCCAGGCTGCTGAGCGCCTCGGCCCGCTCCGTGCGCTCGGCAGCGGTGCCACCGCTCACCGGGCCGCCGATGACGACCGCGCCGGTGGCGGCCTCGATGTCGTCGGGGGTGTAGCGGATCAGGTCGCCGGTGCGCAGGCCCTCCAGGGCCGCGGCGCTGCCCGCGCCGTTGCCGCCCGCCTTGGTGAGCAGGGCCCGGGCCAGCACGTCGTCGAGGATGTTGCCGCCCTCGTCGACCGGCACCTGGACGCTCGGCGCGAGCTGGTCGCCCAGGGTCGAGCGGAAGGTCTGCTTGTCCGGGTCCACCCAGCTGTCGAGCACCGTCACCGTCGAGCCGATCTTCGCGCCCGCCAGGGCCAGGCTGCTCGTCGTCGCCTTCACGAGGTTCTCGTCGGCGCCGGGCAGCACCACGACGGTCAGGGTGCTGTCCTGGAGCCGTCCGGCGAGCAGGGACTTGTTGCTCGCCTCGGTGAAGTCGTCGCGGGCCTGGGCGGCCTTGTCGGCCTCCTCGAGCTGGGCCCGCAGCTGGGTGCGGTCCTCCCGCAGCCGGTTGACCTCGGAGGTCAGGGTGTTGCCGATGTCCTCCTTCAGCGGGCCAGCACCGAGCACGATCCCCACGGCCAGGGCCAGGAAGATCGAGACGATGGAGACGAGGTGGTACCGGAAATCGATCACGTGAAGATTCCTACGATGAAGGACCAGAGGTCGTCCCACCGGGCGCCGATGACCTGCAGGAAGGCGTGCCCACCCGGGGTCGCCCACAGGGCGGCGAACAGCGCCGACAGGCCGACGAGCAGCATGACGGCCAGGGACAGGTTGGAGATCCGCGAGCGGTACAGGCGGCTGACACCCTTGGCGTCGATGAGCTTGCCGCCGACCCGCAGCCGGGTCAGGAACGTGCTCGCCATGCCGGAGCGGCCCTTGTCTAGGAACTCGACCAGGGTGGCGTGCGTGCCCACCGCCACGATCAGCTCAGCGCCCTTGTCGTCGGCCAGTAGCATCGCGACGTCCTCGCTGGTGCCGGTGGCCGGGAAGACGACCGGCTCCACGCCGAGGCGGCGCACCCGCTCCAGGCCCGGTGCGTTGCCGTCCCGGTAGGCGTGCACCACGATCTCGGCCCCGCTGCGCAGCGTGGAGTCCGACACCGAGTCCATGTCGCCGACGATCATGTCCGGCTTCAGGCCGGCCTCGACGAGCGCGTCGGCGCCGCCGTCGACGCCGATCAGCACCGGGCGGTACTCGCGGATGTAGTGCTTGAGGGTCTGCAGGTCCTCCTTGTAGTGGTACCCGCGCACGACGACGAGGGCGTGCCGGCCGTCGAGGTCGGTGGTGATGTCGGGCACGCCGACGCCGTCGATCAGGAGCTCGCGCTCTCGGCGGAGGTACTCCATCGTGTTGGCTGCGAACGCCTCGAGCTGCACGGCGAGTCCGGCGCGCGCCTCGGTCATGGCGGCCTCGACCTGATCGAGGTCGAAGGCGGTGCCACGGGCCACCACGGTGTCGTCGACCAGGACCTCGCCCCCGTCGACGCGGACGTGCTGCCCCTCGTGCAGGTCGTGCATGACGGCTTTGCCGACGTTGTCGACCAGCGGGATGCCCGCCTCGACCAGGATCTCGGGACCGAGGTTCGGGTAGCGCCCCGAGATCGACGGCGATGCGTTGACCACCGCCGCCGGCCGGCAGGCCAGCAGGGCCTCGGCACTGACCTTGTCGATGTCCTGGTGGTCGATGACGGCGATCTCGCCGGGGCGCAGCCGCTTGGTGAGGTTCTTCGTGCGGGGGTCGACACGCGCAGTGCCGCGGACACCGGGGCTCTCCGGTTCGCGGGCACGCTGGCGGGGGATCTTCAAGGGCATCGAACCCATCGTGCCATGTCGCGATCCGTATGCCGTACGCACACGCGGGCGCCCGGGTGTGACGCAGACCCCTGCTGCAACCCTACGCGCGGAACCCAGGACCGCGCTCGGGGCCGGCCCCGGGGTGGTGCCGGTGCGCTAAGCGGTGGCCGCCGCCTCACGCCGCTCGCCGGCCTGGGCCAGCAGCTCGCCCGCGTGCTCGACCGCCGTGTCGCTGTCGACGCCGGCCATCATCCGGGCGAGCTCGCGCAGCCGGGCGTCGCCCTCGACAGCGGCGACGCCGCTGGAGGTGACATGGCCGTCGCTGCTCTTGGTGACCACGAGGTGGCGGTCGGCGAAGGCCGCGACCTGGGCCAGGTGCGTGACCACGATCACCTGGGCATGCCGTGCCAGCGCGGCCAGGCGGGCGCCGATGTCCAGCGCGGCCCGTCCGCCGACGCCCGCGTCGACCTCGTCGAAGACGAAGGTCGGCACCTCGCCCGAGCCACGGGCCCCGGTCACCACCTCGAGGGCGAGCATGACCCGCGACAGCTCACCACCGGACGCGGCCTTGGCGACCGACCGTGCCGGGGCGCCCGGGTTCGCGGCCAGCAGGATCTCGACGTCGTCGACGCCTTGGCGGGTGAAGCGGACCGGCTCGTCGCGACCCGCCAGCAGCAGGCCGTCCGGGGCAGGCCGGTCAGTGACGCCCACCTCCACCACCGCCTTGCCCATCGCGAGGTGGGCCAGCTCGCCCGTGACCGCCTCGGCGAGACCGGTGGCGGCCCTGCGTCGGGCGTTCGTCAGCGTGGTGGCCGCCTCGGCAAGGTCGGCCCGGAGGGCCTCCAGCCGGGCGCCGAGCCCGGCGAGGGCGTCCTCGGCGTTCAGCAGCACGTCGAGCCGGGCCGCCGCCCGGCGTCCCCACTCGAGCACCTCGTCGACGTTGTCGCCGTACTTGCGCATCAGCCCGCCGAGGTCGGCCCGGCGCTGCTGCACCCAGGCCAGGCGGGCGGGGTCGAGCTCGATGTCGGAGACGTAGCCGGTGAGGTCCGCCCCGAGGTCGGCGGCGAGGTAGCCGAGGTCGGCGAGGCGCCGGTCGAGCTCGCGCAGCGCGGGGTCGTGCTCGACGAGGCCGCCCAGCGCGGCCCGGGCGTCGGCGATGGCGCCGATGACGTTCGGGGCCTCCTGGGCGGCATACTCCTCCTCGGCCCCGGCGAGCAGCGCGCGAGCCGTCTCTGCCCCGGCCCGCAGGCCTTCGGCGTGGCTGAGCCGCTCGTCCTCGACGCGCAGCTCGGAGTCCTCGCCCGGCTGGGGGTCGAGCGCCTCGATCTGCTCGAGCCCGACCTGGAGGATCTCGACCTCGCGGGCCCGGTCACGCGCCGCCTCGGTCAGCTCGGCCAGCTCGCGGCGCACGCGCTCGTGCTCGTCGTACAGCTCCTGGTAGCGGGCCAGCGCCTCGGCGACCGGTTCCCCGGCGTACTGGTCGAGCAGGGCGCGGTGCTGGTCGGGCTGGCGCAGCCGCCACTGGTCGGCCTGGCCGTGCACCGCCACCAGGTGCTCGCCGATCTCGGACAGCACCCCCACCGGCGCGGTGCGGCCACCGACGTGGGCCCGCGAGCGGCCCTCGGCGGACACCGTGCGCAGCAGCACCAACCCCTCGTCGGTGTCGGCCCCCGCCTCGGCTGCTCGCCGGGCGGCCGCGTGGTCGGCGGGCAGGTCGACGACGCCCTCGACCGCCGCGGCACGGGCGCCGGCACGGACCAGCCCGGCATCGGCGCGGGCCCCGAGCAGCAGCCCCAGGCCGGAGACGACCATGGTCTTGCCGGCGCCGGTCTCGCCGCTGACGACGTTGAGTCCGGGGTGCAGCTCCAGGACGGCGTCGTCGATGACGCCGAGGTTCTGGATGCGGATCTCCTGCAGCACGCGCCCAAGACTGACACACCGCCCCGACGGTGCCGGTCACGACACAGCGCAGCGGTGCCGGGCGGCCGACGCCCGGTGGGCCCGGTCAGCCCCCGGCGGCCCCCGCGGCGGCACGTGCCGCGCCCCGCCAGCCGTGGATCGACAGCGCGAACTTGGCGACGAGGCGATCGGTGAACGGCGACGAGGTGAGCCGCGCGAGGCGCACGGGGGTCTCGGACCGGACCACCTCGATGCGCGCGCCCGGCGGCAGGTCCACGGCCCGGCGCCCGTCGCACCACAGGACTCCCGTGCCCTCGGTCGAGGGGACGACCTCGAGCGCGAGGTGGCTGTTGGGCCCCACCACCATGGGGCGGGCGAACAGGGCGTGGGCGCTGATGGGCACCAGCAGCATGGCCTCGACATCCGGCCAGACCACGGGCCCCCCGGCCGAGAACGCGTAGGCGGTCGAGCCGGTCGGCGTGGCCATCACCACCCCGTCGCAACCCCAGGTGGACAACGGCCGGCCGTCGATCTCGACCGTCAGCTCGATCATCCGCTCCCGGGCAGCCTTCTCCACCGACGCCTCGTTGAGCGCCCAGTTGGAGTAGACGAGGTCGCCGTCGTGGCGCACCGTGACCTCGAGGGTCATGCGCTCCTCGACGGTGTAGTCCCGCGAGACGATGCGCTCCACCGTGGCGTCGAGGTCCTCCCGCTCGGACTCGGCCAGGAAGCCGACGTGCCCGAGGTTGACCCCGAGCAGCGGCGCACCCGTGCCACGTGCCATCTCGGCACCGCGCAGGATCGTCCCGTCCCCTCCGAGCACACACACCAGCTCGCAGTCGACGGCGGGGCTGTCGGGGTCGGCCAGAGTGACGTTCGGGCTCCCCACGAGGTCGACGGCGGCGGCCTCGTCGGGCAGCACCACCACCTCCATGCCCGCGTCGTGCAGGCGTTGCACCACCCCGGCCGCGAGGTCGTGGGCCTCCTTGCGTCGCGGGTGGGCGACGAGCAGGATGCGGCGGCGCTCGGCTGGGCTCACTCAGACTCCCTTCAGGGTCACCTGGTCGGCGGTGCTGACCAGAGCCTCCCATCCCATGGACTCGCCTGCACGAGGGGTCAGCCACAGGAGGTACTCCGCGTTGCCCTCGCCACCGTGGATCGGGCTGGCCGCCAGGGCGCGGGGAGGCAACCCGGCCGCGACGGCGGCGCGGGCGACCTCGGTGATGGCCCACGCGCGGTCCCCCTGGGTGCGCACGACCCCGCCCTTGCCGAGCCTGGTGCGACCGACCTCGAACTGCGGCTTGACCAGCACGACGGCGTCCCCGTCGTCGCGCAGCAGGCCACGGAAGGTGTCGAGGACGAGGGTGAGCGAGATGAAGCTCAGGTCGGCCACGAGCAGGTCAACGGCTCCCCCGATGTCGTCGGCCGTCAGCCCCCGCACGGTCGTCTGGGAGCGCTCGGTCACCCTCGGGTCGTCCCGCACGACCGGGACGAGCTGGTCACGGCCGACGTCGAGGGCCACCACGTGGGCGGCGCCGTGGTGCAGCAGCACCTGCGTGAACCCTCCGGTCGAGGCTCCGACGTCGAGGCAGCGCCTCCCAGCGACGACCAGCCCCAGCGGGCCGAACAGCTCGACCGCGCCCACGAGCTTGTGGGCCGCCCGGCTCACCCAGGTGGGCCCGGCGTCACGGACGACCACCTCGTCGCCCGCCGCGACCGGCGCGGCGGGCTTGGTGGCGGGACGGCCGGTGACGTCGACCAGACCGGCGTCGATGAGCTCACGGGCGTGGCCGCGCGAGCGGGCCAGGCCGCGACGCACCAGCTCGGCGTCGAGGCGGCTCGTGCCGCTCACTGCCCTCCGAGGTCCGACAGGCGCGACTGGAGGGTGCGGTGCACCCGCTGCCCGGCCTCGATCTGGGCGTCGAGGTCGTCCGGAGCCGCAGCGTCGAGCTCGGCGAGGGCGGCGTCGATCTGGGCGTCACCCGTGGGGCCGTCACCCGAGGGCGCTCCCGGCGGCGCCGGTTTCGGGGGCGGCGTGGGGGTGGGCGCCCCTGCCTCGCGGTGCTGGGACTGCTGGTCGTGCTCGGTCATGCGGTGCCGTTTCCGTTCGAGGTCGTGCTGTCGCTGGTGCTCGGGGTCGGGGTCGGGGCCTGTGAGGCGGCCTTGGTCGCCGTGCTCTTCGCCGAGGTCTTCCTCGCGGTGCTCTTCCTGGCGGTGGCCTTCTTGGCGGCCTTCTTCGCCGTCTGCGCCCCTGCGGACTTCTTCGCGGTGGCCCTCTGGGCTGACGCCTTCTTCGCCGAGGTCTTCTTCGCCGTGCTCTTCCTGGCGGCGGTCTTCTTCGCGCCGGGCCGCGTCGTCTCCCGGGTCGTCGGCGCGGAGGTCGTGGCAGCGGCCGCGACCGCCTCCGTGGCAGGCTGCACCGCCGGCGGCACCGTGGCTCGGGACGGCGCACCGGGCAGGGCACGCCCCAACGGGCTGCGCGACGCCTCGGCCATCAGGGAGGCACGCAGGTCGTCGACCTCCCGCGTCAGGGCCGCCAGCGCGGTGCGGGCGCGGTCGAAGTCTGCGAGGCGAACGACGTCGGAGCGGCCCAGCGCCGACTCCACCTCGCTGCGGATGAGGGCCAGCAGGCTCTCCCTGTTCGCGCGGGCCGCCTCGAGGAGCTGGTCGGCGAACTCGGTGACCTGCATGGCCCGCTTGCCCACCTCCCCCGCGCCGGGCAGCGACAGCAGGCCCTGGGCAGCCTCCGTGGCCCGGGCCTTGGTCAGCTCCCCCAGCCCGGAGGCCAGCTGCACGTAGCCCCGCACGTACTCGAACGCCATGACGACTCCTCCCTCGGCGACCCGCTGTCGCTCGTCTGCGGTCACGCTACTGCCGGTGGTCGGCATCCGACACCAGAGAGCGGGCGACGTCGACCAGGAGCTCTCCGGCGTCGAGCGCCTCGTGGACGGCGGCGACGGCAGCGCGCAGCGCCTCGATGCGTTCGGAGGGCTCCCCCTCGACCTTCCAGCGGCCGTCCACGATGCGGCGGCGGTGCCTCCCGCACGCCCACCACCCGTCGGGGTCGCGCTCCGCCGGCGTGTATGCCGTGGACAGGCCTCGCAGGTCCTCCAGGAGGTACGTGGGACGCTGGGACGGCGGGGCGGTCGCGAGCGAGACGGCCGAGTCGACCCCGGTCAGCACGAGCGCGGAGTCCATGCCGGTCTCCACGGCTCCTGCGATGTCGGTGTCGAGGCGGTCTCCGACCGCGAGCAGCTCCTCCGGCCGGTGGTGCACCCGCTCCGCACAGAGCAGGTAGAGGGGCGCGTGCGGCTTGCCGACCACGACGGGCATCCTGCCCACCGCCGCCTCGACGGCAGCCACCAGGGTCCCGTTGCCGGGGGCCGTGCCGCGGTCGGTGGGAAGGGTCCGGTCGGTGTTGGTGGCCACCCACAGTGCTCCTGCCTGCACGGCATACGCGGCCTCCGCGAGGTCGGACGCCGACACGTCGGCGCCATAGCCCTGGACCACCGCCGCCCACGTCGCGGTCGACCCGCGCGCGTTCCGCACCGGCACCGCGGCCAGGCCGAGCTCCAGCAGGGCGTGCAGCACGCCCTCGCCACCGACGGCCAGCACGGCCGAGCCCGCGGGCAGCCGTTGCGCGACGTGGCGGGCAGCGGCCTGCGAGCTGGTCACGACCGCGTAGGGAGCCGCGGTCAGCCCGAGGGCCACGAGGTGCTCGGCGACCGTCTCAGGCGTCCGCGAGGCGTTGTTGGTGGCGTAGAGGACGGGGACCGGGCAGTCCCGCAGGGCGGCGACCGCGTGGGGCACCGGCGCCGGCCCGCGGTAGACGACGCCGTCGAGGTCGCACACCACGGCGAGGTAGGGGTCGAGGAGAGCCATCGTCACAGGTGGCCCGGGTCAGTCCCGCTCGTCGGCCGTGCCGCCCCGGGGCGTCCGGCCCTCGCCGGCGTCGTCCTCGGCTTCGAGGTCGGCTTCGGCCTCGTCGTCCTCGCCCTCGCCCTCGAGCAGGTCCACCAGCACCACACCGTCGAGCTCGGCGAGCCGGTCGGCCGCGTCGGTCTCACCCTCGTCGTCGAAGTCCGCGGCCCGCGCGAACCAGTCGCGGGCCCTGCCCTCGTCGCCGGTCTCGAGCAGCGCGTCCGCGTAGGCGTACGCCAGGCGGGCCGACCACGGCTTGCGGCTCGCGGACTTCAGCTGCGGGATCTGCAGCGCCAGGACGGCCGCGTCCGGCTGGCCCAGGTCACGCCGGATGCCGGAGATGACGATCGCCAGCTCGATCCGCTCCTCGAGCGCCAGGGTCCGCGCCTCAGGCGAGGTCGCCAGCTCCAGTGCACGCTCCGGGCGTCCGAGGCCCCGCTCGCAGTCGACCATGAGGGGCAACATGTGCGAGGAGCCGCTGAGCCGGCGCGCGGTGCGGAACTCGCTCAGCGCGCGGGCCCACTCGCCCTTGCGGTAGGCGACCAGCCCCAGGGCCTCACGAGCCGCGGGAACGCGTCCCGCCCGACGCACCGCCGTCTCCGCGTGCGCCTCGGCGCCCGCGATGTCGTCGGCCTCGAGCATCGCAGCCACCATCACCAGGTGCTGGGCGACGCCCTCGGCGTTCTCCTTGCTCAGGGTCCGCAGCTGCTGGTGGACCGACCGGTCGAGCTCCTTGCCGGTGACGCCCTCGGCGATCCGGGGGTCCGGCAGGCGCGGCGACTTCGGGGCCAGCCTGCTGCCACCGCGGCGCTCGCTGTTGTCGAACGTGCCGACTGGGCGCGCTCCACTCTGCCCGCCGTCGCGGGCGTCGCCACGTGGAGCACCTCCACGGGCAGAGCCTCCACGCGGGGAGCCGGCGCGCCTGCCATCGCCGCTGCGCTCACCACCCGCGCCCGCACCACCGCGCCGGGCCCCGGGCTGGTCGCCGTCCCTGCCCCGGTAGCTCCCACCACCGCGGCCGGCTGAGCCGCCGCCACGCCCTGCGGCACCGCCGCGGGACGACCCTGCGCGGCCACCGCCCCTGGGGGGACGTCCCTGGGCGTCGTCTCGTCGGCCGGGCTGGTTCTCGGGCACGAAGTCTCCTCGGTGTGCAGTGGATCGGTCAGCAGTCTACGGACCGGCTCGGGCCAGACCGAACCGGTGGCGGGTGTGCGCTGCCGGCATACGGCGGTCCCCTTCCACGGCCGATCGGTTCGCGGACAGGGGAATGCAAAAAGGGGGCTCTGCGCTGCAGAGCCCCCTTTTCGGAAAGTATGTTCGGCTGCGTCCTACTCTCCCACACCGTCACCAGTGCAGTACCATCGGCGCTGAAGGGCTTAGCTTCCGGGTTCGGAATGGGACCGGGCGTTTCCCCTTCGCTATGACAGCCGAAACTCTATGGAGATGTCAATCAGGTGTTTCCTGGTTCCCGACCGTGTCTCGGGAACCGCACAGTGGACGCGAAGCTAAATCTTATGAGTGTGAGTCAAGTTGTCGGCTTATTAGTACCAGTCAGCTGCATGCATTGCTGCACTTCCACATCTGGCCTATCAACCCAGTCGTCTGGCTGGGAGCCTCTCGGACCGAAGTCCGTGGAAACCTCATCTTGAAGCGTGCTTCCCGCTTAGATGCTTTCAGCGGTTATCACTTCCGAACGTAGCTAATCAGCGGTGCTCCTGGCGGAACAACTGACACACCAGAGGTTCGTCCATCCCGGTCCTCTCGTACTAGGGATAGCCCTTCTCAAGTTTCCTACGCGCACAGCGGATAGGGACCGAACTGTCTCACGACGTTCTAAACCCAGCTCGCGTACCGCTTTAATGGGCGAACAGCCCAACCCTTGGGACCTACTCCAGCCCCAGGATGCGACGAGCCGACATCGAGGTGCCAAACCATGCCGTCGATATGGACTCTTGGGCAAGATCAGCCTGTTATCCCCGGGGTACCTTTTATCCGTTGAGCGACGGCGCTTCCACAAGCCACCGCCGGATCACTAGTCCCGACTTTCGTCCCTGCTCGACATGCCTGTCTCACAGTCAAGCTCCCTTGTGCACTTACACTCAAAACCTGATTGCCAACCAGGCTGAGGGAACCTTTGGGCGCCTCCGTTACCTTTTAGGAGGCAACCGCCCCAGTTAAACTACCCACCAGGCACTGTCCCTGATCCGGATCACGGACCGAGGTTAGATATCCAGAACGACCAGAGTGGTATTTCAACGTTGACTCCACACACACTGGCGTGCATGCTTCACAGTCTCCCACCTATCCTACACAAGCCGTACCGAACACCAATACCAAGCTGTAGTAAAGGTCCCGGGGTCTTTCCGTCCTGCTGCGCGTAACGAGCATCTTTACTCGTAGTGCAATTTCGCCGAGTTCGTGGTTGAGACAGTGGAGAAGTCGTTACGCCATTCGTGCAGGTCGGAACTTACCCGACAAGGAATTTCGCTACCTTAGGATGGTTATAGTTACCACCGCCGTTTACTGGGGCTTAAATTCTCAGCTTCGCCCACGAGGGGCTAACCGGTCCTCTTAACCTTCCAGCACCGGGCAGGCGTCAGTCCGTATACATCGTCTTGCGACTTCGCACGGACCTGTGTTTTTAGTAAACAGTCGCTTCTCCCTGGTCTCTGCGGCCCTTCACCCTAGGAGGCAAGCTCCTTCAGGGTCCGGGCCCCCCTTCTCCCGAAGTTACGGGGGCATTTTGCCGAGTTCCTTAACCACGATTCACTCGATCGCCTTGGTATTCTCTACCTAACCACCTGAGTCGGTTTGGGGTACGGGCGGCTCGAACCTCGCTAGAAGATTTTCTAGGCAGCATAGGATCACCCTGCTTCCCGCATACGCGGTCACTATCAGGTCTCAGGATATGTGCGACACGGATTTGCCTATGTCGCTCCCTACACCCTTGGACGTGGACTACCATCGCCACGCGGAGGCTACCTTCCTGCGTCTCTCCATCGCTTGACTACTACTAGATCGGGTCGCGCGCTCCACCTGAACCCTCTCCCGAAGGATTGGTGAACAGGCTTCGGGCGCTTAGCATCACTAGGTTCGTCATGGGCGGTTCTTCGCCGGTTCCGGAATATCAACCGGATGTCCATCGACTACGCCTGTCGGCCTCGCCTTAGGTCCCGACTTACCCAGGGCAGATTAGCTTGACCCTGGAACCCTTGGTTATTCGGCGGACGGGTTTCTCGCCCGTCATTCGCTACTCATGCCTGCATTCTCACTCGTGTGGCCTCCACGGCTGGATCACTCCGCCGCTTCCCTGGCCACACGACGCTCCCCTACCCATCAACACGCTTGGACCACGGTCCCGCAGGAGTCGTGGCCGGGCAGTATGTCAATGCCACAGCTTCGGTGGTGTGCTTGAGCCCCGCTACATTGTCGGCGCGGAATCACTTGACCAGTGAGCTATTACGCACTCTTTAAAGGGTGGCTGCTTCTAAGCCAACCTCCTGGTTGTCAATGCAACTCCACATCCTTTCCCACTTAGCACACGCTTAGGGACCTTAGCTGGTGGTCTGGGCTGTTTCCCTCTCGACTACGGAGCTTATCCCCCGCAGTCTCACTGCCACGCTCTCACTTACCGGCATTCGGAGTTTGGCTAACGTCAGTAACCTGGTGAGGCCCATCGGCTATCCAGTAGCTCTACCTCCGGTAAGAAACACGTGACGCTGCACCTAAATGCATTTCGGGGAGAACCAGCTATCACGGAGTTTGATTGGCCTTTCACCCCTACCCACAGCTCATCCCCTCAGTTTTCAACCTAAGTGGGTTCGGTCCTCCACGACGTCTTACCGTCGCTTCAACCTGGCCATGGGTAGATCACTCCGCTTCGGGTCTAGACCCCGCGACTGAACGCCCTATTCGGACTCGCTTTCGCTACGGCTTCCCCACACGGGTTAACCTCGCCACGGAGCACTAACTCGCAGGCTCATTCTTCAAAAGGCACGCCGTCACCCCACAAGGAGGCTCCGACGGATTGTAGGCACACGGTTTCAGGATCTATTTCACTCCCCTCCCGGGGTACTTTTCACCTTTCCCTCACGGTACTTGTCCGCTATCGGTCACCAGGGAATATTTAGGCTTAGCGGGTGGTCCCGCCAGATTCACACGGGATTTCTCGGGCCCCGTGCTACTTGGGATGGGTCTCAGGAGTGTGTGCCATTTCGTCTACGGGGGTAGCACCCTCTGTGCCGGGCCTTTCAATGCCCTTCGACTATGACGCACATTTGTAACTCCCTACCAGCGTGTCAGCACTGGTCAAGACGTCCCACAACCCCGCAACTGCAACCCCTGACAGGTATCACACAGCTACGGTTTGGCCTGATCCGCTTTCGCTCGCCACTACTCACGGAATCGCGGTTGCTTTCTCTTCCTGTGGGTACTGAGATGTTTCACTTCCCCACGTTCCCTCCACTCGCCCTATGTGTTCAGGCGAGGGTGACTGGACTTGCCTCCAGCCGGGTTTCCCCATTCGGGCATCCTCGGATCACAGTCTGGTTATCGACTCCCCGAGGCTTATCGCAGATTCCTACGCCCTTCATCGGTTCCTGGTGCCAAGGCATCCACCGTGTGCCCTTAAAAACTTGAGCCACAAAGATGCTCGCGTCCACTGTGCAGTTCTCAAGAAACGGGCGGCCCCCCACTCAACCCGGCGCCTACCACCCCCACCCCCCAAACGAGGAGCAGACATGGCGGTTCGACCGCGAGCGAGGGTCCAAGGCCGATTCAAACCGGCCCGAAGGTCAAGCTTACGCCCGAGCCTTCAGGACCCAACAACGTGCCAGGCACCACCTGCCCACCACCCGCGTTCCACTGCCCACCCCACAGGGGCGAGCTTGTACTAACGAGGCAGCCGACAGCCGGCGCCAACTAATCGATGTTCCACCCTTGAGCACCCGCTGCCCCACACTCGGGGACAGACCGGGCTCTGGATCGCTCGCGCGACCAGTGCTCCTTAGAAAGGAGGTGATCCAGCCGCACCTTCCGGTACGGCTACCTTGTTACGACTTAGTCCCAATCGCCAGTCCCACCTTCGACGGCTCCCCCTCTTGCGAGTTGGGCCACCGGCTTCGGGTGTTACCGACTTTCGTGACTTGACGGGCGGTGTGTACAAGGCCCGGGAACGTATTCACCGCAGCGTTGCTGATCTGCGATTACTAGCGACTCCGACTTCATGGGGTCGAGTTGCAGACCCCAATCCGAACTGAGACCGGTTTTTTGGGATTCGCTCCACCTCGCGGTTTCGCAGCCCTTTGTACCGGCCATTGTAGCATGCGTGAAGCCCAAGACATAAGGGGCATGATGATTTGACGTCATCCCCACCTTCCTCCGAGTTGACCCCGGCAGTCTCCTATGAGTCCCCGCCATAACGCGCTGGCAACATAGAACGAGGGTTGCGCTCGTTGCGGGACTTAACCCAACATCTCACGACACGAGCTGACGACAACCATGCACCACCTGTACACCGACCTTGCGGGGCACCCATCTCTGGATGTTTCCGGTGTATGTCAAGCCTTGGTAAGGTTCTTCGCGTTGCATCGAATTAATCCGCATGCTCCGCCGCTTGTGCGGGCCCCCGTCAATTCCTTTGAGTTTTAGCCTTGCGGCCGTACTCCCCAGGCGGGGCGCTTAATGCGTTAGCTGCGGCACGGAACCCGTGGAATGGGTCCCACACCTAGCGCCCAACGTTTACGGCATGGACTACCAGGGTATCTAATCCTGTTCGCTCCCCATGCTTTCGCTTCTCAGCGTCAGTAGTGGCCCAGAGACCTGCCTTCGCCATCGGTGTTCCTCCTGATATCTGCGCATTTCACCGCTACACCAGGAATTCCAGTCTCCCCTACCACACTCTAGTCTGCCCGTACCCACCGCAAGTCCGAGGTTGAGCCTCGGATTTTCACGGCAGACGCGACAAACCGCCTACAAGCTCTTTACGCCCAATAATTCCGGACAACGCTCGCACCCTACGTATTACCGCGGCTGCTGGCACGTAGTTAGCCGGTGCTTCTTCTGCAGGTACCGTCACTTGCGCTTCTTCCCTGCTGAAAGAGGTTTACAACCCGAAGGCCGTCATCCCTCACGCGGCGTCGCTGCATCAGGCTTTCGCCCATTGTGCAATATTCCCCACTGCTGCCTCCCGTAGGAGTCTGGGCCGTGTCTCAGTCCCAGTGTGGCCGGTCGCCCTCTCAGGCCGGCTACCCGTCGTCGCCTTGGTGAGCCGTTACCTCACCAACAAGCTGATAGGCCGCGAGTCCATCCCAGACCGAAAAACTTTCCACACCATACCCATGCGGATTGGTGTCATATCCGGTATTAGCTCCGGTTTCCCGGGGTTATTCCAGAGTCTGGGGCAGGTTACTCACGTGTTACTCACCCGTTCGCCACTGATCACCGAGAGCAAGCTCTCGGGTCACCGTTCGACTTGCATGTGTTAAGCACGCCGCCAGCGTTCGTCCTGAGCCAGGATCAAACTCTCCATTGATGTTCAGCACCACACCCAGCCCAAAAGACCAGGCGCGGAAACCAGAACCCGTAAAGGGTTTAAATCACTAGCTGAGCAAGAACAACCAGCGAGATCGCTGTTTGATCGTTGTCAACCAAAGGAAAATCGAATCGAAAAGCACATCCCCAACCATCAAGCTGGTTCAGACACCCCTCGAGACGAGGTAATTGGCATCGATTTTTGACACGCTGTTGAGTTCTCAAGGTTCGGA